>JAAUQT010000278.1 GCA_012033495.1 Cyanobacteria bacterium RM1_2_2 | reverse complement strand
CTTCAGACTTTTGGCTCGGTTCCCTCCTTTCTAAGGAGGGTTAGGGAGGATCAAGTCTTGAAGCCTGTTTCAGCCTCTTCAAATTCATTTACAAACAGTCTCTGAAAGTCATCGGTTACTTGAACCTGGACGATCGGTTGCTCATTCGACATCCATTCCTTCCCATAACTCTGCAACAGGACGGGTTCTACCCGCTTTTGCATCTTGTAAAGACCGCCGTAGACTCGCTAAAACCTGCTCATTGGGCTGATCATCTTCATCACAAGTAGAGGCAGCAGCGGCTCTGCGGAACTTAGCAAACAACAGAAAATCTAAGACTTCTTGCACAAGTTCATCAGAAACTTGACTCAGTTCTTGCAGCAGTTGTTCTCTAGCCGTCATCGACCATACCTCCCTGAGAGTGCCTTAATTTTAACTTGAAAGGAGGCGATCGAGTCTTGCAGAGCGATCACACGATGTCTTGTGGAAAGTGAGCGATCAAAAAATATGGAGGAGGGGCGATCCCGCAGCCCTGCGGGCATCGGTGCCCGGTCGGGTATGGGGGAAGGGGGCGATCGATCGCTTTACTGAAGGTGGAAATGAGGGGCAATTGGGGAGTGTCGAGAGGGGCGATCGGTGGAAAGGGCGATCGACTGTATGGGCAATCGCAATCGAATGTCTCCGGCTTCAGGTTGAGGTATAGGATAATTAAAGTAGCGTGGTAAATAATTTTGACCAATGTAAGGTGTTTGTAATGACAATTGCAGAAATTAGAAACAGCGTGAAATATGTTGCCAGCGCCGAAGGCACACCAACAGAAGTTTTGGTTCCCATCACACTTTGGGAAAAGCTGCTAGAAACACTGAACCTATTAGAAAGCGGCTTAAATCCTGAAGATGAAAATGAACCGAAGCAAGCAATTTTGGCAGATTTACAGGAGGCGATTCGACTAACCCAAGCTGGTGAAACGCTGCCAATCTCTGAGCTTTGGCAAAAAGTTTATGAATGAGGCAGTGGAACTTAGATTTTCACCCATATTCCTGAAACGCTTGAAAGGCTTAGCAAAACGCTATCGGCAAATTGAGACAGACATCCAGCCCATCCTTACAGCACTTCAGTCCAGTACTTTTCCCGGAGAGCAAGTTACAAAAACGGGATACACCATCTTCAAGGTACGATCAAAAAATAGCGATATTCCAATTGGCAAAAGTGGCGGATACCGAATAATTTATCAGGTCGTTTCACCTCAAATCGTCGTCCTACTGCTGATTTATGCAAAGTCTGACCAATCCGATGTGTTAGTTGACGAAATCGTTGAAGCAATTCAAAAAGGGTTTGGTTGAATCCAAGAATATTATCAATCGATCGCAATCGGTTAGAAAGGCAATCGATTCTACCAAAGATGTGAATTGAGGAGCGATCGATGGAAAGGAAAATCGATCGCTTTGTCGAAGATGGGGATGAGGGGCGATCGGCTTGTCTATGTAGGACTTGGGTGCGATTGATCGCTTTGCTGGAGATGGGAATGAGGGGCAATTTTAGAACATCAGGGGCAGAAGATAAGTAGGACTTGTATTCGCAGTTACTAATACACAGACAAAACGAGATGAACGCTGAATTGGTCAGGGAGTGAATATTGCTCTTCTACGGGAAGCCTTTTGGATAGATACTTCTTCAAGCTGGTGAAGGACAAAAAATGGAGTGCATGGATGCAGCCTTCCTATCCCTTTCTGAAGGAATCGCCTGATGTGAATAGATGCAAACACTTGCTTCTAAACATTCTCTTCCGTGGTCGCTCTGGCTTGACTTTTCAGAGGTAAATCGAGATTATTGAAACTATTTCTCATTAACCCTGAATTCCCCCCGTCTCCCATGAGCCTTGATCTGACTACTGAAGAAGTGGATGAAATTTGGATGGAAGCCCAGCAGCACCGTCCGCCTGTAACCTCCATCGATCGCCTAGAAACTATCTACACCGTGCCACCTCCGTTAGGCAGTGGCCATGAGCGAGAGATAGAGTTTTACCCTGGTCTAGAATTGCGTATTTTTAATTCCACCTACAATGACCTGACGTTTTTGGGGGGACGAGAATCGGCACTTGGTACAGTTTATGGTTCACCTGTCAGGCGTGATTGATAGCGGACGTTCTCTCTATCAAGATGCGACCCGCAGCTACATTGGTGGCAGTGGCGTTCAAAAAGCATTCACCTGCTTTCATCCTGCACAACCGCAAGTTGGGGTTGATATTCACATGGAGCCGCACTTGCTGAGGCAGTTTTTTGCGACGCCAACCGGGGAGTTGCCTTCAGAACTGCAACCTTTGGTGCAAGGAGAGGACTGGCAGCAGATATTTTCGACCCAAACGACAGCGGCGATGCGGTCGGTGGTGCAGCAGATCATCGACTGCCCCTTTTTAGGAATGACGAAACGACTGTATTTACAGGGCAAAGTATTTGAGCTAATGGCACTGCAACTAGATGGTATTTGGGGCAGCGATGCAGCAGGAAGCGTCACCGCCCTGAAGCCCGATACCATGTCTCGCATTCAATTTGCCGCAGAGCTATTGCGATCCCAATTGGAACATCCCCCCTGCCAAACCGAACTCGCGCAGCAGGTCGGCGTTAGCGATCGCACCCTCAGGCGCGGCTTTCAAGCCCTATTTGGCACCACGGTGTTGGGCTATTTAACCGAGCAGCGGCTAATCCAGGCAGCCCAACTTTTGCAGCAAGGTCTGTCGGTGGCTGAAGTCGTGCATCGCAGCGGCTATAGCCACCAAGGGCACTTTGCGGCAGCGTTCAAACGCAAATTTGGCATCACCCCAAAACAATGCGCGATGGGTCAAAAATTGGCGATTTCAGCTTCCTTGATATAACTCGATATAATGGGGAAGCACTTGGCAGAGGCACAAGTCATGGTTTCAGAAGTTGCCTTCTCTTCCCATCCCCCACTCCCGCCTGATTGGGAAGTTCCAACCCCTCCTACCGACTTGATTTTTGACGATGGAGAACCTTTGGAAAGTAATCGTCATCGGATTGCCATGAATGTGCTGATTCGTTCAGCCCAGCAAGCCCTGATATCTCGACCAGATAGCTTTGTGGGCGGCAATATGTTCGTCTATTACAGTCGCCAACAGGTTATGAACCGCGATTTTAGAGGCCCAGATTTTTTGGCTGTCTTGGGCGTTGAACCGAATCGAGAGCGGCAAGGTTGGGTGATTTGGGAGGAATCGGGTCGCTATCCCGATGTCATTATCGAACTTCTGTCTCCTAGCACGGCTGCGATCGATCGGGGCGCGAAAAAAGACCTCTATGAGCGAACGTTTCGGACACCGGATTATTTTGTCTTTGATCCGTTCAATCCAGACTCTTTGGCAGGGTGGCGACTCGATTTGACGCACGGCTATCAGCCCCTGACTCCTAACGATCGCGGTTGGCTTTGGTGTGAGACGTTAGAACTCTGGTTGGGAACCTGGGAGGGAGCGATCGATCGGGAACCGATCAGCGGCAGTTGTGTCTGGCTGAGATTTTATACGCCCCAAGGCGATCTGGTGTTACTGCCGGAAGAACAGGCGCAACAGCAGGCAGAACAGGAGAAGCAACGGGCGGAGCGGCTAGCTGCAAAGCTGCGAGAGTTGGGGGTTGACCCCTCGGATCTTTGAGTTGAACAGAAGCAGGGGAGCCGCATTCTCTTGTCAGAAAGATCGCTGAGATTGTCCGGATCGGGATCAAAGTCCGAATTTGAGTAGACGCGCCCTATCCAAGCTCCTTACACTGCGTCTTATTGCAATCAAGAAAGATTGGCAATAAGCGATTTTTGGTGTGAGGCATTGAGATGCGTGTGTCAATAGTTTCGGTTTCGGTGTGATCGGCATTGGTGATGGTGCTGATGGGCATGGCAGGTTTGTCGGTGTTGCCGGTGAAAGCGGAAGAGGTCAAACCATCCGCTATGCGATCGCCTGATCAGGCCGTTGGGGAAGATGAGTTGCAGCCTCAACCCAATTCTGCAAGGGCGGGGGTGGCGTTAGGTGCTGAATTGCCCCATGGGGTTGAGGTGCCTCAATTGCCGGAATTGGAGCCGTCTGCCACTACAATTGAAGACTGGATCGCCCAAATTGAAGCCGCGCTGGTGCAGATTACGGGTGTGCGAGTTGAATCGACGGAAGCAGGCTTACAGGTGGTCTTGGAAACGGCTGATGGCAATCTGGCAGTGCCGGAGCCACGAACGGTAGGGAATGCCCTGATTGCGGATATTTCCAATGCGGCGATCGAAGAGGAGTTTTCTCAGGCAGAGCCGATCGACGGGATTGCGCTGGTGAGTGTGACGAGTTTACCGGGCGATCGAGTCCGGGTTGCCGTTACGGGGACGGATGCGCCGCCAGTAGCAGAAATCAGCAGCGCGGCAGAGGGTTTGGTCTTTGCAGTCACGGCTGGGACGGCTGTGGCGGGTGAGGAAGAGGCGATTGATCTGGTGGTGACGGGAAGCAGGATGAGGGCTATAACCCGTCAAGGGCGAGTACGGCAACGCGGACAGATACACCGCTGCGGGATATTCCTTTCTCAGTTCAGGTCGTGCCGCGACAGGTGTTAGAAGACCGCAATGTGAGAACTGTAAATGAAGCAGTCGAAACCGTCGCTGGCGTAGTCGATAATGACGGTTATGCAGGAGACAGAATCATCAGAGGATTTAGTCAAGGGTTTGGATCTGCTCCTGCAAATCTCAGAAACGGTTATCGGGATGTTGTTTACTATGCTCTAACGCCTATTGGCACAATCGAACAGGTAGAAGTGTTAAGGGGGCCTGCTTCGGTTCTATTTGGTGCTTTAGAACCGGGTGGAGTAATTAATGTGATTACCCGACAACCCTTGAGCGAACCTTCCTAACCCTCTTCTGTCATCTCGGTAGAGAAAAATCCGATCAGAATTGCTGAAAGCTACATGCAATAAACAGTTCAATATTCACAACTTGTTCACAGCCGGCAGCACCATCTTGGAAAAGAGTGTGAACGTTGAAGTAAAGGTTAGAAAAACGTTCTAGCAATTTTAGTCTAATTTTTATTTCCTTGAATGATAGAAGAGGGTTATAAAATCGTTCACCCACCGATCGAAGTGCTTCCTGATAGATAGCCAACGGCATAGAATAGGTTGGTTCCCATAACCAATGCTGCCCATAATCATTCACAACTCGAAGTTCATTAGGAATTTCAGTCCCCTAATCCAGTTTCCACCAGTTTTTGCCATTTCCTCGAATTGAAAAGGTTGAAATACCGCCTGAATTTGCAGCAACCCACATTTCATTACCATCTTCATAAATCTCAATATCTTTGGCTCGAACATTCTCCAATCTAGAAGAAGCTGTATTTCCCATACGGTACAAGTCAACGGGCGTGGTTCACTGAAGCATTTGCTGAAGCGTTGCAGTGCCATTGAGCCTGTGATTGGACATAGTAAGCAAGACGATTCACTCAAGCGTAATTATTTGCGTGGTAAGGCGGGTGACCGAATTAATGCTTTAT
>JAAUQT010000277.1 GCA_012033495.1 Cyanobacteria bacterium RM1_2_2 | reverse complement strand
GCCGATCATGGTGTCGTTGCCATCGTTGCCGCTCAGACGGTCAGCACCGCGTCCACCGAAAACTGTATCGTTGCCGCCGAGGAATTTGATTTCTTCTACGGATGTACCAGTGATTTGGACTGTGTCGTCGCCATTGGTTGCTTGAATCGTCATGGTTTTAACCTCTAATAAGAATCATCAACGTGTGTAGTGTGGGAATGGAACTCAGATTGAATTTCGTTGTTCGCTTCACACACTCAATTTCTCAGAGGTTTTGCTGAAGAACCTGAAGATATGGAAAACCACGGTCGTTTCTTCACGGAGAGGTGAGTTTGCTTTATACCGTTTTCATGATGAAAAGTTACGGATACGCAACCGTAAACCTTTGTCAAAAAACTTGCTAAACCGTATCTAGTTTTACAAAATTTGTGTTAGTGGCGAGGGGACTTGCTGAACAGCCTCCCCGCCTTGGTTTAGCTCAAATCACGGCTATCGGCTTCTGCCAACAGCGGATTCTCTTCAGCAGCAGCGAACGGAAGCTCCAATTCTGATGTACTGGGAACAGCAATTGGGTCGGCTGTTTCATAGGATACCGCTACTAGATCGCCTTCACTGATAGCAGGCAGTTTCTGGCGATCTAACTGCACGAGTTCTAAACAAGCGTTCACCGTGGCAATTGCCTGATTGTAGACCCCAATTTTTTGCTCGACTTCTGCTTGGCTTCGCTGGTTGTAGCGAATCTTTTCTTCAGCTTCCTTATCCAACACCGTTGCCAGATAAGCACGAGCTTGGTCGTACTGTTGCAGAATCACATCGGCTTGCTCGGTTGCATTGTTGAGCAAGTGAACGTTTAGCGTTTGGTTGACGGTTTGCCGGAAGGTTCGCATCACGGTTTCTTTGACCTTCTGCTCAAAGTCGAGCCTCAACAGTTGGCGGATGGCAGGTTCGGCTTCCATCATGTTTTTGTAATCATAGCCCCGGCAGGCTTGTTGCAGCGTTTGGCGGAGTTGCCACATTGAGTAAGTGCCTTCGGTATAGAATTCTGGACGTTCGCGCACATAGCGATCGCATTCAGTACGGGCTTCATTCACCAAAGCATCGGTGGCTTTTTGCTGTAACCGCATCAAGCTTTGCTCAATGCCGCCGTCATTCCCTAATAAACGGTAGAGATCACGATAGTACGCTTGCTGACGAACCCGATCGATCAAGCTCTGAAAGAAGTTAGCGATTACCTCTTGCGAAGCATCAACTAACACTTCTTCTAATCCATCTGCTAGGTAATAGAACGCTTCAGCCAAAATCGCCAGCAATGGCACAACTGAATGACGAGGATGGCTTGCCTGCGCCCGTTTGTGGATTTCGCTCACCGAAAAGGTTTGCAGCAATTCATCGAGGCGGCTCACCATGCGAGCTTTTAGCTTCAGAAAGCTGGCTTCAAAAGCAGCATTAGCAGTGCTGGCGACGGCTTCGTTGACGGCTTGTTCGATATCTTGGCGGAAAGCATCGCCGACTTGTTTGAGGTCGCGGTTAAGCTGACGCAACTTTTGCTCTTTAATGGCGTTGAGGTCGCGGGGTTGGCTTTCAAGCTGCTGCCATGCCTCGACGTAAGTTTTTTTCAAACCGATGCAAAGGGGCTGCAAATCGTCTGCTAGGTTTGCCAATAGCATCGGGCGTTTCTCCTCTTTGAGATAGCGCGTTACGGCTGTGCGAAATTCTTCGATGCCGCTGTCTTTAATTAATTGATCAATGAGCGCGTGCCCCTGTTCGTTTAAAATCCGCGTGTAGTTTTCGTTAGGCGTTTCGTAGCTCCTCACATCAATTCGGAACCGATCGGCCGGCAGCTTACCAGAGTTAGCGCAATATCGATTAAACTCACTGACAAATTGCGGCGTTTCTTCTTGATGCGGCTGCTCTTGCACCCGCTGAGCAAGAATGGTATCTAAGCCAAACCGATCGCTGGGGGCAGTGGCTCTAACCTGGCTGCCATAAAAGCCAAGCAACCCACTGGTTTTATAAACCCGCTGAGAGGCTCGAAACTGCTCTTGAATTAATCGATCCAACCGTTGGCGTAGCTGGGTGTTGTACCAAGTTTCATCAACGCGGTTGAACACATAAAACACCCGATCGCGGATGCCCGGATTCGAGCGAGTTTTTTCCAACAGTTCGGTTTCTTCGGTGGTCATCTCTCCGGCTGAGGCAGGCTTCAGCACGCAGACAACCGCTGAAGTATCAGGATTCTCGATTTTAGTGTAGGTCAACGCCGCATCTTTTTTGACGGGCGCATCAATGCCGGGCGTGTCTACCAAAATGTTGCCGTCGCGGAGCAACTCGTGATGACAGTAATATTCAACCCGCTTCAAAACGGCGCTGTTTGCCCCTCTGCGAGCATAGCTGGCGGCTTCCTGCAAGTTGGCGAAATTAAACCGCTCCATCGAAAAGGTGTTGTTGTGAACGGTGTGAATGTGTTCTCGGTTAGCCACAAACCCTTCCAGCAAAAAGTTAAGCGCACTGGCTTGCTTGGCGCGATCAGATTTGCTTTCGCCGCCTTCTTCCTGGATGATTTGCTGACACTTTTGGCACAGCAACGAGATCACGTCAGGTTGGTTCACGTTGATGGTGGCGCTCATGCCCAACCGCTGACACAAAATGCTAGCCTGCTCGCGGATTTCGGCTTCGCTTAAGAAAGTCAAAACCACCCGCTCCTGATTGGCTTCTGCGTAGGCAATTTGGCATTCTGTGCCAGTGGCGTGTCCTTCTGCGCTGTAGAGCAACTCGCGTTCTAAGATGGCGTTGATCAGCATCGATTTACCCGCACTGAATGCACCTGCAAACACGATCTCGAAGGTTGGGGCGATGGCTTTTCGCAGCGATGCCCGAATTGCGGTTGGGTCGAGTTGCGCTCGCAAAAGGGGTTCCTGCTGATACAACTCTAGGAGAGAGTGCACTTCTTGCTGAAGATCAGATTGCTGAAGATCAGATTGTGGAGGCAATGAAGACATCACAAAAATACTCGTAATGGGGTTGAAGAATGAGAAAAATCGAGACTTCCCCTACAATTCCCATTGCACCGATCTAATACCGATTTAAACAAACTTCGTGACAGATCTTGACGCCAAACCGATCCCCCTCAGTCCCCCTTATTAAGGGGGATGCCGGAGGCAGGGGGATCTGATCTGACTAGTTCACAAATCAAATTGGTATTAGACAGCTAGACTAACTAGCCTGCTGCATCTCGTGCTCTAGCAGACGCAGTAAGGTCTGATCACCTTTTGCTTTTGCAACTTCAATTCGATGCTGCAAACGCTGCTGAATGTGAAGCTTGTGCATTTTCTCTAAATCAGGGGGTTGAATTTTGCAAGCTTGCCCCCATAAATAAGTTGAAGGCGCAGAGAGCTTGGCTGCTGGAACCGCAGCAATCGGGGAACGAACCACAGGTGCAGTGCCGCCTGTTGCAGTTGTGCGATAAGCTGAGCCGCGATACTTTAGCTGATGTGAAGGCTGAACAGGAATATGTCTCGGATAGGTGATTGGAAAAGCTTGTCCTCGATAAACGCCTTTCATACCGCTGTCTACCATTTCGGTGAAAGGGGCGTCTAAATCATAATGAGACCCACGATAAGAAAGTTGCATAATTAACTAACTCCTGAAATGTATCAAGGCAACGACGTAAAGTTCAGCGCGTTCCTTCAGGAATTACCCTTACTTCCGTCTCTACCCTTCCTCATTGCAGGTAAATTTGCCAGAAGTTGAGCAGAGATGAACGAAATCTTTTTTATTTCTGTATCCAATTTTACTGTTTTGAACTTAAAAAGGCAATTCCGCCCAGCCAAACTTAAGATAGATTTTTGTTGAACCTTCGCTCTGTCGGGGGAATTAGAGTAAATTTCAGAGAATGTATCTCAAAAAACTGATGCTGATGGACGTGAGGAGCCGCAAAGCGATTTCTCACTTTCCCTCAACCTGTCTGGCCTCACTTTTCTGACTTCACTTCGCTAACAATCCTCATAAAACCTAAATTTGAAAAATAGTAAGAGTACTTTATGGAACGTCGCAAACTACTAACAACATTGGCTCAGGGAGGAGTTGCTGCCACAACGGTTGGAGTGATGGGTGGCTGCAATTCTGCTCCTGCTCCTTCAACGCCAACTGCCGCTGGCAGCGCCCTTCCCACGATTGAATGGCAGATGGCCACAAGCTGGCCCGTCTCGTTAGATACTTTGTTTGGTGGCGCGAAACTTTTCGCCGAGCGGGTTGCGGCTCTCACTGGCAACAAATTTGTGATTACTCCTCGCGCCGCCGGGGAATTGGCTCCTGGCTTGGAAGTGTTGAATGTCGTCTCTCAGGGCGCGGTTCCCTGCGGGCATACTGCCTCTTACTACTACGTTGGCAAAAGCCCGTTTATGGGGTTCGGGGCAAGCTTGCCGTTTGGGTTCAACGCTCAGCAGCAGAATGCTTGGCTGTATGAAGGCGGCGGATTAAAACAACTACAGGAACTTTATGCCAGCAAATTTAACGCAATCCAGTTTCCGGCAGGCAATACTGGAGCGCAGATGGGCGGCTGGTTTCGCAAAGAAATTTCGACAGTTGCTGATTTGCAAGGCTTAAAAATGCGAATTCCGGGCTTGGGCGGTCAGGTGATGGGCAAATTGGGCGTCACCGTGCAAACTTTGCCGGGCGGCGAGATTTTTCAGGCACTGCAAACCGGAGCGATCGACGCGGCAGAATGGGTCGGCCCTTACGACGACGAAAAGCTAGGACTTAACAAAGTCGCGCAGTTTTACTACTATCCCGGCTGGTGGGAACCGGGAACCACGCTAGAAGTGCAAATTAACCTGAACGAATGGAAAAAGCTGCCGCCTGAATATCAAGCCGCTATCCAAACAGCCGCCAACGAAGCCAACATGACGACGCTTTCGCGCTATGAGTCACAAAACAACGAGGCATTACAGCGACTCATCCAAGGCGGTGTGCAATTGCGCCAGTACAGCGATGAAATCATGAAAGCCGCTGAGCAAGCCTCGTTCCAGCTTTATGACGAATTTGCCGCTAAAGATGCTGACTTCAAAGCCGTGTTTGAACAATGGCAGCAGTTCCGCAGCCGCGTCTATGCCTGGAACAACTTGAACGAAGGCAGCTTCGAGCGGTTTACCTACACGCAGTTGCAGTCTTAGAACGCAGCCCTCTAGTCATTTGAGGGTTTCTTAATATTTCTATAATCCTTACTCTTGCTGAATTTCAGGCTTCCATTCCAAAAGGTGAGGGTTGCACTCATCAGGAGAATACTCATCTTTGAGGCGCGTCAGGCGGAAGTTTTGCTGGTTGAGCCTTCTTCAATCAGCCCACCCGAAATGGCGACCTCAAAAGTGCCCTGCTCTCCAATCTGCCACCGCTCAACTGCTCCAACATCTCGCCGCACAGATGGATTTAGCGAAATTCCGCTCTCATCCCAGGGGCTACGCTGTACACACAAGGGGGAAACCGAGCCAGACTGGTTTGAAGTCCCCCTTAAAGGGGGGATTTGGGGGAATCAGGCAG
>JAAUQT010000036.1 GCA_012033495.1 Cyanobacteria bacterium RM1_2_2 | reverse complement strand
CAATGACTTGCCTTTTGAACTTTCATGCTCCCAAGTATAAGTCTCTGTTGCCGACCTGACGGTCGGCGGGCTGCTTATCCCAATCGCAGCAAGCTGCGGGGTATGCGCAGCCATTTTTTAGATCAACTCACCTACATGATGGAAGGTGATGCCCTGTGAGTGCTCTCGACCGTTCGGCCAATCAACCGACTCGCCCTTCAACCGATGCTACGACGAAACCACTTTGGCTGTCTAAGTTGATCACGCCTGATGTGCTTGCGCCCATCACAGTAGGGGTTTTGACACTGATGCTATGGGAAGTCGGCGTGCGAATGACCAACACACCACCCTATTTGCTGCCTGGCCCACTGCTGGTTTTCCAAACGCTGATTCAGGAATGGAGTACGCTGTTTCCGTCACTGTTGATCACGTTTCAGATCACGGTTGTGGCATTTATCGCGGCGATTTTTTCGGGATTGCTGGTGTCAATTTTATTTATGCAGAGTAAATGGATCGAGCGCAGCTTTTTTCCCTATGCTGTAATTTTACAAACCACGCCGATTGTGGCAATTGCGCCGCTGATTATTATCTGGGTGCAACGGCTGGTTCCGGGCGAAAACTCGACGTTCGTTTCGCTGGTGATTTGTGCCTGGATTGTGGCATTTTTCCCTATTCTGTCGAATACCATTCTGGGGTTAAATAGCGCCGATCACAATTTAGAGAATTTATTTCAACTCTACAAGGCTTCTCGCTGGCAGAGGTTGCTTTATTTGCGGTTGCCGAGTGCAATGCCCTACTTCTTAGGTGGCTTGCGGATTAGCGGTGGCTTGGCTTTAATCGGTGCAGTGGTGGCAGAATTTGTGGCCGGAACGGGCGGGAATCAATCTGGAATCGCCTACCAAATTCTAATGTCAGGTCTCAACTTACAAATTCCGCGCATGTTCGCTGCATTGTTCATGACGACAATTTTAGGCGTTCTCATTTTCGTCATCACAACCGTTCTCTCTGATTTCCTGTTGCGCAACTGGCATGAAAGCGCTGTGAAACGAGAGAATTGAAGACGTTCCTTCAAATTATTTTGAAAAGATCGCCCTCCTCCTGGCAAACCCTTTTCCCAATCTTTCGCGCATCGTGTCAGAATTTTAGATATCTTTAAGCAGCAAGCGTATTCTGTTTCCTCATGACTGCATCGATCCCCACCCTCGCCAGCCAGTACGAACCCTTTGCCACCGAAGCGAAGTGGCAGAAGTTTTGGGAAGCGCATCAGGTGTTTAAGGCTGATCCAAATCACGGCGGAGAGCCTTTTTGCATCGTGATTCCGCCACCTAACGTCACAGGTAGCCTGCACATGGGTCATGCCTTCGAGCACTCGCTGATCGACGCCTTGGTGCGCTATCACCGAATGGCAGGCTTCAACACGCTCTGGTTGCCCGGAACCGATCACGCCAGCATCGCAGTCAGTACGATCCTGGACAGAGAACTTCAGGCACAGAAAAAGAATCGGGCAGATGTGGGTCGAGATGCCTATCTGGAACGGGCCTGGCAGTGGAAAGAGGAATCGGGCGGCACAATTGTGGGTCAGTTGCGGCGGCTCGGCTTGTCGGTAGACTGGACACGCGAACGCTTCACGATGGATGAAGGGCTGTCGGCGGCAGTGCTGGAAGCCTTCAAGCGGTTGTATGAAGAAGGGCTGATCTATCGCGGTAAGTATATGGTGAACTGGTGCCCGGCTAGCCAGTCTGCCGTATCAGATCTAGAGGTGGAAAACAAAGAAGCAGACGGCAACCTCTGGCATTTCCGCTATCCGCTGGTCGATGGCTCTGGCTTTGTGGAAGTGGCGACCACGCGCCCGGAAACGATGTTGGGCGATACGGCAGTGGCGGTGAATCCCAACGATGAACGCTACAAACCCATGGTCGGCAAAATGGTGCGGCTGCCAATTCTGAACCGGGAAATTCCGATCATTGCCGATGATTACGTCGATGCGGAGTTTGGCACAGGCTGCGTCAAAATTACGCCTGCTCACGATCCCAACGATTTTGAGATGGGCAAACGCCACAATTTGCCGATGATCAACATTCTGAACAAAGACGGCACGCTGAATGAAAACGCGGGCGAGTTTCAGGGGCAAGATCGGTTCGTGGCTCGCAAAAATGTGGTGCAGCGTCTTGAAGCGGATGGCTTCTTGGTTAAAATTGAACCCTACAAGCACACCGTTCCTTACAGCGATCGGGGCAAAGTTGCGGTAGAGCCGCTGCTCTCGACGCAGTGGTTTGTCAAAATTCGACCGCTGGCAGACAAAACGCTGGACTTTTTGGATAACCATGGCGAACCCAACTTTGTACCGGAACGCTGGACGAAGGTGTACCGCGATTGGCTGGTAAACCTGCGCGACTGGTGCATCTCTCGGCAGCTTTGGTGGGGACACCGGATTCCGGCCTGGTATGTCGTGAATCAAACGGGCGGCAGCATCACCGACGAGACGCCGTTTGTGGTTGCCGCGAACGAAGCCGAAGCCTGGGAGAAAGCTAAAGCTCAGTTTGGCGACGAGGTGCAGCTAGAGCAAGACCCCGACGTGCTGGATACCTGGTTTTCTTCTGGGCTGTGGCCGTTTTCGACGCTGGGTTGGCCCGATCAAACCACCGATTTACAGCGCTACTATCCCAACAGCGTCCTCGTCACCGGATTCGACATTATCTTCTTCTGGGTGGCGCGGATGACGATGCTGGGCAGCCACTTCACCGGACAAATTCCCTTCAAAACGGTCTATATTCACGGCTTGGTGCTGGACGAGAACGGCAAAAAAATGTCGAAATCAGCCAACAATGGCATCGATCCGCTGATTCTCATCGACAAGTACGGCACAGACGCGGTGCGCTATACGCTGGTGCGAGAAGTGGTCGGAGCCGGGCAGGACATCCGCCTCGAATACAACCGCAAAACCGACGAGTCTGCCTCGGTGGAAGCCTCCCGCAATTTCACCAACAAATTGTGGAACGCCTCCCGGTTTGTGATGATGAACCTAAACGGACAAACGCCCGCCCAGCTTGGACAACCCGACTCCAACCATCTGGAACTGAGCGATCGTTGGATTCTGTCGCGCTACCATCGCGTCGTGCAGCAGACCTGCAAAGAGTTGGACAACTACGGCTTGGGTGAAGCGGCGAAAGGGCTGTATGAGTTCTTCTGGGGTGATTTTTGCGACTGGTATATCGAACTGGTGAAATCAAGGCTACAAACCGAGGCAGAACCGACCTCCAAGCGAGTTGCCCAACAGACGCTGGCTTATGTGCTGGAAGGAACGCTGCGGCTGTTGCATCCCTTTATGCCGCACATTACCGAAGAAGTTTGGCATACGCTCACCCAAACGGGCGAGGATCAGTGCTTGGCGCTTCAGTCCTATCCCAAATTCAATCAAAGCCAAATTGATCCTGATCTAGAGCAGCAGTTTGAGTTATTGATGGGGGCAATTCGGACGATTCGTAACCTTCGCGCTGAGGCAGATATTAAACCGGGTGTCAAAATTAAAACGATTTTGGAAACCGAAGATGAGCGAGAGCGCCAAATCCTCACGGCAGGGCAAACCTACATTCAAGATTTGGCAAAAGTAGAGCAGCTAACCATCGCTGAACCTGTAGCGGCAAGCGAGGCAGAAGCAGCGGCAGAAACAGCGGCAGAAACAGCGGCTCAACAGGCAACTCAGCCGGAAGTACAAAAACTGCCTTCAGGGCAATCTAATTTCAGTAGAGCTCTGGCTAAATGGGGGTTAGAATCCTACCGCAAGCCCGCAGTAACGCTGCTGTTTGTGCTGCTGCTGGTGATTTTGTCTCGGATTTTGCTAGCGATCATCGGAGCGATTGACAGTCTGCCGTTGATTGCACCCCTGCTGAAGTTAATTGGCGCCGGCTATACGGCATGGTTCCTGTTTCGATTTTTGCGGCAACCTGAGTCCCGGAGCGGCTTTACCGAACGCTTGGATGCCATTCGGCAACGCGCTGATCGCAACCTGACTGTTCCTCCAACTTCTCCTGCTGTGACAACGACGGCCTCTGTGGCAGCAACAACCGTTACGCCTAAACCGGCTACTCCTGATTTAGCTCAATCGCATGGGCAACTGTACGCCGGTGTAATTGGCACAGTGCAAGTCCTAATTCCGCTAGCAGGTGTGGTAGACATAGAAGGGCTACGCGCTCGACTTCAGAAAGAACTGACCAAGGTGCAAGCCGAAATCGATTCCCTGTCTCAACGTCTCAGCAATCCCAGTTTCATCGATAAAGCTCGCGCTGACGTAGTGCAAAACGCTAGAACTGCATTAGCAGAAGCAGAAAAACAGGCTGAAATCCTGACGGATAGGCTGCAACGCCTGTAATCACGGTGCGCTTTCGTAGAGCGAAGAACAACATCTCCCCCTCTCCGAAAGATATACTTTTCCTAAAGATCGCGTTTCACGGCAATGTGGCATCTAGCTCAGGCGAAAAAAAAAGACCCTGAAGGCAAGGTTCATCTCCAGCTAATTGCCCAGCAAAAAGCTGAATATGCCTGGATGGTTCTCACAGACGAGGTGGATGACCTCTGGATAGAGGGT
This sequence comes from Cyanobacteria bacterium RM1_2_2, assembly GCA_012033495.1. GTDB lineage: Bacteria > Cyanobacteriota > Cyanobacteriia > Elainellales > Elainellaceae > Elainella. The sequence goes on along the minus strand of JAAUQT010000036.1, from coordinate 29,993 downwards.
GACGACTATCCAGAAGGTAAATTGCTATTGGTCGAAATAGCGGCTTCTCGCCAAGTACAAAGAGTGCAGGATGCGACCCCGTGGATTTTGGAGGTAATCGAGCAGTTTTTGGCAGCAGGAGTCACCCCAACGGTTTTGCAGGAAGAAGTGCAGCGAGCCGAACAGTGGCGGCAGTCTCTTACCCTCAAAAGCCAAGAATTGCAGCGCCGCACGCTAGAGATGGAAGCCCGCCGGGAACAAATTCAAGAGCTTGAAGAAAACCTGAAGCAGGAAAAAGAAAAGCTAGAAATCCTGACGGCCCAGTATCAAGCCAACATTAATGGCTCAGAAGACGTTGACTTGAGGCAGGAATCAGACCTCACCGAAGAGCAGCAAGCTACAGAGGAATAGGGGAAAAGCCAGAAGAAGCGCGAGTCTAGAAGCTCCCCGGCAGCAGATTGAGGGATGAAGTCATCCCCTTACTGTCACTCCTTTGGCAAAACCTGCCCAGCAGGATATCGCTTAGAAATCTCCTTAATATCCAACCGAACTAGGTAACGACCGAGGTTGGGTGCGATGCGTTGGCATTGGCAAATCACCTTCCGAACGCGCTTGGTCGGATAGCAGCAACTCGCGGATCATGCGGGCAGCAATGCGCTGAGCCAAACCTCCAACAATTTGTTGCCCAAGCTGTTGAGCTTCTGGCTTCACGAGCAGGCGCGGAATCAGCGGTACAATTTGCATCGGGTCAAACCCAGGCGTTTCCCGCAGCAAGTCAATGATGCGAGTCAGATGATCCATGGCGGCAGGCTGAGGGGGATCTGCGACAGGGGCGCTTTTCTCCAACCCTACAAATATGCGCAGACGAGTCCGAATTTCTTCAATGGCATTTTGTCCAGCCGCATCGATACCTTTCACAATCTCATCGGCCAGATTCTCTCGAATGAAAGCGCCCCGCTCTGAAAACAAAAATTCGATCGTTTGGTCAAGCACGCGATTAATGTCGTAATCTTGGCTGTTGCGCGCATTCCGCAGCAAGTTTTCCAGCCGATTCCACCGAAACTGCCCATCCTTAAACAGCAAGCCTTGCAAAGAAGCCCGCAACTGGGGCGAAGAGTCGGTCAACAGCCGTTTGGCCACATAGGGATAGGCTTTGTTCAACACCTTGAAATCAGGGTCAACGTTGATCGCAATTCCTTCTAATGTCACCAGCGAGCGGATAATCAGCGCATAGTAGGCAGGCACTCGGAACGGAAATTCGTACATGATTTCCGAAAGCTGGTCTGTGACGCTCTTGATATTAATTTGAGCCACCGTGCCCCCCAAAGCATCGCTGAATACGCTAGCAAAGGCTGGAACAATCGGCGTTAGGTCAGTATCAGGGGTGAGGAATTCTAACTTCACGTAGTCTTGCGCCAACGACTCAAAATCGCGGTTCACCAAATGCACAACCGCTTCGATTAGCCCATAGCGCTGAGGCGGCTTAACTTCGCTCATCATGCCAAAGTCAAGGTAAGCCAACTTACCGTCGGGAGTTGCCAACAGGTTGCCCGGATGGGGATCAGCGTGAAAGAAGCCGTGCTCTAGTAATTGCCGCAGCGAGCATTGAACGCCGACATCAATTAGGTAAGCAGCATCAATGCCCTGAGCGCGAATTTCGGGAAGATGGGTGAGCTTTGTGCCCGTGATCCATTCCATCGTCAGCACGCGCCGCTGAGTGTACTGCCAGTAAATCCGGGGCACATAAACATCTTGGAGATGTCCGTATAGTTGAGAAAACCGCTCGGCGTTGCGCCCTTCTTGGGTGTAGTCCATCTCCTCAAAGATGCGAGCCCCAAATTCGTCCATGATTCCGACCAAATCGCTGCGCACCCGCTTGAAGTTTTTGTTGGCCCAAGCTGCTAGCTGACGCAGAATGTAAATATCTAACGTAATGCTTTGGGCTAATCCGGGGCGCTGCACCTTAACCGCAACCGTCTCGCCGCTTTTGAGTTTGCCTTTGTATACCTGACCCAGAGATGCTGCGGCAATGGGGTGATCAGAAAGCTCTGCGTAAATGTTTTCAGGGCGGTCGCCCAACTCTTCCTCAATGAACCGAAACGCAATTTCATTTGGGAAAGGCGGCAACTGATCTTGAAGCAGAGTCAGTTCTTCCAGGTAAGTCGGAGGCACTAAATCAGGCCGCGTTGAAAGAGCCTGCCCAACTTTAATGTATGCCGGGCCTAGATTAGTCAAAATTTCTCGTAGCCAAACCGCTCGCTTGAGTTGATTGCGCTCGACTTGCCCCGTTCGCCGATCCCACCAAATCGCCACGATAAAGAGTAGGAAAGTCCAGAAAATGCTGAAAGTCCGTCCCAGAACTTGCAGTGGGCGCCGACCATAGTAGGCAGAAATAGTCTCCGGATCATACTGCAACGCAACAGACTCTGGATCGAGCGCATTCACTTGAACAGATTTTAGATGTTCCTCTGGGGCAGGATGCAGTTCACTTTCAATCACAATGCCCTGAATCGGTTCAGTGCTTAAGTCATCAGAGGAATGTAAAGTCTGCATGAGTCTCCGTGCAATGATCTCGGTAAAATCGTCTGAACGAGTGCCAGCGTTGAGCCAACCATGTTAACCAGCTTGATCAGCCCGCCCCACTCATACTCTAGCCATGACCTGCGATGGGCGATGAAGGCCAACTTACCGCAAAAACCAATCTGCTTCGGTACGGCTTTCTAGATCGGCGAATTTTAGCTTTAACATCGTAACCATATGTAAAGCATTGTAACAGTCGGATTCAATCCTGTCTTGACTAAACCGGGTTAGTCTGAAAGGCAGATTCGCTTCCGATTCCCTGCCGACGTAGCTAAAAACGAAGAGGCAACCACTAAACTGATAGATGAGTATTTAGATGAGTATCTTGGCTCCCCTATCCCGGTTTTTGTGATCCATGCTGATCTCTCTCCAAATTGAAAATTTTGCCCTGGTTGACCAACTCGATCTCGAACTAGGGGCTGGACTCAACGTGCTGACAGGAGAAACCGGAGCCGGGAAGTCGATCATTTTAGACGCCTTAGATGCGGCTCTGGGCGGCAAGGTTTCTAGTCGGGCGATTCGTACCGGAGCCGAGCGCGCTCTGATTGAAGCCACCTTCGATCTCGATCCCTCTTTGATTGCTTGGCTATCAGAACAGCAAATTGAGCTAGTGGATGACATGACGCTGGTATGCAGCCGCGAAGTGGTGTCCGGGCGAGGCAATGTTCGCAGTCGTTCTCGCGTCAATGGGGTGCTGGTCAACAAACAGCAGATAGAATTCCTGCGCGATCGGCTGTTAGAAATTACGGCGCAAGGACAAACCATGCAGTTAGGGCAGCCCACCCTTCAGCGCGAATGGCTGGATGCTTTTGGCGGTGAGGCTTTAGTGCGGCAGCGTGATCAGGTTGCTAGGGACTATAGCGCCGCTCAGCAAGCCCTACAAGCGCTGGAAAAACGGCGTCAGTTCGAGCAACAGCGGCTGCAACAAATGGACTTGTTTGAGTACCAGGCTAAAGAGCTAGTTGCCGCCAATCTCAGCGACCCTGATGAACTGGATCAGTTAGAGCAAGAACGGCAGCGGCTGAGCCACAGCGTTGAGTTGCAGCAGCAAAGCTATCAGGTTTATCAAGCCCTCTACCAAAACGACAGCGGGGCTAGCGCTTGCGCCGATCTGCTTGGCAAGGCAGAAAGTGTGCTGACCGATATGTTGCGCTATGATCCGCAGCTACAGCCTTTGCTCGATATGGTGACAGATGCCCTAGCGCAAGTAGAGGAAGCCGGACGCCAAATCAACGCCTACGGAGAAAGCCTAGAAACTGATCCAGAGCGCCTGCAAGCCGTAGAAGAACGAGTCGTGCAGCTTAAGCAAATCTGCCGCAAATATGGGCCAACCCTCGCAGAAGCCATTGCCCACAGTCAGCAAGTGCAGCGCGAGTTGGAAGAGTTGAGCAGCGGTGGACAGTCGCTAGAGGTGCTGGAGAAAAACTATCAGGAGCGCCAGAATACCCTAATCGAAGCTTGCCAAAAGCTCACCCAACTGCGGCAGAAAGCAGCTCAAGAGCTAGAAGCCTTGCTGGTTAGAGAGCTAAAACCACTGGCAATGGACAAAGTGCAGTTCAAAGTTGGAATTGCTGCTTCGACGCCGACTGCTACCGGAGCCGATCGAATTAGCTTCCTGTTTAGCCCCAATCCGGGTGAGCAGTTGCAGCCGCTCTCAGAAACCGCTTCGGGTGGGGAAATGAGCCGCTTTTTGCTGGCGCTGAAAGCCTGCTTCTCTCAAGTCGATGCGGTTGGCACGATGGTGTTTGACGAAGTCGATGCGGGCGTTTCGGGACGGGTTGCCCAAGCAATTGCTGAAAAGCTGCATCAACTCAGCCAACGCCATCAGGTGCTATGTGTGACGCACCAGCCCATTATTGCAGCGATGGCAGATTCCCATTACCGGGTTGATAAACAGGTGATTGATCCAACCGCAGGCACAGCTAAAAAACGCGGCAAAACCAAACGCGCCAGTGAAGCAACCCCCGCAGCAAACTCTGCCGAAACGAATGGCAGCCATCTAGAAGGACAAGACGTGCGAACGGTGGTACGGATTGCTCTGTTAGATGCTCAACAGCGACGGGAAGAGCTGGCCCAAATTGCAGGCGGCAAATCTGACCAGGAAGCAATTGCTTTTGCTGATTCACTCCTGACTCAAGCTGCTAGTGTACGCGCCACGCTGACAGATGCGAAAGCGAAAGCGACAGAACGAACCAAAGCTCCATCGGCAAAAGCTGCCGCCAAATCGAAAACTTTGCCTAAGTCGAGAACGGTTCATCCGAGTTGATCAGGTAAATGGGTGGAGTGATTGGGCAGGCTGCTTGTGAACGCTCAGCCAACGGGTAGACGAGTTATTTGATAAATTTCCCACTCCCCTATCTCCTCCACACGTTGTCCCAATTCGCGTTGTATTATAAACGTTTGAGTTGATCATCATGCCGCATTCGGTCAGCTTGATCGACGCAATAGGGTGGTGAGTGTTACGAACAATATTCTTCATTAACAGCCTGTGACCTGTTCGCGTAAGACTGGTTCAAGGCAGACAAAACGATTGAGAGGAATATGCCAATCTAAGGTTGATTTGCTCAGTACAAGTTATTTCGGGCACACGGTGAAATTATGACGTTCTGCGAATATAGACCCGGTTTGGAAGGAATTCCGGCCACACAATCCAGCATTAGCTTTGTTGATGGTCAAAAAGGCATTCTGGAATATCGAGGCATCAGTATTGAGGAACTGGCTCGCAGTAGCACTTTTTTAGAAACGTCTTACCTATTAATTTGGGGAAGTTTGCCTTCTCAAGATGAATTAGCCGAGTTTGAGCACGAAATTCGCTATCATCGTCGCCTCAAGTATCGTATCCGCGACATGATGAAGTGCTTCCCAGAAAGCGGACATCCAATGGATGCGCTACAGGCTTGTGCTGCGGCTTTAGGTCTGTTCTACTCTCGTCGTGCCCTCGACAATCCAGTATATATTCGAGATGCGGTGGTGAGGCTTCTCGCCAAAATTCCCACAATGGTGGCTGCCTTTCAACTGATGCGCAAGGGGAATGACCCGGTGCAGCCCCGTGATGACCTGAATTACGCTGCCAACTTCCTCTACATGCTAAATGAGCGGGAACCTGATCCGCTGGCAGCTCACATTTTTGATGTTTGCTTAACGCTGCACGCTGAACACACGATTAACGCCTCCACCTTCTCGGCAATGGTGACAGCATCGACGCTGACAGATCCTTACGGGGTGATTGCTTCAGCCGTGGGAACCTTGGCAGGGCCGCTGCATGGAGGGGCGAATGAAGAAGTGATTTGGATGCTGGAAGAGATTGGTTCCATCGACAATGTTGAATCTTATCTCGATGATTGCATTCAAAAAAAAGCCAAAATCATGGGATTCGGACACCGCGTTTATAAAGTGAAAGATCCGCGCGCCATTATTCTGCAAGAGTATGCCGAGCAGCTTTTTGAGAAGTTTGGCAGAGACGAATATTATGACATCGCTGTGGCAATGGAAAAGGCAGTTGAGGCGCGTTTGGGAGCTAAGGGCATTTATCCTAACGTTGATTTTTACTCTGGTTTGCTTTACCGGAAATTGGGCATCCCGACGGATCTGTTTACACCTGTTTTTGCCATTGCTCGCACTGCGGGCTGGTTAGCTCACTGGAAAGAGCAGCTAGCTGAAAACCGCATTTTCCGTCCGACTCAGATCTACACCGGTGAGCGGGGAGCATCCTATATCCCGATTGAAAAACGCCATTCTGCCCAAGACGAAGCCTTGCTTGAGATGGTGATCAACTGACGCACCCACCTCAATTTAGTAAATTAAGCTCGATTAATTGCTGATTCCGCTCACTGCTCTGACGTATCGTGGCTGACAGGGGCTTCCCCAACAGACCTGCTGATGCGGCATAGCTCTTAGGACGGTGCTGCGGGCCCCAATCACTGCGTTGGCGCCAATCGTGACGCCCGGTGCAACAAAACAATCAGTTGCTATCCAGGCTCCATTGCCGACGGTAATCGGGGCTGTTTGCAACCCAAAGGCTGGATCAGTAATGTCATGGCTCCCTGTACACAGATAGCTTTTTTGTGAGATGACACAGTGCTGCCCAATCGTAATGTAATCAAGGCTGTAAAGCACCACATCATCACCGATCCAGCTATAGTCACCGATGTTCACCTTCCAAGGGTAGGTAAAGCGCGCCGTCGGACGAATGCAGACACCTCGCCCAATTTTTGCCCCAAACCACCGTAGCATCGCAATTCGAGGCGCATGAAACGAATGGGGTGTTAAGGGAAACACAAGCGCCTGAACCAGCCACCACAGCAGAATCATCCAACCTGACCGCCCGCGATCAAAATGAGATTGATCATAGTGGCGTAGATCGACTAAAGCCGGTGCAGTCAAGTCTGGGGTGAATTGAGAGGAGATGGAAGAGGTCATACTCACAATGACGTCACAATAGCGTCACAATAGCGTACAGAGCAATTTGGCTGAAACGTTAGGATTCGGGCTGCGGGACAGGTTCAATCGTTACGGTTGGTGTAGGCTCAGTGACTTTGTTTAGTTGACCGCCATACTGCAACTCGTAGAGCTTGACGCCAATTTGGTATTCGTATTGGCTGAGCAGTCGCGCGTAGATGTAGCCTGCTTTACCGTCCAAAAAGCCGAACCGAATGAAGTAGGACAGCATGAATCGAATCGTCGGCTTGAAAGGCAGCCGTACCCAAATCCGCTTTAGGAAACGCTTGCGCTGCACCGAATCACCAAACAGATTCGCGCCAATGGTGCCGCCCTCGCCCATGCCCGTCAGCAGGTTGTAATAAACTCTCGCTTCCCAGTTCGAGTAACGGTTGTGACGCTCTAACCAATGGAAAATGTCGCGGAAGTCGATGTGCAGCATGTCGTTTTTCAGATAGCCGACTTTGCCTGACATCACCACATGCTCATGCACTTCGTTATCGCCCGTATTACGAATTTCTTCAGTGTGCAAATTTTCGTAGCGTCCTTTGGCATGACGGAACAGGCGCAGATTCCAGTCTGGATATTTGCCCCCATGCCGAATCCACTGGCCTAGGAAAAACACCCGACGATTCAAGTAATAGCCTTCATAGTCAGGATTTTGAATTGCGGCTGCAATTTCATCCCACAGTTCAGGCGTAATTCGCTCATCGCAGTCTACAATCAGCACCCACTCGTTGCGAAAGGGCAAGTTTTCCAACGACCAGTTTTTCTTTTTGGGCCAGCGTCCGTTGAAGTGAAACTGCACCACAGTTGCACCATAGCGTTCAGAGATTTCAATCGATCGATCCGTACTCTGTGAATCAACGACAAACACCTCATCAGCACGCGCCACGCTTTCTAGACAAGCAGGCAGATTTGCTTCTTCGTTTTTAGCAGGAATCAGGACGGAAACCGGAAGTTTGGCAGGCATCATGTTGATTTAGGTTGGGTAAAGGGTTGGGTGGAGCAGATCGGAAAAACCACCTGTACGGGAAAAAGGGATATCGGGTAGGGGCGGTTCTAAACCTGCCTGTACAGACCTGCCTGTACAGAGAGGATTGGCATGGGTAGCAGATTTGAAAACCTGCCCACACAGAAGGATCAATGTTTGAAACGCAAAATTCCTTGCATGGCGGCTTTGAGATAGCCAATTTGTCCGTAGGCATAGGCGAAGTTATCGAACCGTTCGGCGGGATCGTTGAAATATTTGAGTGAGCGATACAGTCCGCGCAATAGCCGTTCACCCCCTCGAATAAACTGACCGAATCCAGCCCGGCCTGCTAGCTGTTCGCGGTAGCATTCACTAATGCCCTGCCACCAACCCCGGCTCAGAAACCACGCCCGGTTCAGCCGTTCGGGGGCAACGTTGTGAGCCACATGAGCATCGGGTAAATACATCACCTGCCAGCCGCGATTGATCGCAAGTTCAGTCATGTGGAGTTCTTCGTTGGAGAGCAGATTTTTACCAACCCGACCGAGGTTGACATCAAAGCCACCAATTTGCTCCAAAAACGAGCGACGAATCGAGTAATTTAAACCTCTTGGCGTCAGTCCAGGACGATCGATGAGCCGTGGTTCAGCGCCAAGATCGTAGGCTCCCAGGTTTCCCGACAGCCCTGTTGAGAGCCAGCGTGGAGCCTGAAGCCCATTTGCCCACAGCAGCGTCACCCGTCCACCTGCAATTGCTAGCTTTTCGTGAGTTTGATAAGCCTGGCAGAGCACCGTCAGCCACTGGGGGCTAGCAACAGCATCGTCATCGAGGTAAGCCAAAACTTGAGCTTGAGCAAACTTTGCGCCCGTATTGCGAGCAACCGATAAGCCCGTCACAGGCTCATACACATAGCGCAGGCACGGATGCGAAGATCGGGCTGCAACAATTTCACGAGTGCCATCGGTTGAGGCATTATCGACAACGATCACCTCAAAGTCTCCGGCAAATTCTTGTGCAAGCAAGCTATCAATCGCGGCTCCTAAATAGGACGCTCGGTTATGGGTGCAAATAATTGCAGAAATCTGTGGATTAGGCATGAGAACTCTCGCAGACCCATAAATTGGGCTAACGTTCACTTGCTAGAGTGCCCATGACGGGTTTGAGCCTAACCAATTTTGGCAGGGGAATGATCAAAAAAATTAAAGAATCAACTGCACAAATTTTACTTTGAGAGGAGACAGGAAGGTTGATAGAGTAAAACCATTCCTGTTTATGTGTACTTTATCCCTGATAACTGACTCAGACTCAGGAATATGTTTTATACACTAAATCCACAGTGAAATTGAGTGGCAGGAGTATCTTAGATGGTTTCAGGCAGTCAGCCAGAGTCGCCTACCCAGTCAACAAATCTAAGACACCATTTCCGACAACGCCTCAAGGGGTGGCATTTTTTCTCGGAAGCCCGAACGCGCATCTTGCTTTGTTACATAGCCTTGATGACTGCTTTCGTCAGCATTTCCATTCCAGTCATTTATTTTGCACTGTTTCAGCTTGTTGATCAGCGATTGCAGCAAGACATTGCTGAAGAAATCGGCGAACTACACACAGATCTGGCAGTTGCTCAACCTCAGAATTCAACAGAACTCCGCACCTTCTTCCGTGAGTACTTACAAGCGGAAAGAATGGAGGTTGATCAGTTTCTGGTCGTTATTTTTGACCGTCAGTTTTTTGATGCGCGTCCAAATGATTTGCCGCCCTCGCTAGCGCCCGGCTCTCAGTTGATGAACATCTGGCAGCAAATTGAGCAACCCTCGCAGAACAGACTCTCAGTTGCTGACCCTGAAGTTGAAGGTGTTGTGTATGTTGCTGAACCAATTCGACTTCAAGGACAACAACTGGGAGTCTTTGTAGTCGTTCATCTCGTTGCCGATGAGCGTGAAGAAACCGTAGCTGCGGTTCAGGTTGTTCTCAAGGCGATGATTTTGCTGTTGCTGGTTGCTTCCCTGATTGCCTGGATCGCTTCTGGAAAAATTCTCAAACCCTTACGCTCCATGGCAACTGCGGCTCGTAATATCAGCGAAACCGATCTCTCTAAGCGTATTCAGGTTGAAGGCAATGGAGAATTAGCCGATGTCGCTCAAACCTTCAACGAAATGATGGATCGGTTGCAGTCTTCATTCGTGAGTCAGCGCAATTTTATTAACGATGCAAGTCATGAATTAAGAACGCCGATCACAATTATTCGAGGACACTTGGAACTACTAGGAGACGATCCTAAAGAACAATCAGAAGTGCTAGCCATCGTCGATGATGAGTTAGATCGAATGAGTCGGTTTGTGAATGATATGCTGCTTTTAGTGAAGGCAGGACAGCCTGATTTTGTACAACTTGAAACCGTCAATTTAGCAGAACTGACTGAAGAATTATATTTGAAGGCAAAGGCAATTGTGAAGTGTGATTGTCGGCTTGACCGCAAGGCGTCAGGGACAATCCAGATTGATCGCCAGCGTTTGACCCAGGCCATGATGAACTTGGTGGTGAACGCTAATCAACATACGCCTGGAGATGGGTTAATTGCTTTAGGTTCAGTCAAGGATAACGACACGGTTCGCTTCTGGGTACGCGATACGGGCATTGGAATTGATGCTGAAGATCAACAGCGCATTTTTAAACGCTTTGCCAGAGCTAAACATAATTCTGGTCGCACTGAGGGAGCGGGGCTTGGGTTGGCAATTGTTCAAGCCATCGTGACTGCTTTGAATGGAAAAGTGAGTGTTGTTAGTTCTCCAGGGCAAGGATCGACGTTTGCATTGATCTTCCCTAGGGAACCGGCTCAATAAGATCTGAGGGAGTGGTGTATTACACTTGGGGTGAGAAGGCTGAGAGCAGATCAGGAGAGTGGAATCATGCCATCAAAACTGCTAACGATAGGGCTTTTGGTTCCAGCGCTACTTGGAAGTTTATCCTGGGTTGAAAAACACTCGCTCAATCGCCCAGTGCATCGAGCCGAAGAGAGGTTTACTGTAGCCTGGAGTTTAGTGATGGCTTGCGATCAGGTCGCTGCATTTTAGAAACCAGTGACACAATGCTAACGGCAACAATTTTGGAAAACGAGGATGAGCCGATAGAAGGGGCAGCGGGTAATTTATTGCGGCAACGCCGACGCGCCAACCGTCCTTCTGAAAACGTCAAAGTGGATATTCCAGTGAGCGATATTTTTTCGCTGAATTATCAGATTTGGAATGAGGTAAGTGGCGGTTTTTTGATTCCCGACTCTCTTGTAAACGTGGATTATTCGGTCGTAGAAGTTGGCTTTTTAGCCCCACCCACCGCCGAACGCCCCAATCTCACCAACCGCTTAAAAATTGCCACAAGCGTGGAATTTGGTGCGGGATTCGCTGAACAACTGACCTCTGCAACGGCTGATGTAACAGCTCAGCCAATCGAGGTCTTGTTTCGAGCAGGAGTAATGTCAGGTCGCCCCTCTGCTATCGATGCCGCCACTACGCAAAGCCTTGTTGCTGAAGTTGCTGCTGAACAAGTTGTTAGACCGCTGAGCTATTGGTGGGACAGTACTTGAGGATTGTCTGTTGTTAAACAAATTTATTTTTGAAAATTGTCAACACCAAAATGTTATAGCTACCATTGACCTATTCGCTTAACTTCCAAAGTTTGATACTTGCATTGCTACTTCCACCAGCAATCACTTTGCCACTCGGACTATATGCAACTGACCTAATTGCTCCCTCATGAGGCAATACATGAAGTAATTTTTTATTTTCCAAATCCCAAATTCTAATTGTCCCATCAGTACTTCCACTAGCAAAAGTCTGGTTGTTTGGGCTAATAGTTACAGACCGAACTTCATCTCTATGTCCAGTCAAAGTATCAATCAGTTGAGCTGTTTCTAAGTCCCAAATCCTTATTGTTTTATCTGAACTACCAATGATAAGATTTCTCTGATCTGAGCTGATAGCTATAGAAAGAACCTTGTCGGAATGTATAAACTTTCTTAGAGTTTTACCATTAAAGTTTATAACTTTAATTAAGTTATCACTACTGCCACTAATAAAGAAATTTCCATCTTTACTGACTACAATAGATCTAATACCGTTTGTATGTTTACTAGGAAGATCTGTAATAGGGCTACCATTTTCAAGAGATTGAATATCCCATACTTTAATTGTTTGATCGCTACTTCCACTAATTAAAAACTTATTATCTGGAGAGATGGCAAGAGTATTAATTCTCTTTTGATGTATTTTTGAAGGAGAAGAATATACTTTAGCTCCAGTAACTGTATCCCAGACTCTTATTGTTCCATTTTCACTACCACTCGTTATCACTTTCCCATTTGGACTTGGAATTATAGCTCTAACTTTTGTTGAGTGCTTTCCAATGATTGAAGAGCTTCTGGTAGCAATATCCCATTTTCTAATGGTCATATCATCACTACAGCTAAATAAAATTTTGTCATCTATAGGACTAAAAGAAACATTGTTAATACAACCTGAATGTCCCTCAAGTATCTTGTCATAGAGCCAAGTTGGTTTAATCAGATCCGATGGCATCCTACGCCAAATCTTTTTAAGAGACTTTATAGAAATAGCTGAACCTTGTTCACCTTTTCCTCTTAAATGACTTACTACTCCCAGCACATAGCCATTTTCATCTATCACGGGTGAGCCGCTATATCCCGGCTTCAAGAAACCACCATCAGCTATCTTCAAGTCCCAGGCTGTAATTCGATTACCAGTTTCTCTAGATTTGATCGCTTCTAATTTTCCTAATTCTCCTTTAATATCTTTAATTCTTGGATTTTCGTCACCGTCAAACCTATAAAAACCAGCCGTAACAAATTCTTTACCTTCGTTTCCAGATGCACAAAGGGAAAAGATTTGTTCTGTAAAGAGACCATTAACACGCAGAACTAACAAATCAAAACTTTCATCGTAATCTTCTATATCTACATCAGCAATACTAGAAACTCTTACTTTTCCCGCCCCCCCAGCATCTCTAAGAACATGCTTGCAGGTTAATATATAAGTACCATAATCATCTCTATGAATAATAAAGCCAGTGCCAAAATCTTTATTATTCTCTTTATCAATGCTATCAATCAAAACTATAGAGGGATGCACTGAAAGATTCACTGAAAGCTCTCCTTTGGTTTAACAACAAGTTTTACAGTTAGTGTTGCAGTCGCTTTAGTCTTTGCTATGTATAGATTACCCTCTCCCTCAAAACTAAAGCCCAATTCTATTTCAGCTTGTTCAAGTTGAATCTCCTGCTTAACCTCTTTCCATACATTAATGATGGGGCGACAGGCACTCACTAAAACAGGGTAAATTTTATTGATAGTCGAATCAACTGCATCAGCGTTTCTACTAGAGATCTCTCTAGCTTGCTCCTCTGGGACTTCCACTTCTACTAAAATGTCATCTTCACGTAATCTAACCAGTTTGGTAGGCATAATTTCTACTAATTTAGTGGACATAATTTCCGTAGAATTGACGATTCTTCCTTCAAGTATAGGCTCAGGAAAAGTTCTCTAGCAAGTGAATACAGAGGCATCTACAGTCCTCCCAGAGTAATCAGTTAAAAATGGCTCTTTCCTCTCGCTTGATGTGATCTGGAATACTTGAATTGTGCAGAGAAACATGTACACCTGAGTAGAACTGTTGGTTTATTGAACGCGGTCTAACAACCCCAACGCAGCGGACGGACGAAAGCCGCTGGTGTTGAGTTTGAGGGCTATTTGCCGCCGCTGGTTGGGAACGTTGAAAGTATTGCTGAAAATATTACTGAAGAATCACAGCCCTCAACTACGCCATCCCCTTCAAATCCAGCATCCCGTTCACAGCCTTATCCGGATACCACGGCTCAAGTCCGGCAATTATTGGATACCAATGCCTGTGTGCGCTGTGACCTACGCGGAGCCGACCTTGAAAAAGCCGATTTAGATAGAGCTAACCTTGAAGGCGCTAACCTCGAAGGGGCAAATTTAACCAAGGCAGAGCTAAACCGAGCCTATCTCGTCGGGGCAAACCTGGAGAAGGCGATTTTGACGAAAGCCGACTTGGATGAGGCGAACCTGATTCATGCTTCATTGGATGCTGCCAACCTCACAGCAGCCAAATTCGTTGGAGCCAATTTAACCGGAGCCTCGCTGCAATCTGCTAACTTAGCTCAAGCCTCCTTAGCCGCGCCCACCCTGATGTCTAATGCCAACCTAAAAAACGCAAATTTGAGTGGTGCATTGCTGATGGGAAGCGACTTGAGTGGCGCAAATCTGGAAAACGCAAACCTGGAAGGCGCGAATCTTAGAGATTTCTTCTTTACATACACCCCAAGTGCTTTTTCTTCTCGTGCAGGGCAGTTTAGCGGCGGCGAAATTCTTGTTGGTCTGCTGGTTGGCACTGATCAAAACAAAACATTTCGGTTCAAGACAAACCTGAATGGGGCAAACCTGAGTAGCGCGAATCTAAGCCAATCGAATTTGAAAGATGCCACCATTGTTGGGGCAAACTTTAGCAATGCCAACCTGAGTGACGCGGATTTGGAAGATGTCGATTTGACGAGCGGCAATTTCTGTGGGGCTACGCTGCCAGACGGTTCGCGTTCAGAGCAGGGTTGCTGAGTTACCAAGCATGTTATTGGCATCACATTCCTCGCACCATAGTTTATTGCTATTTTTATTCCCCTGAATGACAGGAGTTGGCGATACTTTACAGCCTAAGGCAGAGGATTGAATCTCAGAAAATTCTTAGAATTCGATTCAGTATCTGGGCTATGGAAAAAGCGATGACGACATTCGTTGAAAAGATTGAACAGTCTAATGATCGCCCTAGCGATCCAAGAAATCGTGAAGTCGTACATCCGGCGGCAGATCCGCAGATCGGCAACCTTGCGACGCCAATTAATTCGTCCAAGTTAACCAAAACCATTATCAATAACCTATCTGCCTACCGGAGTGGACTCTCTCCTACACGTCGAGGCTTAGAAGTGGGTCTAGCGCATGGCTATTGGCTGGTTGGGCCTTTTGCTAAGTTTAATCCGCTTCGTTATACCGATTCTGGCACGTTGGTCGCATTTTTGTCTGCTTCTGGACTGATTGTGATTTCCACCTTGGCGATCATGCTCTACGCTGCTAGCAAACCTCCTAAGCCACTAGCCAACATCACAACTCCTAACCTGCCGCGTGAATTTAGCACTCAAAGAGGTTGGGATCAGTATGCTTTTGGATTTTTTGGCGGCGGCATTGCTGGAGCCGCAGTTGCCTACGCGATTTTGGCCAATGTAGACGTGTTGGGCAACTTCCTTCACCTCGTAGGCGCAAAGTAGTTGAGCAACTTTTTAATCAAATTGAATCTCTGCAAACTTCTGCCCTTACCTGATTATTGTCTCTTAGCTCGACTTTATCCAAACTCTGAAACGGTTCACTGCTGATGGCTCTGGTGCTTCAGAAAACTCCCCTGACTTTCTGCGATCTCGGTAATAGCCAGCGATATCTGAAAAGTTCTAGAGCCTGAGCGTGGTCTAGACTACTCAAGTCTAACCTCAATTTCAAATTGGATAAAGTCGAGCTTAGAGAAAACTGTCAGGATAAGGATTAGTTTGGTTTAGATGGCTTAATTCTAAACAGGTATCAGAGCCTATCGTTCAACCGATTCATTTTCCGGTTGCCAAGCTGGATCAACAATACACAGGAAAACTAGCGGCTCTGTTCCAACATTGCGTACAAACTGCCGCACATTCGGTGGAATATAAACCGCATCCCCGGCTTCGATCAACTGCATCTCACTGCCAATGTGCATCTCTCCAATGCCGCTTAAGACGTAATATACTTCTGACGTTGACAGCGAATGTGGCTTCGAGACTTTGCCAGATAACACGACCGCATGAGCCAAACTGTAGCGTAGCTCAATCGGTTGCTTATCGGGATGCAACAACTCTCGCAGTAGCGTTTCATCTCCCGCTACAAACTCAGCGCATTCAGATAGCTTATAGATTTGCATAACTTAGCAAATAGAGCCGAACTAGCTCCGATTTATTTCATAAATTTATAGCCCGCCTGTTGATAATCAGGACAATCAATTGCATCTGTCGATAGAGCCGATTTGGGGTGAACCGGACACTTTAAGAAATGAGTGTTTGTGAAAAACTGACAATTGGCGCAAGGAATTTCGTGGAGCTTTTTTGCAGTAGAAACAGTATCTCGAATTGCAGCCCAAGCAGTCCAAGTCACAGCACCGACAAGTAGCCATGCTGAGATGAAACAGATTGGAACAAAAAGCGGTTGAACAGCGTGAATCAGTGACCAAAGAATAGAGTGCATGAGTTGAAGCAGGATAGGCTGAGGTATGGGTTGAGAGAAAAGTGGCTACTAGCTTGAAGAACTCAATGAAACGGATTTAAAATTCGGGTTTCGACTGCGCTCAACCCACCGTTCGGTTCCGCTCAACCCGCCGTTCGACTGCGCTTGACTGAGCGAAGGCTAAAGGTTGGCGCGTTGAGCGGAGCCGAAACGCATCTGACCGTTCATTGTGTCCATTTACTTGACTTGAAGAACACTGTAGAGAATAGCAAACCTGTCAAAAATATTAATTAAATGAGCAGATTTGCCTTTGTTCACAGCTTATGATCCAAGGTTAGGATTTTTCTTGATCTTTCCACAAAAAAGCCGTTTAGGCCCTGCTTCCAATGATGGATCATTGGCAAGGTTTGGAGCGTCTTAAGTGCTAAGTTATATTGACTCAAATGTTGACTAGATTTACTCATTATTAACCTGTGTTAACTCGTGTCAACGTTGCTTCTTATTAAGTTATTTCACGCTAGAGGAACATGGGCAGTAAGTCGATCGGTCGTCAGCCTCGCTAGAAATGAGCCATGGAAGTGCTTTTCGCCTGCTTTGTTGCAAACTCCAGTCTGAGCAATTATAAAGAAAGCTCTAAAGACCAATCGGAAAACAGGGGTTTATGAGATGATGGGTAAAGTATGTTTCGATTTTGTTGTTGCAAGAACAGACAGGAATTTCAGTTATGGCACTCCGACTCGGTGATACCGTTCCAAACTTCAGCCAAGCTTCTAGCGAGGGCACGATTGACTTTTACGACTGGGCTGGAGATAGCTGGGTTGTGCTCTTTTCACACCCCGCTGACTACACCCCCGTTTGCACAACTGAGTTGGGCGTTGTGGCTAAACTCAAGCCCGAATTTGACAAGCGAAATGTTAAAGTGATTGCGCTCAGCGTTGATGATGAAGAGTCGCACAAAGGCTGGATTGGCGATATTGAGGAAACTCAGTCCACTCAGCTTAATTATCCTATCTTGGCGGATGCAGACAAAAAAGTTTCCGATCTCTATGACATGATTCATCCGAATGCCAACGCCAAGGTGACTGTCCGAACTGTGTTTGTGATTGATCCAGCTAAGAAGCTGCGTTTGTCTTTCACCTATCCGCCTAGCACAGGGCGCAACTTTGATGAGATTCTGCGCGTGATTGACTCTCTGCAATTGACCGACAACTATAGCGTGGCCACCCCTGCCGACTGGAAAGATGGCGGTGATTGTGTGGTTGTGCCGTCCATTCCAACTGAAGAAGCGCGGCAGAAATTTCCTAAAGGTGTAACGGAAGTGAAGCCTTACTTGCGCATGACCCCGCAGCCGAACAAGTAAGACACACTGAGTTTGTGTCATCAAGTGGGTAGGAGTCTGCTTACCGTATTGATTTCAGTTCGCAGTATTTTAGTTTGCAAGGGGGCGGAATTCGTCCCCATTTTTGTGAGCTTTTGGGTAACTTTTCCTAAAAATCGTCTAGAAAAGGAGCCAGACGGCTGAGCAAGGGATCAAGCTCTGCGTTTTCTGCTGTCTTGTCTGGCGCTTGAGGGCTGGAGGCAGGCTGTTGCTCAAGCTGGGTCACTCGGTCACTCAACTGTTGAATTTTGTGTTCTAATTCGGCAACCGTGTTGGTCTGTGATTCTTTAGACCGCTGTTCGATCTGCATGATTTGCATTTGTAGCGTCATGACTTGCTGTTCCAGCAGAGCCATCATCGGCATCGGTTCCGCGTCTGTGGAGAACAGGAGCCGTCGCAGAGCTTGCTTACACAGATCGCTGAAGCTTTTGTAAGATTCGTCTTCAAGCGCTTGCTCAACCGCCCCTAACAAATCCTGGTCTGCCTCAGTTTGGACAAACTTAACTACATAGCTCGATCGGGGTTTGCCAGATGTCATGTGGGGAAGCGTTAAAAGTTGAAAATTCAAGTAAAAATGCCGAATGAGTCCATCGCGGATCAGCCTGTCTCATTGTTTCATTTTTAATTTTGTTTAATTTTCAACTTTTAATTCTTTTTCCTCAAGATTTGCTGACCGCCAGTTTGTTGCTTAAATTGGCTAATTGTGCTTCGCCGTAAATGTATTGCCCTAGCGCGTTTGCCTTACGAGATGGCTTGGCCAAATGCCCTTTCAACTGAGCATCCCGCAGCAGGGGGCGAAACTCATTCCAGAAAAATTCGCCGCCGCCCCCACTCACCACCACATCTGTCACCCGCTCTGGCAGCCAATCAACGAGGCGAGAAGACAGTTCGCGCGCAAACTGCGGCGTAAGCTCGGCAGAATATCATCTAAGTTGGTGGGTTTGGTTGCGCCTCTCGGACGGAAGAATCGCTCGCCTTCTGGACGATTCACGGCTTCAATGAGTGAAAGAGATTGACTGTCAGCCCCTTGAATTTGAGCCGCCACCTGTTCATAAAATTGGCTCATGGCAAAGGGTTCACTTTTGGAAGCGCCTCTAGCAAAGCGGAACCGATCCACCATGAGAAAATCAGTAGTCTGATGCCCAATATCAACCACAGCTACCGAAAGCTGGGGAAAATCAGGGCTAGAGGTTTTCTTGTCCTGCGATTCACACCAGATCAGGCTGCCGTATCCTTCTGGCATCACCCAAACGCGCTCAATATCAATGGTGATCAACTCACTGCGGTAGCTCATCACATGCGGCGAACGCAGCAAACTGGTAATTTGCTCTTTCTCTCGGTCAAACTGCTCTTGCGAATAGTAAGGTAGCCCTAGCACCACCGAGATTTTGTCTCTGAGATTAAAATAGCCAACGCAAGCCAACACCTTCACAAGGGCATCTTCCACCTTCGACTGCCCAACCCCCAAATTCGCGCCAAAATCAGCCCCTAGCTGCCCAATCGCATAGCCTCGCCCCTGAAACTCAAGCCACATATCAAGCAGCGGATCGGTGGGCTGTGACTCAAAGCCACCGCGTCGCACCTGTTCGACCGTCAAATGAGCGACGTTAGCCGGAATCAAAACGACCTTATCAGGATCGCGGCTCACACAAGCTTTTGTGGAAGTTCTGCCTAAATCGACGCTAAGCACCGTACCTAGTGAAAGTGTTGCAGGGATGGGAGAAGGTTGTTTGCCTACCATGAAGCTAAATCACCTCTGTTGAGCAGTATCTTAAGAGCGTGTTAGAAAGGGCAAGGAATGTCAAGCGAAGCCAGATACAGTAATTGCAAGCAGCACCTCGAAAACAGACTGCTTTGCTCCAAAATCCTGTGAGCGCTAACGGTCTTCTCAGGTTTCGGCAAGATTTGCGATTGCTTCTAGAATAATACACTTGTTCTTATGCCATTTGGCAATCCAAACTACAAATTCCGTAAAGAGCGAGGTTTGGCAAGCTAGGATCAAGGCTGAATCTGTCCACTGCGGCGCGATGTTTCCAGACGTTTTCTCAGGATTGGTTAGGCGATTGAAGAGGACAGGTTTCTCCGCCACAGGCGAACTTCATCTCTCATTCGGTACAATTAGGCTTGATTTCACTGGCATTTCAGCAAACAAAGCGGTCTGCTGGTTGCTCTGTTCCCTGAAATTAGGTTAAATTTAGTTAAGATTGGTTCTCAGTTAAAAAAGTATCGGAACAGAGTTCTGCTGTCATCGTTGTGACTGTTGCAATTAGGGTAGATGTTGTGCTTGTGGCGATTGCTGCAAGAGCAATGAATTTCTACGATGCATAGGTTGATTGAGCAAGGCAGCAGCGGTTTAGATCACCGTATTTTCGAGTTCAATACATGGCGAAAGTAAGCACTCCATGATTTGTTAACTCAATCGATTTGTGCTTTTGCTTCGCGTACCTGATTATTAGAGGTAACTTAAACTATGAAACTTTCCTGGAGAATTGTTCTTCTCTGGACATTGCCACTCCTAGTCGTGGGTTTCTTCCTTTGGCAAGGCGCGTTTGCTACCTCTCCAATGACAATGGGAAGCAACACTGCCAGTACCCGCATGACCTACGGTCGCTTCTTAGACTACCTGGCGCAAGATCGGATCATGAGCGTAGACTTCTACGACAGTGGGCGCACGGCAATTGTAGAGGCGACCGACCCCGAACTGGACGGTCGAGTTCAGCGCTTGCGGGTTGACCTGCCTGGCAATGCACCTGAGTTGATCTCCAGACTACGAGAAGGACACATTAACTTCGACGTTCATCCTCCTCGCAATGACGGCGCCATTTGGGGACTGCTTGGCAACCTCATCTTCCCAGTTCTGCTAATTGGCGGCTTATTCTTTTTATTCCGTCGCTCCAGCAATGTGCCCGGTGGCCCCGGTCAGGCCATGAACTTCGGTAAATCTCGCGCCCGCTTCATGATGGAAGCTAAAACGGGTGTGATGTTTGACGATGTGGCTGGCATCGAAGAAGCCAAAGAAGAACTGCAAGAGGTGGTTTACTTCTTGAAGAAGCCAGAGCGCTTCACGGCAGTGGGAGCCAAAATTCCCAAAGGCGTGCTGCTGGTTGGCCCGCCCGGTACTGGTAAAACCCTCCTGGCAAAAGCAATCGCAGGCGAGGCAGGCGTGCCCTTCTTCAGCATCTCTGGCTCTGAGTTTGTGGAAATGTTTGTTGGCGTCGGCGCGTCTCGTGTGCGTGACCTGTTCAAAAAAGCGAAAGAGAACGCACCCTGCATCATCTTCATTGATGAGATCGACGCTGTCGGTCGGCAGCGAGGTACAGGAATTGGCGGTGGCAACGACGAGCGGGAGCAGACATTGAACCAGTTGCTCACCGAGATGGATGGCTTCGAGGGCAACACGGGCATCATCATCATTGCGGCGACCAACCGCCCCGATGTGTTGGATTCCGCCTTG
This sequence comes from Cyanobacteria bacterium RM1_2_2, assembly GCA_012033495.1. Lineage (GTDB taxonomy): Bacteria > Cyanobacteriota > Cyanobacteriia > Elainellales > Elainellaceae > Elainella. Next base: position 8,875 of record JAAUQT010000036.1, on the reverse strand, counting down.
CTGCGTCCCGGACGTTTCGATCGGCAGGTGACAGTCGATGCCCCCGATATCAAGGGACGGCTGGAAGTGCTGGAAGTTCACGCTCGCAACAAGAAGCTGGCACCAGAGGTGTCGTTAGAAGCGATTGCCCGTCGTACTCCCGGATTCACAGGCGCGGACTTGGCAAACTTGCTAAACGAAGCAGCAATTCTTACGGCTCGTCGTCGTAAGGAAGCGATTACGATGCTAGAAATCGATGATGCGGTGGATCGCGTGGTGGCGGGTATGGAAGGTACGCCGCTGGTAGATAGCAAGAGCAAACGCCTGATTGCCTATCACGAAATTGGACATGCCATCGTTGGTACACTACTGCAAGCCCATGACCCCGTGCAGAAAGTAACGCTGATTCCGCGTGGTCAGGCTCAAGGACTAACCTGGTTTACTCCCAATGAAGAGCAGGGCTTGATTTCCCGCGCTCAGTTAACGGCTCGCATTAGCGGTGCGCTAGGCGGTCGGGCAGCGGAGCAAGTCATCTTTGGTGATGCCGAAGTCACCACGGGTGCAGGTGGCGATTTGCAACAGGTCGGTGGGATGGCTCGCCAGATGGTGACGCGGTTTGGCATGTCGGATTTGGGGCCAGTTTCGCTAGAAAGCCAGCAGGGAGAAGTCTTTTTGGGACGCGACTGGACGACTCGTTCTGAGTACTCCGAAGAAATTTCTGCTCGCATTGATGCCCAAGTTCGCAACATTGTCGAGCATTGCTACGAGCAGGCTTGCAAGATTATCGAGGACAATCGGGCAGTGATCGATCGGCTGGTTGATCTGCTGATTGAGAAAGAAACAATCGATGGCGAAGAGTTTCGGCAAATCGTGGCAGAATACACGCCCGTTCCCGAAAAGGAACAGTATGTTCCAAAGCTCTAGAGTCTGCTAAGCGGATGTCTAAAAAGTCCAAATAGGAGTAGCAAACCGCTTGAGTCCTTCTTACAGACTTGAGATCCCCCATTTCGTAAGGCAGGGTAAGGGAAATCAGGAGGAGCTTAAAAACACAGTAAGCCACTTCTCAGACACCCTCTAGGTAAGCTGACTAGCAAATTGACTCGATACAAAAAGCCAAGCTGAGTGGAACCTTACGGAATCTGCTCAGCTTTTTCATATGGGGTAGAAATAAGGCGGTACAGATCTTCGGCTGCTGCGATGGAAAGTTGACGGTTACTAGGGCGCGTCATCCATTCATGGTCAACCGTTGGCGGCATCCGCCGGATCACGCCCGCCCTCAAAAACAGGCTAGGGGCTGTTGCGCTGCCATCATCAGGGTTTTCGCTGGAATGGATCACAGCCCCTGGGTTATGCAAGTTGAGAAACCGGAGATCTTCCAAGTTCAGACTCCGATTCAGTAACACCTCATCGCTTAAAGTAAAAGACCCATCAAGGCAACCCACCCCACAAGCACTACCACAATTGAAACCACGAAACTCAAAGACAACCGAGCCGAGTTGGTGAGAGTACCGCGATGAATGCGGCGGATCTCCTGACGATAGCCAAAGACAGCCGATATCAACGCCAGAGTGCCAACAGCGATACAGACAAGCCCCATCGCATGGGATAAGTTTAGCGGGTCAATTCTTTCTCTCAGCGCTGTATTGAAAGCAGATACAATTCGATCGAGTCCGAAGCCAAAGCTGATCAAGGATAAACTTGTGCGAATCCATGCCAGTAGGGTGCGTTCAGCGGCAGCACGGTTACGCTCTTTGGCAAATTCGTTAGTGGGATTCATGGCTTTGTTTTGAAAGAGCTTTATCTTGAAAAAGCCTTACTTTTCTTGCCCTGATCTGCCTCCCATAGCCCTGATCCGCCTCCCACAATCGTGACAATCTCCAATCGATCGCCTTCTTGAATTCGAGTCTCCGACCAGAATTGGCGATGCAAAATTTCACCATTATATTCAACGGCAACAAGGCGCGGATTCGTGCCCATTTGTTCCAGCAGATCGGGCAGCCGCGTTTCGACGGGACATTGGCGTGGCTCACCGTTGACTTGAAGATTGACTAAACTGCTCATGCAATGATCCAAATAGTTATTACTTCTAATCTCACTGTTTAGTTCATCAATTCATCTTATCTAGATAGACAGATTATCTACAAGCAGGTTGACCTTAAAGACCTAACGCTTGTGACGCTACTCAGCGAACAGAAAAATCTCTCCTGAGAATTTCAGTCAAAGAAAATCGGCAAAACGTCCGCAAATATAGTCCTTTCTAGGAGTATGTCTCTAGTTGGATGCGGAGTTATCCTAAATCCTTGAGAATGCTGCTATCTATTATGCCTAGCTACAAAAAGGAAATAACATGGCCAATCCAATTGAGTTTAACTTGTTTGCACCTTACAACGAAGGAGTGACTTTAATTGGATCATTTTCTGATTGGCAAGAAATTCCCATGCAGAAGGGAGAAGATGGTTACTTTAGAACGACTGTAGATTTAGCCGATGGAGTTTATCAGTATAAATTTCGGGTGCAGTCAAAGTCTTGGTTTTTTGAGCCGAACCAGTGGGTTGATGTCACTGATCCTTATGCAACTGATGTAGACGGCAAAAGCTCTGAAGAAAATGGTATTGTTCGCATTAAAGACGGCGAGAGAATTGTTGACACTTACGTTTGGCAAAACGACGCTCATCCTTTGCCTGCCGATCACGAGTTGGTTATTTACGAATTGCATGTGGCAGACTTTTCGGGCGGTGAACCCGATCGCTATGTACGTGGGCAGTACAAGCATGTGATTGAAAAGCTGGATTATCTTTGTGAGTTGGGCATTAATGCGATTGAACTAATGCCTGTTAAAGAATATCCGGGAGACTATAGCTGGGGCTACAATCCGCGCTTCTTTTTTGCGGCAGAGTCTAGCTATGGCACAACTGAAGAACTAAAGCGTTTGATTGACGAATGTCACGGGCGCGGAATTCGGATTATTCTCGACGGGATTTACAACCACTCAGAGTCTTCTTGTCCGCTTACCCAGATTGATCACGATTATTGGTATCACCACGACCCCAAAGACCCCGAATTGAACTGGGGCCCTGAATTCAATTATCAACACTACGACGAGCACCTAGAAACCTATCCGGCACGGCGTTTTATTGGAGATGCGGTACGGTATTGGGTAGGCGAATATCATTGGATGGAATTCGCTATGATGCAGCTCGACAAATCGGCAATTTTGATTTCATGAAATGGATTGTTCAAGAAGCGAAACAAACAGCCGGAAGCAAGCCATTCTATAACGTTGCCGAGTATATTCCAGATGATCCAGCTATAACCAATCTGGAAGGGCCAATGGATGGCTGCTGGCACGACTCGTTCTATCATACAGTTCTACCTCATCTTCTTGGAGAAACCTTTGATTTAGAGCGCCTGAAGGACGTTCTTGATCCCAAACGGCAAGGTTACATGGGCGCAACTAATATTGTGAATTATCTAACCAATCATGATCACAACCATGTGATGGCAGATTTGGGAGACCGAGACATCTTCGACGAAGCAGCCTTTCGGCGCAAGAAGTTAGGCGTGGCATTGCTCATGACAGCCGTAGGCATTCCAATGATTTGGATGGGTGAAGAGTTTGGTGAATACAAACGTAAAACAATTGATCCTGCCAAAATCGATTGGACGCTGCTAGAACATGATTTGAATAAAGGCTTATTTGAATACTACAAGGGATTAATTGCACTACGTAAAGGCAATCATGCCCTGTATACCAACAACATCGAATTCATTCATGAAAATGAGGATGCTAAAGTCGTTGCTTATACTCGCTGGAATGAAGAAGGTTCGCGTGTTGTTGTTGTGGCTAACTTCTCTGATCAGTTTCTAGGAGACTATCAAATCTCTCATTTTCCGATGGATGGCATGTGGCATGAGTGGACAAGAAACTATGATGTTGAGGTGAATGCAGGCGAATTGCTCGTGAACCTAGGTGAATATGAAGCCCATGTGTTCGTTTGGCAGTAGAGATAGTTTTTGGGAGGAGCGAATGCGGAGACAGCGTTTCTTTCCAGAACAGTCTGCTTTACAACATTGAACTAGAGACAGAAAATCAGGGCAATCACTAACGCATATCAAGCAATAGCGACTACCCTGGATTTGAATTATATCAACCTAGCAATCGTTGTCTGTGTAATGCCGTGCTTCGACTGCGCTCAGCACCCAGGGATGAAGTGGGTTGAGCGCAGTCGAAACCCGATCCTAATGTTGGGTATTGTTTGCCGGGTTAATCGCTGTAGCTATCAGGTTTAGGACAGGCTTAATGGCTACGATGCCCCTGTATCAGTCTGGAGATCTTCTGCCAGCCAAAACCAGATTGTTCTCCTACGCTTTACTAGGTTTCCATTTGTTTTTTTGTTCTAGCGCAGCCGCAACTCCCATTCCAGCTACGATGCCTAAAATTGCACCTGAACTAACATCTCGTTTCAGGTCTTTGACGATCGGGGCAGGTTCTTGAATCGGTTGCTCTTTTAGATAAGGCTCTGTAGCTAGCTTCCATGCGACAGGGTTTGTCTGAGCTTTCAGTTCTTCTAACTTGTCGAGATATTGCTGAAGGCTTTGGGTTTCAATCTGCAACTGCTGCTGCTGCTCTCCATACTGGCGCAAGAGATTGGCAATTCGGTCGCTTTGGTGCTGTAGCTGCTCTTCGGTTTGAACCAACATTCTGTGACGGTGATCGAGCACCTGTACATAAGCCACTGCACTCAACGATTGATGGATCAAATTCAGGTAGGTCGGCTCTTGAAAAACAGGGTCTTGCAGATTCGCTTTAGGATCGTTGAGATGCCGCTGTAGGGCCGTTTGTGCTGCTGTGTAAAGCTGGCTTTGCTCTGCTGCATACTGGATCGAAAGTTCCTCAATCTGATCTCGATCCATATCCAAACGGCTTAACTGTTGGGCAATTTCAACGTCAATGATGCGGAGTTGCCGCAATGAGTTGATGTAGGCTGAATCTTTACTCAAAATTGAGAGCGCAATAGATTCTTTTGAGGACAATGCCATTCGCCGCTGCAATTCGGCATAGTCGCTTTGTGCTTTCAGCAGGTTGCCTTCTACTTCAGCTCGCTGTTTGGCAACTTCTGCGGAGCGGGCTGAAAAGAGGCGAATTTGCGCATCCTGGTTGGTGATATTGTGCTGTTGCCTGAGTTGACGAATCTGCTGACGGAGTGAAGTAATTTGCTGTTTAACCTGGGGCAACTGCGTTTCAATGTGGGTGATGCCCTTACAAACGCTGTCGCGGCATTCCTGACTGTACTGTACGTAGGTTTCAGCGAGCTGAGCCAAAACCCACTCCACCCGCTGCGGTCAGTGTCTCGGTAGCGAACTTCCAGAGTGTAGTCCGGCTTGACGTTGATCCGCAAGTTTTGAGTTAGGGTTTCATAGTCCAGATCGGAAATTTTAGGACGAAGCTGTTGCAGCGTCGGATCAATGAATCTATGGCTTTTAAGGATTTCGATCTGAGACTCAGGCGAAGGCGCAATAAGGCGATTCACATCTTGAATCTGGGGAACCGGAATGGCGTTTGTCTGAGCGGCGGTTTGAGCAGGCGTCTGGGCGGTCGTTAGCGTAAGCTGAAACTGTCCTTCATACTCCGGAGCGTGATTGATCACCTTGGCAGCCATCCCCGACGTAACCACCATCGCTACTCCGGCAACAACACCGACTCGTCGTTGCATTCCTGGCAAGTAGGATTCTTTAATGGGGTCGGGTTCAGGTTGAGGAGTCGGTTGAGGTGCAGCAGGTGAGCTTTTGGCAATAGTTTTGACGATTTTGGCAACAGATGATTGAGGCTGGTTTGGCCTCAGGGCTTGTATCTTGAGTTCCCCCTCTTTCATCAATCATCCTCCTGACTGTGACTAACTCCAATTGGTTGCATCATCTCTAGCCGCTAGCCTTGCTTCACTCGACTGAAAGCAACTGACACTCAACAGTCTAGAAGTTAAAACTCCTCCTACTCCCTACAAGCGAAATAGCCTGGATCAGGAAAGTCAGTCGGGCTTCACGCCTACTTCATAAACGCAGATTGCATCATCACGGATGGGGAGTTGCACGCAGGTTCAGCAGGATTGCCGTACCAAAGGACAATCGGCCCAATCGAACCGGAAGTTTCCAGGAGATTGAGCCGATGCTGATTAGATTGAGTTTTTCTGGCAAGCTATGCGTTGAACTGACCAAATTACCGCAACCGCCCATGTTGAGAGGGTCATAGCTCTTGACCGAGCCTAGAACGTTTCGTCAACCGTCTCATCAACTGCATTGGCTGAGTCGTCGGCTGCTTCTCCAACTGCATCAGTTGTATCGTCGGCTGCCGTTCCAGTATCATCAGCAGCTTCGTCAACCCATTCTCCGGTATCTTCTACTGCGTTGCCGGTTGCATCGACCGCATCATCTACTGAGCGACCAACGTTCTCAAATAAGTCAGCTTTAGCAACGGGGGCGATCGTTCCAGCCAGTAACAACGCAGATGTAATAGTGAATAAGATTCGTTTCATCGCTTTTTCTCCTGTGTACACAAAAGTAGTTGTTTATCTTGCAGGGAATATCGCCAGTCGGCACTTTTCAAGCGTACAAACTTATTTTGATCCTAGCATTGCTCATGAGAGGTAAAATTTGCTTTGCCTCCTTGCTCTGGCTCTGTCGGTTGAGATAGGGCAAAAGTCAGGGCATAAAAAAGTCAGGGCATAAAAAAAGAGGCAAATTGCCTCTCATCGTCAAGGAGATTAAGATATGGCAGTATTGCCTAAGGTGAGGACGGGGTGTAGGGGTGGAACCTCTAGCTGGGGGCTACGCCCCCACACCCCTGATGTCCTAAACTCAATGCGTAACGCCATAACATTCGCTGATGCAAGAGCCAGGATGGAAACTTCTTTACTTAATTGTCCTGTGGACTGTTGAAAAAGCTGACTCCAAGCTTCTGCGATGGGATGGCAACTGGCAACACCATGAAATTGCAGCAATGGCATTCATTGCTGTATTTCTATCAAAGCTGTAGGGCTAATTCTGTATCTGAAGTTGCACTCGTTGCATCTCTGTTTGGATAGATTGTGTTTGAACGTCAATCTACGCCTTCATTCACCGGGAAGCGATCAATCAACTGAATCGCGCGTACTGCGTTGGTTTTCAACTCACCTGACAAATAGGGCACGTGAGGAACCTGCGACAGAAAATCGACGGTGCGACGAAGAATGCGTACTACATCTCCTTCATCTAGGCTGGTGTTGGCGCAAAGCTCAATCCATTCCACGCCAAGGGCCCACTGCTCCACTAAGCCGATCCATTCCGTTTCCAGCCACACCGGTAAAGACACCTGATAGCGGCGTTGCAGTTTAAACAACTCGCGTCGGATGCTGCGTAAACCTGCGAGGGCTTCTTCTACTTCTGGAGAAGGATCGTAGCGTGTCCAGTTATCGGGACGAGAAACTTCTGTCACCAACGCGGCACAGGCAGCAGCGAGATGATGCGGATCGAGACTATCCAGTTCGCCTGAGGCCAGCGACAAACCCAGCCACAGTTCGTTATCACCGCGAATCGCAGCGGCAACTTGCCCTAACGGATTCGGCTTATCATTTTCCAAGCAGCCAAACGCTTGCAGAATTTCCATCAGATTTAGGAACTCTTGCCAGTAATGCTGGGTGTACTGCTCCAGTTTTTCCTGCCGATTGACCAACTCTTCCTGCATCCGCCCGATCCGCTTTTGTCGCTTGAGTAAATAAGCCGGATCGCCCCACTGTCGTAGCGGGTGGGACTGCAACTGCGCTTCGACTGCCGCCACTCGTCCTTGCTGATCCCGCACTTCGGGCGCGTCAACATCAGGCGTGATGGTTGGAATCAAGGCAGCAATGGAGCCAGTCACGTCATCGCCTTTTCGGACTGAGCCAGGTTTAGAAGCCAGTTCAGCCGGCGGAACCAGGTTGTCTACTGAGACGAGGCGCGGAAATTCGGCATGGAGACCTGCCACATCGGACACAGTTGCCACATACCAGCGATTGTCTTTGCCCAAACAAATCAGGTAAGGAAACTGCCCCGCCCCAGCCACCTTCATCACCAGCGTTGCCGGCAGCGGAGTTGCCACCGGGATGTTTTTACCCTTGAGGCTAAGAATAGTTCCCCCGACCGCAAACGACAGGGCGGTTGCCAAATGGTGCGATTCGATTTCTTGCGCCTGCTGCTGAAGAACTTTCAACAAGCGCTTTTCTTCTTTGAGTCGTTCGTGCAGTTTTTCGTAGGCGGCCACAAGTTCTGGATCAACTGCTGTAACCTGCTGCTGCTGTTCAATTTCAGTCGTGAGGTCATAAATCGCCTGCTGCTGCGGTCGTAAATACACCGTTGAAAGATAGTATCCAAAACTGCGCTCAACCAGGTCTTGTGCCTCTTCTAGGGTGTGGGTTTGCAGCAGGTTCAGCACCATGCCATAGCTTGGCGTAAACTGGCTCACCAGCGGATCAGCTTTAGAGGTAGCCAGATAGGCGGCTTCTGAGGCTCCTTCAAAGGGTGTTTGCACTGTCACTACATGCCCCAATTCATCCATGCCGCGTCGTCCTGCCCGCCCTGCCATTGCAGAAATTCTGAGGCGGTTAACAACCGATGCCCGCGATCAGTGCGCTTTGAGAGGCTAGAGATCACCGTGGTGCGAGCAGGCATATTAATTCCGGCCGCCAGCGTTTCGGTGGCAAACACAATTTTGATCAATCCTTGCTGAAATAGCTCTTCGATTAGCCCTTTCCAAGCAGGCAGCACACCCGCATGGTGAGCCGCAATGCCCCCGATAGAGCGATTCAACATGCCCTGAGCGCCCTGCTTCTGGGTTGCGCGCTAAAAACTCGTCGATTTGCTCTTTCAGTAGCTTTGCCTCTGCCTT
>JAAUQT010000276.1 GCA_012033495.1 Cyanobacteria bacterium RM1_2_2 | reverse complement strand
CAGTCACTCGCCATACTCCCCTCTGCCTCCCCGCCTTACTGCCTTCCTAAGGAGCGTGGATTGAATCAATCCGTAACTGTAGGGGCGGGTTTAACAAATCAATGGGCATCAGATCAATGGGCATCCGGCAATCGAATTTGACCGCAAAACACCCGCCCGCCCCACGATCGAACGGATTGAATTCCCATTCCTAAACCCTAAATTACCAGTGCTACTGATACTAAATATGGTGCAGAAAGACAAGTTTACTTTTGTTGAAGCGGCTCTGGCACGTAGGACTGAGAACCAGCAGTTGCGGTCTCTTCAGCCTGTGGAGCCAATCGATGCGGTGCAGGTGATACAGCATGGATGCCGTCAGATTAACTTCAGTTCTAACGATTACTTAGGGCTGGCTAAACATCCTGCTCTGATTGCAGCCGCTCAGCAATACACCGCTCACTATGGGACGAGTGCCAGCGCTTCTCGATTGGTGACTGGAACCTATGAAATCCATCAGCAGCTAGAGGCGAAATTGGCAGCCGCTTGCGGGCAGGAAGCAGCCTTGCTCTTTAGTTCTGGCTTTCAGGCGAACTCCACGGTTTTACCAGCTTTGCTTAATCGCCATGCGGTTGTACTTTGCGATCGGTTGGTACACAGCAGCTTGATTCAAGGCATTCTAGCCAGCGATGCGCGATTGATCCGCTATGGTCACGGCAATTTGCGGCAGTTAGAACACCACCTCGAAGCGGTTAGCAGTGCCTCCTACAGCCGGATTCTGATCGTCACCGAAACCGTGTTTAGCATGGACGGCGATCAGACTGATGTGAGCGCTTTGATTCAACTTGCACAGCGGTACAATGCTATTTTGTATTTGGATGACGCACATGGGTTGGGCGTTTTGGGGCAAGGCGGCATGGGGTTAGCGGCTCACCAGTCGGTTGATTTGACCGTTGGCACTTTTGGCAAGGCGTTCGGTGCGTTTGGCGCGTTCGTAGCTTGTTCGCAAAAGCTGAGAGATTATCTGATTAACTGCTGTCCCGGTTTCATCTACACCACCGCCCTGCCGCCTGCGGTGCTGGGATCAATCGACGCGGCTCTTTCCCTGATGCCGCAGTTGGAGGCGGAGCGGCAAAAGCTCATGCAACAGGCGGAAACCTTGAGAACCCAACTGCAACAAATGGGATTCGACACAGGCGCATCAACCACGCAAATTATCCCGCTGATCGTTGGTGCAGAAGACAAAACGCTGCGCCTCTCGCAATGGTTAGCGACTCAGGGCATTTTGGCAACCGCGATTCGTCCGCCCACCGTGGCTCCGGGTACTGCTCGAATTCGCCTTGCCCTTTCAGCTTGCCATACGCCCGATCATCTGGCTCACCTGATCCACAGCCTCAAAACTTGGCATGGATAACCGCTCTCCTAAAGAAGCCATTGCCTATCACGGTTGGGGGTTTGATGCCTCCTGCTGGCGCGACTGGCAGCGTTACTTTGAGCAGCAAGGATGGCAGTTCCAAGCGTTTGATCGCGGCTATTGGCAGCGTCCGAGTGCTCCCAAATTTAACCCAACGGCTCAAACTAAATTGCTGCTGGTTCACTCCTATGGGCTACATCTCTGCCCCCCTGATCAGCTACAGCAGGCAAACATCATGGTGATCTTCAGCAGTTTTGCGAGGTTTCATCCTGCTTCAGAGCCACTGAAGCGCCGCTCTCAGAAAATCCTGCAACAAATGATTGCTCAGTTTGCGGTGAATCCTCTACAGGTTTTGAGCCAGTTTCGGCTGAACTGTCACCATCCCTGCGCTTGGCAAGCAACACTCTCAGATCATTTTGATTCAGATTTGCTGCTCCATGATCTCAACCACCTACAAACTGCCGAAATTGATCTTGCTTTACTGCAAAAGATCCCACAAATCCTTGATTTTCAAGGTGATCAAGATCGCCATTGTCCCTTCCGCTAGCAGCAATGAATTCATAGAAAACTGTTGAAAAATAAGTTAGTCTGTGATTTAGCGAACAATCGGGTGAACAAGATCGTTAATGTCCAGCATCAACGGATCGAAACAGCAGGTCATGCGTTACCGTTCACTCATTTCGATAACTGCTGGTCAAAATTGCAGGCTGATCTGAATGGAACCCCTTATGAGCAAGGTTAACTTATCTAATCGCCAGTCGCCTAGCCACCCTGCCCGCGTTGCGGATCAGTTTGGACAAGCGGCCGCTACTTATCAGGCTCAGGCCACCTTACAGCGCCACAGTGCCCATCACCTACTCAATATCATTGCAGCCTATCAGTCCTGTGTTCCTTCCGGTTCAGTGATTGAGATCGGCTGTGGAACTGGATTCGTTACCCAAGGACTAATCGAAGCATTTCCGCAGCATATTTTAGAAATTACCGATCTTTCTTCTGGAATGTTAGGTTTCTGTAAATCTTTTGTTTCTATTCCAGACCGCCAACAGCATCTCGTTTCATTTCACGTTCGAGATGGAGAAAAGATGCAAAGCTGTTCTGATTTTTACGCAGCCATCGTCAGCGCTTTCGTGATTCAGTGGTTCAAAAATCCTGCCAATGTTTTACAAAACTGGTTAGCTCAGTTAAAGCCAGGAGGATTTCTATTTCTATCTTTTCCAACTTGCCACAGCTTTCCAGAATGGCGGCACACTTGCGTCCAAAATCAGCTTCCCTTTACTGCTAATCCTTTACCCGATCCAGCTTTGCTGTTGCAATCTTTCACAGATTCTCAAATCCGTTATCAAGAAATTGTCCAAACTGTAGACACTTACGCGAGCGCGGCTGTTTTCTTTCGCGGACTCAAAGCGATTGGAGCAGGGTTGAATCAAACCGAACAGCGGCTCACGGTTCAGCAAATGAAACGCTTGATTCAAGATTGGGATCGCCGTACTGCCAATCGTGTTACAGTCAGTCACCAGACCATGTTTCTTGTGATTCAAAATCTGTGATTTAGAAATGACATTTCCTAGCTGCCTTTTCGTGACCGGAACCGATACAAACGTAGGTAAAACTGTGACTGCGGCAATGTTGACGTTAGGACTCAACGCTGCATACTGGAAGCCTGTTCAGTCCGGATTGGAACCCATCAGCGACACTGATTACATCCGTCAGGTGACAGAACTCGACCCATCGCACTTCATTCCAGAACGCTATCGTTTGACTCAACCCCTCTCGCCCCATGCCGCAGCCGCAATAGATGGCGTGCAAATTTGCCTCAGTGATTTTGAGTTACCCTCAACAGACAAACCCCATTTAGTTATTGAAGGGGCAGGCGGGCTGATGGTTCCCCTCAACGATCGTCACTTCATGATTGATTTGATTCAACACTTCAATCTGCCTGTCTGTTTAGTTGCTAGAAGCACACTTGGAACGATCAATCATACCCTCCTTTCCATTGCCCAACTGCGGCGGTATGAAATTCCGATTTTAGGAGTGGTCATCAACGGCGAACCAAACGCCAGCAACCGAGAAGCAATTGCCCGATACGGAAAAGTGCCAATTCTAGCCGAACTAGAACCACTCTCGACGATCAATCCAGCAACGTTAAGAGCCGCCTTTCACCAAATCAACCCACCCTAGCGAACCAGCGGACTCGTGTGGCGATGCAGCAAATACCAGTTACCGTCAGCATATTCAAAAATGTTAGTCACCATTCCCTGCACTTCCATGCGGCGATCGGGCACCACTTGCACCAAACTTTCCACCAGCACAACATAGGCCAAATCTCCTTTCAGTTCGGTTGAAATCACATCAGCCGCCACTTCCAAATGATTCGTATTTCTAAAAATCTGATCCCAGGAAAACCGAATTTGATCCCACCCTTGCAGCACATTACGACCCGGATGAATGCAGGTAGCATTCGCGCCCTTCGACCAAATTAACCCCATCGCTTCAACATCCATTTTCTCAAAAGCTTCGTAAAACGCTTGATTCGTCGTTAAAACATCTTGTGCCGTGGTCATAAAAGCCTCAGAAATCTGCGGTCTAGTGTAGCGCCTGTCGGGTTGGTTGGAGGTAGGTTTTATAGAAAAGGGATCTGGGGGGTGGGGGCAGGTTTTGCAGAAAAGGGATCTGCTGTCGGCGTAGATTGGTGGCTAAACCTGCTCTCACGGTGGTTTCTAGAAGCTCTCTCACTTCAACGCATCCTTGGCGATCCCTTGTAACTGTAGCTCTTTAGGGAACTGTCCTTCTGCTTTGATTTGCTGAAGCAGTGGCTGTGGAATCAGTAAGTTTAAGTAGTTTGCCAGTGCCTGAGCCACATCTGCTCGATCGATTACGCCCGTCACCATTCCTTCTGATGACAAAACGGGAAGTTGCTGAAGCTGTTGGGTTTCTAGCTGGTCGATCACTTCGGCGAGCGAAGTGGATTCTCGGACAGTTGGGGATGGCTCGAAGGGGCGAAGAATGGAACTGAGGGGTTGAGTCTCCCAGAGGCTGCGTTCAATCGAGCGTAGAGCTTCCGTATCGACCCAACCGACATAGCAACCGTCTGTTTCAGCGTAGTAAAGGTCAACGGCTGGATCATCTGCGAGATAGGTGGCGGCAAATTGCTGAATCGTCAAATTGGCGTTTACAACCCGAAAATCTTGCCGCATCGCGTTTCCTGCTTGAAGCTGAAGCATCGTAGCCTGCAATTTTGTCATTTTCAGGTAGCCATTGGCTCGACGAATGCCAAACCAGCCCAACAGCACTAGCCACAAAAAGCTGAAGCGGAGCAGTAAGATCACTCCGGCAATGCCGAGAAAAATCGCCGCCCAGCCTAGGAACTGTCCCACTCTCGCCGCCCACCGCACGCCTGTGATCCGGTTTCCGCTCAGTTTCCAGATGGCTGCTTTCAGCACTTGCCCACCGTCTAAGGGCAGCCCCGGAATCATGTTGAACAACGCCAGCACCAAATTAATGAACGCAAGCTGGTTCAGCATAATGGCGATGGGCATCGTTTTTGGCAACCCCAAACTCAGGAGGAATAGCAGCGACGACAGCGCAAAGCTAACAGACGGGCCCGCAATGGCGACCCAAAACGCTTGTCCGGGCGTTTTCGATTCTTGTTCAATCGAGGCAATGCCGCCAAACAAAAACAGCGTAATTGAATTGACCGAAATTCCTTGCGAGCGTGCGACTAAACTGTGCCCCAGTTCGTGCAGCAACACAGAAGCAAACAGCAGCAGTGACATCATCAAGCCACCCAGCCAAGCCCATCCCGTTTCCCAACCCGCCCGTTGCCAAAGGGGGCTAAAGACAAAAGAAAACAGAATCAGGCTGTAAAACCAAGCCGGATTGAGCAAGAGGGGAATCCCCAAAATTGAGCCAATGCGCCAACCAGAAGTCATGAGAGGATGCGTTACTCCATTGATCCATCACGATTGCAATCACAACTGCCTGCTGGATGAATCCAATCGACAACGTGATAGCTTCTCTGATCCTACACAGGAAAAACCCTACGCAGTAAAAATCCTCCAACCGAGGCAGCAAGCGTAAAGAAATTAAGTAGAATAACCCAACTAAACCGACATAAAATTCGGGTTTCGACTCCGCTCAACCCACTATTCGACTCCGCTCAACCCACCGTTCGACTCCGCTCAACCCACTGTTCGACTGCG
>JAAUQT010000035.1 GCA_012033495.1 Cyanobacteria bacterium RM1_2_2 | reverse complement strand
CCTCAAGATGAGTGCTCTCACAGCATAAGCTGGTAAGGTCACGGGAAGACGACCCGTTGATAGGCGCTAAATGGAAGTGTGGTAACACATGAAGTTGAGGCGTACTAACAGACCGAGGACTTGACCTCAAATACATTGACTTTTAACTTGATTCCTACTATGCAGCCTTCTGGGTTGTACAACTCAAACAAGATTCCTGGTGCTTATGGCGGTGTGGAACCACGCTCATCCATCTCGAACTGAGTGGTGAAACGCATCTGCGGCGAAGATAGTTGGTGGGTAGCTGCCTGCAAAAATAGCTCAGTGCCAGGGTGATATTAAAAAAGGAGAGTCCTCTACTCGAATCTGTTGAGTGGAGGACTTTTTGCTACATCCTCATAACCCCGACCCTAAACTGGCTCCCTCAGACATCTTACGGTTTTATGTCCTCAATCTCTATGGGTGAAGTTGCTATTCGTTTGTCACTTCACGGCCCTGATGGCGTTTTAATTAGAAAAATCTCAAACACTGCCGATAACCTAATTTCTTCTGACTTATTCTGACTTTCTCAGACTGACAAATAAAACAAAAATTCTTATTCTAAATAGGTGAGTGATAAACTTTCGATTTGAGAGAACAGAGAAGGTTGGCTTTCTAACAGTTCACAGCTTCAACAAGTAATCTGTGTTCAATTCAATCTAAGCTTGACAGATTTCTACTAACTTTGAAAGACAAAAAATTGGTTGCTGTCGGTCGTGAATTTGAGAATCTTTCAAGGTATTAATGTCCTGATCGTAGCCTCTAATTTGCAAAGCGTTTGAAGGCAATGCTCTACAGTTTGAGAGTCGCTTTTCGCAAAGCAATTGTACTTCATTTAGATGAAGCAATCGTTGGCGAATTGCTTCAAGGAAAATCTGACGCCTAGCTACAAGATCACGTACCCCAATTGCCTGATTCTGACAAAGTTTGGCTAGGCATTGTGTCTGAATAGTAGATCATACAACCACCATATTTTAAGAAAAATACAGCCATGACAGCCCATAAACTTCTTGCCTTTATTCAGGCTAGACGATCAAGTAGAAAACATCAATTGACATGTTCACTCCATCACAAAGAGAAGGTAACTATGAAAGCAGTCACGAAACGTCGTCAACTTACTCTTGTTAATGAAATTGAACCTATTCCTCAAGTCTTACTTGGCTGGAAATCTTTCATTCAGCGGTTTGATCAACTTTGGCAGTCTTTTGTCTGTTCTGCGGAAGCCGACCAAGAACCAAAAGTTACCTGCGTATCTGATCACTGGGGGCAATCATATTTCAAAATCTATGACCCCCATACCGAAAAATGTTATTACTTTAGCTCGGAGGAAGATGCGCTAGTTTGGTTAGATCGATCTCGCCATCAGTTAAATGAAGCGAAAGGTCAATGAATAGAATCAGTTCATCTATGATACTTAGAACGCAAAGATTAGTTTTGCAACCAATTTTGGAGAGTGAACTTAACATACTCTATACGATTTTCACTGATTCTTATGTGAGGAAGTATCTATGTGACGGTAAAATCTTTTCTCTGCAACAGGTTGAAGAAATGCTCAACCAGAGCAAAAAACACTTTGAAGAAGAAAAGTTCGGTCTTTGGCTTATTAGAATAAATAGTACGAGTGAAGTTATCGGATTTGTTGGTTTGTGGTATTTCTTTGATGAAGAGCAGCCCCAGCTAATTTATTCCTTGCTGCCCAAAGCGCTCAAGAAGGGTTATGCTACTGAAGCTGCGACTGAAATACTAAAGTATTGTTTTGATGAACTTGGTTATGAGTATCTTGTGGCAAGCTGTGATCAGCCGAACTTTGAGTCACAAAAAGTGGCGGAACGACTCGGAATGAAGCAGATAGAAGAAAAAAATCTGAATGGGAATTCTATACTGTTTTTTAGAATTGACAAGCCTTAAATCACAAATCCCCAGTTGCTGCGATGAAACCTTTATCGTTACTGGGTTACACAGATTAAGCAGCCACGGATCTGCCAGTTTTTACTCAGATTCAGCAACACTGAATAAATTTTCTTAAGTTAGCCAACAAAATCTTTTCTAAAATGGTCGCATGGTTAGAGAAGTTTCCCTGAATTAATCTACTATCATCGGGGCAAATCATTGGGTCTGTTGATGAGCAGCATTTCTGGTTTAGCCATTTCCTGCAAGTCCAATGTCTATCCATCGTTCCTCAAAAGCTAAACGCGATCGAGGTGTCATCCTGACTACAAAAGGATGGCAGAAGTTACAGCAGGCAATGCAGGCAGCAGCAGCGGAACAGAACTGGGGACAGCGGTTTACCCGTGAGCAGTTGAGCGATCGCACAAGACTTTCCCTGCAAACGATCGCCCGAATTTTGAAACGAGAAGCAGCGGTCGATCGCCTATCAATTGAATATTTCTTGCGAGGATTTGAATTGACACTGTTGCCTGGAGACTATGCCCCGCCCACTGCTCCATTTGAGGAACTTGCTACTCGTCAGGACGATCTGCATCAGGACTGGGGAGACGCGATCGATGTTTCGATCTTTTATGGGCGAGAAACAACTCTGGCACAGTTGCAACTGTGGTTGGTGGAGGATAAATGTCGGCTGGTGGCGTTGCTGGGAATTGGGGGAATTGGCAAAAGTGCGCTAGCAGTGAAGTTGGGAATGCAACTGCAATCTGAGTTTGACGTGATTGTGTGGCGATCGCTGCAAAATGCGCCGCCGCTAGAAGACTTTTTGAAGAGCGTTTGCAATTTTTGCTGCATATACAGGCAGCAGATCCGATGATTCCAGACAGTTTAGACGGACGACTGACAACGCTGATGGACTGTTTGCGACAACAGCGTTGTCTGCTGATTTTAGATAATAGACTTTATCGGAAATAGGAAGCGATGAGGGAAGAATGACAGTCGCTTTTCTTCATTTCAACCTAAGCGGCTTTCAACTGGCGATGAGTGAGACGGAAGGATCTGTCCAGTATTTTGTGTCAGGGGCAAATCTCTTTCGGTAATCTACCCTCAAACTCGATAGCAAAGCGATTGAGCGCAGGCTTCCAATCCTTGATGAGTGCTCCGCACCGCTGCGCGAACGGCATCGTCCATCGCTTTGAAATGTTGCCAATCGCCAGGTAAATCAACCGCACGATTGGAGGTTTGCATCATGGCTGTTAATTACACGAACGCTCAAATTCGCAGCATTCTCAATGGGTTGGGTATCTTTCCGATCCAGAAGGACATGATCTGAGGGTGATGATGGCAGGGGTGCGGAAAGCACAGGAGATTTTTGCTGCCAGTCCAATGGCACCTCATCAAGGCAAACCAATCTTGCCCGATCGCCAGTTGGACAGCGATCGTGACGTTGAGGAGTATGTTCGCTCTACCTCAGACGGCTGGTGGCATCCGGTGGGAATGTGCCGCATGGGAACTGATCCATTAGCAGTGGTTGATCCAAGCCTACGGGTACATGGAGTCGAGGGGCTGCGGGTTGCGGATGCCTCGGTAATGCCCACGGTGCCCCGCTGTCACACAATGGCACCAACGATCATGATTGGTGAAAAAGCGGCTGATCTGATTCTTGAACAAGTTTTTCATCGATCGAAATCAATCGCAGCAGCATCCAGATTCAGATAAAGTTTCTAGTTACTAAACTGGAGTTTTACATGCAGATTACACTCGACAACATCACGCAAGCCGTGATCAATCATGGCGATCGCGGCACCTCTCACCCGCGACTGTATGAAATTTACACCAGATTGATTCAACATCTGCACGACTTTGTGCGCGAGGTCAACCTGACAGAACCTGAATTGCAGCAGGGACGCGATTTTATTCACCAGGCAAGCCATCACACGCAAGAGATTCCCACGGGCGAAATCCATATGTTGACGGATCTCCTGGGCATTTCAGAATTGGTCGAACTGCTGCATGATGCCCAACGTGGTACAGAAGGTAATCTTGAAGGACCGCTGTATGTACCGAATGCACCCGATCGACAGATGGGCGATCGCTTAGGTGTTGATCCCGCAGGTGACACGCTTTTCCTATCGGGTCATGTTTTAGATCTGAACGGTGAACCGATCGCCCATGCGCTGATAGATGTTTGGCAGCCCAATTCCCAAGGACTGTATGACATCCAAGATCCGGCTCAGCCCCAAGGGAACTTTCGAGGACGTTTCAGCACTGATCGCAGCGGCAAGTATACCTTTGTAACTGTTGTCCCAATGGGCTACAACGTACCAGCCAGCGGTCCGTCTGGTGAGTTGCTGCGACGGCTAGGGCGGCATACCTGGCGGGCAGCACACATCCATTTCAAATTAAATGCTCCAGAGTTTACGCCATTGACAACTCAGATTTACATTGGTGGTGATACTCACCTCGATTCTGATACCACGTTTGCGGTGCGCTCGGCGATCGTGCACCTGCAAAAGCACGAATCACCCGATGAACTCAAGGCGCGAGATCAAAGCAAACCCTTCTACACAACCGAGTTTGACTTTGTGTTGAAACCCGCTACGCTAGCGGAAACTCACAAAGCAACGGCTGAATCCTATGTCTACGCGATCGACTCAAAATAACCCGCTGATTGGCACCTGGAAGCTCATTTCTGCAACTGCGATTCACTCAGATGGAATGATTGATTCTGAAGTGTACGGTGCAAATCCCACAGGATACATTACCTACACCGCTGACGGTTACATGATGGTGATGTTTTCCAGAAGCGATCGTTCTCTGTTTAGCAAGGAGATTCAATCGCCCTTGAGTCGAGAGATTCAATCCCTACCTGTGGAAGAGTGCGCCCAAGCATTTGCCACATTTAATGCTTATGCCGGAACGTATACCGTGAATGACAACACCGTGAATCATCATCTTGAAATGGCATCCATTCCTAATCGGGTTCGGACAACATTAGTGCGAACCTTCACTCTCAACGGTAATCAAATCACATTGAGAACGCCAGAAATCATGAGCGATGGTATTGCCACAGTCTTTGAACTGGTGTGGGAACGCTTGAAGTCGCAGACGACTGCCGACTGAAGAGAAGGTGCTGTTTTCATCATGTTTATGCGAAGAGGCAGTTATATGAAAGCATTGATTCGACTACTCGTTGGCATTTTGGTCTTTATGACTGATGTGGTCTATCGAAACCGCCCCTATCCTCGTTTCTATGTCCTGGAAACGATTGCTCGTGTTCCCTACTTTGCCTACCTATCTGTTCTCCATCTGTATGAAACGCTAGGCTGGTGGCGCAAATCAGATTGGTTGAAAATTCACTTTGCCGAAACCTGGAATGAACTGCATCATCTGCTGATCATGGAATCTCTGGGCGGCGATCGGGTTTGGGGCGATCGCTTTTTGGCGCAGCATATTGCGACAGGTTACTACTGGATTGTTGTCCCGCTCTACCTGCTGTTTCCCCGATATGCCTATTACATGATGGAGCTAATTGAAAATCATGCTTACCACACCTACGATTGCTATTTGACAACGCATGAGGAAGCTTTAAAAATGCAGCCGGCCCCTCAGATTGCTATCAACTATTACCGAGATGGTGATCTTTATTATATGTTTGAGGAAATGCAAACAGCAACGCGGTCTGAATTTCGCCGCCCCAAAGTCGATAACCTCTATGACGTGTTTGTTAATTTCGAGATGATGAATCTGAACACGTTAAAACAATGATTGCCTGTCAACAACCTGAAGCACAAATAACGTTCAAAAGTCCGCATGCGACAAGCCGATTCATTGCTTTACTATCCGCCTGACCACAGCAAGTACAATCCGATTGAGCGCTGATGGGGGGTCTTGGAACAACACTGGAATGGCACTCAACTCAAAAATTGCAATAGTATGCTGCAATGGGCACAAAATATGACCTGGAAAGGCATTCATCCCATCATTGTATGCAATCAAAGTATGCAATCAAAGTATGCAATCAAAAACTCTATGCAAAAGGGATCTCACTCTCATCAGCTTTGCTTTTGCCTGCCGTCATCCAGCAGTGATTTCATTTCCTGTATCAGCTCATCCTGCTCGCGTCGCAGCATTTCTAGCCGATCTAGCACTTCTGTGAGGCGATCAGGTGAAGGTTCAGAAGGTCGCATCAGACTGGACTGCGCCAAGTTTGACTGGGTTCCAGCAGCAGAGCGGCGCAACAAAAACAGGCTTCCTTGCCAGATCCACTGAACCAATCGAATCGGCAGCTTCAGCAGTCCTAGCCACAGTTTTTCGGTGAGGCTAGACATTGCTCTCAGTAAACCTGACAGCAGAAACAGCGCTATAACGAGAGCAACCAAAAGCCAGCCAGGATTCACCAAAAGCCAAACTATGCGCGGATGCTGACTTAGCCAATCCTGAACAGGCGACAGGAGCGCATCTACAACGCCATTAATGATGCTGCCATTCCAGCCCAATCCCATCTCAGATCTGCCCCTGATTGCCGCTAAAACTTCCGCTCCTTGCCTAGATTGTAGAGTCGGGCTTGCCAAAAAACTTCGCCTTCTGGCATAGAGTATTTGCAAAACTGTAATTTATGCAGGCGAGTTCAACGAAAAATTCTGGAGTGGGAACAGCAGATTGACAAACAAACCCCGCTCCTACCCAACGGCGATAATTTGCTCCATTTTTTGCTGGATCACCTGCCGCTGTTCGGCGTCGTATCCCCAACGGTTTAAAAAGGCTTGGTAACTGCCTGTGCCTGTGGAAGCACTTTCGTGTAGCTTTTGGGCTTTTTCGGTAACTTCGGGTAACTGGATTTGCTGGATCAGGTAGGCGGTGCGGCGCTGTACTCGATCGGAACCTTTCGCCATTTCTTCATTTTGGTTACGACGATGGGTAATCGCCATTGCCGCCGCCATAGCCAGATTTTTCACGAGCAGTTCTGCCACAATTTCTGGAGAAGATTGCAGCGCCAAAATGACTGCATCTGAGGGCAAGTCGGGAATGGAGCCATCGTCAGTCAGATAGGTGACAAAGAAACCACGCGCCCCATTTTCGCTGCTGACCAGTGCCGACAGCGTAGATTCCAAATCAGCTTCAGAAAGTTGCCCCTGCTGGATTTGGGCCATTAATTTTTGGGTCAGGGCAATGGCTTCTTCAAAGGTGATGGAGTCGGGCACAGACAACGGTTCAGCCATAATCAAATCCAAACGCAGCGAATGCAGATAAACCAGACAATAGCGTTAAGATGAACTAACAAGGGTAGTCCAACTGTACTGCCTCGAAGTCGAATTGATCGCATTATGGCAATTATTTCCTCGAAGCCACAACCGCCAGAGTCAGAGAAAACCCAGATTGCTCAATCTGCTCAACCCTCTATCAGTCCCTCTGCCGAGCCTCGACCTACTCAGTCCCCCACGCCTCGATCACAGCAAAATCAACTACAGCAAAATCAACCAAGCGAGAATGAGGCGCTCTTAGAGCCTGCTGCCACTGTTGATGAAGTGGGCAAACAGGAAGAGAAAATTCGCCCACAGCGCATCTCCGAATATGTGGGGCAAAAATCGCTGAAGGAAGTGCTGGATATTGCGATTAAAGCAGCCCAATCGCGTCAGGAAAGCCTCGATCATCTGCTGCTCTACGGCCCACCCGGATTGGGTAAAACCACGATGGCGCTGATTTTGGCAGCCGAGATGGGAGTACAGTGCAAAATCACTACGGCTCCGGCATTAGAGCGTCCTAGAGACATCGCGGGGCTGCTGGTTAGCCTACAACCGGGCGACATTTTGTTTATTGATGAAATTCACCGCTTGCCGCGCGTCACCGAAGAAATCCTCTATCCGGCAATGGAAGACTTTCGGTTGGATATCACCATCGGCAAAGGGCAAAGCGCCAAAACTCGAAGCCTACCCCTGCCTAGGTTTACCCTCGTCGGAGCCACGACCAAAATTGGGGCGCTAACTTCACCTTTGCGCGATCGGTTTGGGTTAGTGCAACGGCTGCGCTTCTATGAGCTAGATGAACTGACGCAAATCATCCAGCGGACAGCCGAAATTCTGGCAACGCCCGTCACCCCAGCCGGAGCCGTCGAAATCGCCCGGCGGGCTAGAGGCACACCCCGGATTGCCAATCGCCTGCTGCGTCGAGTCCGGGACTATGTAGAAGTGCGAGCCAGCGGCGCTGAGGTGAATGAAACCCTTGCCGCAGAAGCTCTAGAGCTATTTAACGTCGATCCTTGCGGTCTAGATTGGACGGATCGGCGGCTGCTCACTTTCATGATCGAGAACTTCGCCGGACGCCCCGTTGGACTGGATACCCTAGCTGCCGCAACAGGCGAAGATGCCCAAACCATCGAAGAAGTCTACGAACCCTATCTGCTGCAAATTGGCTACCTGCAACGCACGCCCAGAGGTCGCGTCCCCACTCCTGCCGCATGGAAACATCTCGGCTATCAACCCCCCGAAAGCCAGTTGGCATTGCATCTCGTTGACACCAATCCAATTCAAACATCCAACGCTTAAGCAGGATGAAGTTCCGAATGGCAATCACGATAGGCGAATCTCAGCAGGTTCTGCGACCTACCATCGAAGAATTGCTTGAATGCCAAAGTCCTGTCATGATCGGGATATGGTGAAGTTAATTTTTGTATTCTTACTTACTATTACCCTCTGGCTGGGCGCATCTCCTGTCCTGCCGACTTATGCTGATCCGGTTCAAGCTGCTGACAAGACCACTGAGCTAGAATCGATTGAAGATTTGCGGTTTCAGGCATTTGATGCCACCAATCGCGGCGATTTTGCTACGGCAGAAACCGTCTGGTCAAAGCTGCTCGATCAGTTACCCCAAGAGCCTGCCATTTGGAGCAATCGGGGCAATGCTCGCGTCAGTCAAAACAAGCTAGAAGCCGCCATTGCTGACTACGAAAAGGCGATTGAACTTGCGCCCGCAGCCCCCGATCCTTACTTGAACCGAGGGGCAGCCCTGGAAGGGTTGGGACGCTGGCAGGACGCTATCACCGACTACAACCATGTTTTAGAACTCGACCCGAACGATCCTGCCGCCTACAACAACCGGGGCAACGCGGAAGCCGGACTGGGAGAATGGGAACAAGCAATCGAAGACTATCGCCACGCCGCCGATATGGCTCCCGACTTTGCCTTTGCCCGCGCCAACTATGCCATTGCCCTCTATCAGGTCGGGCAAACCGACGAAGCGATCCGCACGATGCGGAATTTGGTGCGCAAATATCCCCAATTTGCCGATATGCGGGCCGCCCTCACCGCAGCGCTCTGGGCAAAAGGCGATCGGGGCGAAGCGGAAAGCAACTGGGTTGCTGCTGTTGGTCTGGATAGACGCTACAAAGATCTAGACTGGGTTGCCCACACACGCCGCTGGTCGCCTGCTATGGTTGCCGCCCTAGAGAAGTTTCTGAAGCTTCAGTAAATCGCCTAAATCGCCATGAATCGCCCTTTTCGTCGCATTGCTCGCATTACTCGCACCCTGCTTTCGGTTTACTACGCCTACATGCTGGAATACCGGGCAGAGCTACTGTTTTGGGTATTGTCGGGCAGTTTGCCGCTGATTTTGATGGGGGCTTGGGTGAAGGCAGCCCAAAACGGACAGTTTGGACTTTCGTCCACTGATTTTATTCGTTATTTTTTGGCTGTATTTTTTGTGCGGCAATTCACCGTCGTTTGGGTGATCTGGGAGTTTGAACGCGAAGTGGTAGAAGGCAAACTCTCCTTTCGGCTGTTACAACCCCTCGATCCAGGCTGGCATCATCTCGCTTCCCATTTTGCCGAACGCTTTGCCCGCTTGCCGTTTGCGATTATTTTGATTGCGCTGTTCTTCTGGCTCTACCCGCAAGCGCTTTGGATACCGACCCTGCCGAATTTGCTGCTGTGTTCGTTGACAGTGCTTCTGGCGTTCATCTTGCGATTTGTCAGCCAATATGCCTTTTCCATGTTCGCCTTCTGGATCGAACGAGCCTACGCCATTGAGCAATTTTGGTTTTTGTTCTATCTGTTTCTTTCCGGCATCATTGCACCGCTAGAGATCTTTCCGCCGCTGGTACGCCAAATCGTTCTCTGGACGCCTTTCCCCTACATGATTAACTTCCCAGCCAGCATTTTGATTGGGCTTCCGGTCAACGTCGGACAAGGGCTGCTAGTGATGATTGGTTGGATTGTAATCTTCTGGCTGCTCAACCGTTGGCTTTGGCAGCGCGGACTCCGACAATATTCCGGGATGGGAGCCTAAATTCCCAGCAAGTTGAAAAAGCTATCGTCTAATTCATAGCCCAACATTTGTGCCATAAATTTGAGCTTGGTGCGGCTGCCGATGCCTTGCTGTTCCATCCAATCTGCTAGCACAAACATCTTGTGAGTAATGAAAATCTCCAGCGCTTCTGGGTTGAACTCGATCCCGCTAGGGCTGAACTGATGCGGCACAAGCATTGCTGTATAGCGTCCCAGTTCTTGCGCTTCCCAGTCTAGTAAAAACGGCATCCAGGGATAGCGGGCATCGAGGCGGATGAACCAGGCCCGCACTTCAGGAATTTCTGAAAGCTCGCGGGGATCGCCGTCCTCGCGGGGAAACTGAATCTCCAGACGCAGTTCTTGCTCATGATTGCCAACGGCTCCATCCTTGAGCCAAGGTTCAATAATGGACTGAGCCGGAGATAGATCCAGCGTATTCAGCGCATCTGCGTCTACCGTAATCGTTATTGTCATCGCCCTGCCGTCGTTTCAGAGTGCTTTTCTATTCTCTGACCAATCGGCTGCTTTTGAGCAAATGAAGAGACTTCCATAGCAGTTTAGGGCGCGTCATCAATTGATAGTCAACCGTTGATGGCATCCGCCTGATCGCGCCCGCCCTCAAAACCAAGCTAGGGGCTGTCGCGCTGCCACGTCAGGGTTCTCGCTGGAATGGATCACAGCCCCTAGAGGATTCGTGAGCCTAGGCATCCCGGATTCTCGAAGCATTCAGGGTTCTGAGTGGCTAAATTTCATGGCTCCCATAGAAATCGCCATAGCAACTGCAACAGTTTTCATCTCTTTTCATCTCATAGATTTCATCTAAATCCTGATAGACAAAGAGCCATAAAAATCACTGAGTTGCTTCTAATTTATACAGCATTCATTTCATTTAGATTCTGGTTTTTAGATGATTTGAATCAGTATTTCTCTCCTCAATCACAAGGTGCATAAATTTTATTATCTTATATAAACCGAAGCTTTCTATTCATCGAGTATTTTCAGCCCTAAATCGCTAAACCGTCTTCCTGAAAGAGTTTTTTCAACTTAATCGTCTATGAAACTGAATCATAGCTGAAGTCAAAATCTATGCCAATTGATAGAGCCTTATCTGTCAAAAGAGATAAATTTATAAGTTCAAATCATAGGAAATCTTAATCACAAAAACTCATAGGTCAATATGTTAATGAATCCTTTACCTTGAATTCGATAGGGTGTAAGTAATCTTGCAACACTTATCAATTCTTGAGGGTCTATGAATCTTAAATTTCGTGCGAATCGTCAAATGTTTGTTGGAGCAGTTGCCGTAATCACACTAGGCGTTGCTGCTTGTGGTGGCACAACAACCACTCCAACCGCGGATGCCCCTGATGCGACTGAAAGCCCCGCTGCGACTGGCACAACCGAAACCGCAACAGGCGACCTAACTGCAACCTTGACTGGCGCAGGTGCATCCTTTCCGGCTCCGCTTTATCAACGCTGGTTTTCTGAATTCAACCAAGAGCAGCCCGGCGTGCAAGTTAGCTATCAATCAGTGGGCAGTGGTGCAGGTGTAGAGCAGTTTCTCGCCGGTACGGTTGATTTTGGCGCCAGTGACGCACCTTTGACGCCTGAAGAACGGCAGACTTTTCAGCAGCAGTATGGAGCAGAGCCAATCCAAGTTCCAATGACTGCTGGGGCTGTTGTGTTTGCTTACAATTTGCCTGGTGTTGAAGATTTGCGCCTCTCTCGTGAAGCTTATTGCGGCATTGTGCAGGGCGACATCAGAAGTTGGAATGATCCCACCATTGCTGCTGCCAATCCCGGCGTAACCCTGCCCGATCAGCCAATCAACTGGGTTTATCGCTCAGATGGTAGCGGTACAACCTTCATTTTCACCAATCACATCGACGAAGCCTGTCCTGGTTGGCAAGCAGGGAATGGTAAATCAGTGAGTTGGCCAGTTGGCTCAGGTGCAAGAGGCAACGAGGGGATCACGGCTCAGGTGCAGCAAACTGAAGGTTCCGTAGGCTATGTAGAGTATGCCTACGCGAAAGAGAATGACATTTCAACAGCGGCCCTTGAGAACCAGAGCGGCAACTTTGTTGAACCCACTCCTGAAGCGGCTTCTCTAGTGTTTGAAGGGGAAGAAATTCCGGAAGACTTTGCCCTCACGGTTCCTGATCCTGAAAACGCTCAAGCTTATCCAATCGCAGGGTTGACTTGGCTGCTGCTCTACCCCGAATATCAAGATCCTGCTAAAGCTCAGGCACTCAACGCGGTGATTGACTGGTCGCTAACCGAAGGCAGAACTTTTGCTGAAGACTTAGGCTATGTGCCCCTCTCAGGAAGCGTTGTCGATCGGGTTCAGCAAACCGTTGATCAGTCTACCGATACAGCTAGCTCATAGCCTTCAGCCTGACCAGACTTTTCAGTATTTTTTCACCTGATATAGCGTTACGCATTAATAGGACATAGGGGGTGCGGGGGGGCTACGCCCCCAGCTAAGGGTTCCACCCCTACACCCCGTCCTAACCTTAGATAGTACTGCCATATTTGCCTGAGCAGCGTGCAGTTGAACTTCTTTGGAATCAAGGTTGAGCAAATTGTTGCCTCGCCCGTTCCGTGAGATGCAGACCGCGCGCTGTTTAGCATTTTGAGGGGAAGACAGGAGACAGAAGGACAGGAAACTCTCGCTCCGTTTTCCTCTACCCTTCTTCCTTCCCCTTCTTCCTTCCCCTTCTGTCCTCCCATTCTCCTTCTCAGGAAACCTTCAGCAACCGTTTAGCAGCCCATCATCTGCTCAGCAAACATTGCCTCTACAGTAGATTCAGGCACGCGCCTAGCACCTAGAACTCACGAAGGGGAAACTATGCACCAGCTTAAACGGTCGAAGATTTGTGGCAGCGTTCTTAAAAGTCTCAAAATTTTAGGATTCGCAATTTTGTCGTTTTTAATTACTGCAATGCCTGCCATTGCTGCAAACTCAACGCCTTCAGGAGGTTGGAATCTGCAAGAAGCGGTGCAAGGTGTGCTGAGCCAAATTCAACAGCTAGGGGCAGTTGGAGCACTGGCGTTTATTGTGCTCTATGCCGTCGCTGCTGTGGCTTTTATTCCCGGATCGCTGCTAACCCTAGGAGCCGGATTTGTCTATGGCGTCGTGCAGGGTTCGTTTTATGTTTTCATTGGTGCGAGTTTAGGAGCAGTGCTGGCGTTTTTAGTCGGACGTTACCTCGCCCGCGACTGGGTGGCTCGAAAAATTCAGCAAAACTCCAAATTCAGAGCCATTGATGAAGCAGTCGGTCGAGAAGGTTTCAAAATTGTGCTGCTAACTCGCCTTTCGCCCGTTTTTCCGTTTAATTTATTAAATTATGCCTTCGGGATCACGGGCGTCTCCCTCCGCGATTACGCTTTGGGCTGTGTGGGCATGTTGCCAGGTACCGTGCTCTATGTCTATCTCGGCTCATTAGCAGGCGACTTGGCCACCTTAGGCACAGAAACCCCAGACGCCAACCCAGCTTTGCAATGGGCAGTGCGCGGAATCGGCTTTGCGGCGACGCTAGCAGTCACGCTCTACGTCACCAAAATTGCCCGTAAAGCCCTAGCTGAGAGCGTCTCAGAAGAAAAATTCTCCAATGAAGAAACCTCCTGAGCAAATTCCCCCCTTCCGCCCTCTGCCTTCTGCCTTTCCCTCCCTTTCCAACAACCCCTCAAAAACTGCCATGTCACACTCTGCCTTTCAAGATCTGATTGCTCCAATGGACGAGTATAACCGCACCCTCGTCTCACACGTTCACCCGCTCGATTGGCAAAACCCCTCACCGCAAGCCGAGTATGATCTGGTGGTGATCGGAGCCGGAACAGCCGGATTAGTAGTCGCAGCCGGGGCAGCCGGACTGGGCCTAGGGCTAAAGGTAGCCCTTGTAGAACGGCATCTGATGGGTGGCGACTGCCTGAATGTGGGCTGTGTGCCGTCGAAGTGTGTAATTCGCTCTTCGCGGGTAGTGGCCGACATACGCGACTCAGAACCCTTTGGCATCAAGCCACCCGAATCGATTGAGATCGACTTTGCCGCAGTTATGGCGCGAATGCGGCGACTCCGGGCTGGGATCAGCCACCACGATTCGGCATCCCGGTTTCAGAAAATTGGCATTGATGTGTTTTTGGGGCAGGGGCAGTTTCGGGATGATCGAACACTCGCGGTCGGAGACAATGTTTTACGCTTCAAGAAAGCGGTGATCGCCACAGGCGCACGGGCCGCCCGACCGAAAATTTCCGGGCTGGAAGCCGCAGGCTACCTCACCAACGAAACGGTTTTTTCTCTGACCGAGCGCCCTCGCCGATTGGCAGTGATTGGCGGCGGCCCGATTGGTTGTGAGTTAGCACAAGCCTTCCAGCGGTTGGGCTGTGAGGTCATTTTGTTTCATAAAGGCGGGCATTTGCTAGATAAAGAAGATGCCGATGCTGCCGAAATTGTGCAGCAGAGGTTTTTGCAAGAAGGGATTCGGTTAGTGCTGAACTGCCAGCTTGATCAAATCGAGAAAACAGCCGATGGTAAAGTGATTCACTTTAGCTCAGATGGCAAACCTGGCTCCATCACCGTAGACGAAATTCTCGTCGGCACTGGCCGCGCCCCCAACGTCGAAGGGCTAAATTTAGAAGCCGTTGGGGTAGACTACAGCCCGAAGCACGGCGTTAAGGTCAATGACTATCTGCAAACCACCCATCCCAAAATTTTTGCGGCAGGCGATATTTGCATGAACTGGAAGTTTACCCATGCTGCGGATGCGGCTGCTCGAATTGTAATCAAAAACGCGCTGTTTGCTCCCTTTGGGATGGGCAAATCCAAGCTGAGCGACTTAGTGATGCCGTGGGTAACTTACACCGATCCAGAAGTTGCCCATGTGGGGCTGTATGAATCGGAGGCAAAACAGCAGGGCATCGCAGTTGATACCATTCACATTCCGTTTAGCAGCGTTGATCGGGCAATTGCCGACGGGGAGACAGAAGGGTTTGTGAAAATCTTGCACCCAAAAGGCAGTGACAAAATCCTGGGAGCCACGATTGTCGCTCGTCATGCGGGAGAAATGATCAGCGAAATCACCACCGCAATCGTTCACAAGATCGGACTCAGCAAGCTTTCTAGCGTGATTCATCCCTATCCAACTCAGGCAGAAGCGATCAAAAAGGCGGCTGATGCCTACCGTCGTACCCTATTGACTCCTCGCAGTCAGGCGCTTTTGGGGATCTTGACTAAAATTTCTTGACGGTGTTTGAGGAGAACCAGAATCTTAAAATTTTGACCAGGCGGTGCTATGCCAACACTTTTAGACGATTGAACTCAGTAAACTAGCCAGTAGAGGAGCCTGATCAGACATATTCCTGCGGTGTTTTGTCCATCAATTTACCCAGTTCACCCGATCAGGCTAGCCAACTTGGCGAGGACAAGCGTTCAGTGCCTTGTCAGAATCGACGAGAGGCCTGATACTGTAGCCAAAGTTTGCTGTAGCCAAAGTTCGTCTCATCCGTTCTACTAAGGTCTAGGTTCATGTCTTCTATTGCCCGGAGAAACCTGTTTGAGGACATTCCGCGTTTTCTGGTGGCTCAAGCAGGGATCATTTTGCGGTGAGTTTGGTGACAATCCAGACGGGTGTTTTGAACGGATTTGTGCGCTCGGTGGGCACAGTTGTCGATCACGCTAGCGCCGATATTTGGGTTGCCAATAGCGACATGGTGCAGCTTGAACTGACGTTGCCCATGCCCGCCTCCAATCTCGGTTTGGCACAGCAAGTGCCGGGTGTGGCGCGGGCAGAACCTTTGGTAATGGCAGGCGGCATCTGGCGCAGTCCCGATGGGGAGATCAACGCCGTGCGGATCTTCGGATTTCAGCCGGATGGACAACTTTTTAACGATTTTAACCAAGTGGCAGGCGATGTCAGCAACTTACAGCAGCCTTATACCGTCATGGTAGATGAGTCTATTGTTGATAGTCTTGGCGTCGAGCAAGTTAACGATACAGCAACCCTGGGTTCTTTGGGTTTGACTGTGGTTGGGCTAACGCGAAGCTCCCAGTCGATTACGTCCAGTCCTTACTTATTCACCTCGATTGAAAATGCCAAAACTTTTTCGACGGCAAATCTAAGTGCCAGCCTGACTTGCCGCTTTGAAGCCGACCAGTTTCTCTGCACCAATGTCTACCAAAAATCTCCTGATGCAAACCCGCCTTCCTCCCAGCCCACATCGCTTGCCGCGACTGACCCCATTAGCTATGTGCTGATCCGAGCTACCCCTGGAGAAGACCTCGAAGCCTTGAAACAGCGATTGACAGATACCTTGCCTGGAACAATGGCGCTGACGCAGGCAGAAATGGCCAGACGGACTCGAAATTTTTGGGTGCGACGCACGGGAGTGGGCTTCATTCTGGGCTTGGGTGCTACCGTTGGCGCAATTGTCGGCATCGTGATTGTGGGACAAATTCTTTATTCGTCTGTTTCCGATCACTTGAAGGAATTCGCTACGCTAAAAGCAATGGGAGTTTCTGACGGCGTTGTGTATGGAATTATTATTCGCCAAGCCCTCTGGATGGGGTTGCTCGGCTATTTGCCCAGCTTAGCGCTCTGCCTCGGTTTGGGAGCATGGACGTTTCAAACGCAAGGCATCATGATTTTGATTACGCCACTCACGGCGGCTGGAGTGTTGGGGTTAACCATTTTTATGTGCGTAGGTTCGGCGATGTTTGCGATTCAAAAAATCACGCGGGTTGATCCAGCAATTGTGTTTAAGTCGTAGCACCTGCCCTGGTTGCCTCAGAAATCTATCAGTATTTTTTCGATCTTTAAACCAAAAAACAAAAAAATAGCATGAATACTTCATACTCCAAGCCCCCAAACTGCCCTGACTTTGAAGCAATTGCAGCCAGGATGGGCAACTTCGAGACTTCATCCGAATTCCGAGCAATTCATGGTGGATCTACTCTGAGACTTCCCGCTGAAGTTGTGACAGATTCGTAAGTGTAACAGCTTGCCCGCCCCAGATAACCCTGATGGATCTTAATCTCTAATTGATGTGACAGATCTCGGACTGTGCCAGATTAACAACCATACCTGTCAAAATCTCGCATACTTGCATAATTACGGGGTTATCAAACATAGGAGATTTCCATAAGGAAAGATCTGCGATTTACCTACCCAGAACGATCAATGACTGCGACGCCAATTAATTTTCAAGTCAACGCAACCAACTCCGCCAGAGTTTTCAGTCCAATGGCTGATACAACTATAGACCCGGTTAAAGCTGGCGCACGGGCAATTGTGGCGAGGGGGGTGGAAATGATTTTCCAAAGTGGAACTCAGCGCTTCCAAGCCCTTAAAAACATCGATCTGGATGTTTATCGCGGCGATATTCAACTGCTGATGGGGCCTTCGGGTTCGGGTAAAACGACCCTGCTCTCGATTCTAGGCGGGATTTTGACCCCCACAACGGGAAGCGTTTCCCTGTTGGGGCAAGATTTAACGCGGATGTCTCGTTCGCAGCTTGCCCGCTTCCGCTTGAAGAATATTGGCTTCATCTTTCAGGAATTTAACCTGTTTCCGGCACTCACGGCTTTAGAAAATATTGTCGTTGCGCTGGAGATGAAGGGCATTAAAGGGCGAGCAGGACGCCAAGAGGCGATGCGTCTGCTAGAGCAAGTTGAGCTAGATACCAAAGCCAGCAGCCTCCCCCGTGACCTCTCCGGTGGGCAAAAGCAGCGAGTGGCGATTGCTCGTTCACTCGCAGGCGATCCGCACTTCATCATGGCAGATGAACCCACGGCAGCGCTGGATTCCCGTAGTGGACAGGCAGTTGTGTCCTTGTTGCGCCGACTAGCCAAAGAGCAGCACCGCACCGTTGTGATGGTGACACATGATCCTCGCATTATTGAAGAAGCCGATCGGGTGGTTCACATCGAAGACGGCGTTTTGCAGTCAGCTAGTTTTGGTGGAGCCGCCAAGGTTGAAGGCTAGCAGGCTTTGCCGCTCTTGACGTTGCTGCTTTTCCCGCCAAGGGCGGACAATGCTGATCCGCCCCTGCCGCTGACCCGATTTGCGGTCGTAGAATTGCTCTCCGACTGGAGTGTACTACCGCTTACTGCTTTGCCAGCCCCTTAGCTCGCGTCCGACACGCCAATGAGAGATTCTTGGGTCGTTACGAAAGAACCACGATTTAGGCGATTATCTGTTCCGATGAAGGTGAACCGATATTGGAAAGAACGTTTTGTGCGATCTTTGAGCGCGATCCGGAGTGAAACAGGAGCCGTTGCTGTGCCAACTAATTCTAATCGTTCATCTCGGTGATAGCGATTGACAGGATCATCATATTTGACATCAATGAAGACCATCCGAACTTGATCTGCATTGAATAGCGGAATAAATTGCAGATCCAGTGCACCTTCAAAGAGATCATTGATGGGTAAGGCAGTTGCCTGACTCAGGATTGTTTCCGATTCTTGCCTAGAGCCATCTTTGAGATGATACACACAATGGTAGGAATAGGTGCGTTCGTTGGGGTGGTCGAGGCGTAGTTTCCAGAATTGCGCTGGGGTGTCAGCGGTGAACGTCATCGCTTTGTCGCGCTTCCAGCCCGTTGGACTTTGATAATGCAGATGCCCATCGATCGAGTCAATCACGCCCCAGTCAATCCGGTTGGAGAAAACGCGCACTTCCAAAAATCCCAGATCGGCAAAGGGTTGAATTTGCAAAGTTCGATCTTCGGTGCGTTTGGCAGGGAGTTCGTAGGCAAAGGCATGTCCATCCCAATCGCTTCCTGGGTCAAAATGATACTGAACTGAGTAAGTGTAGGCAGTCTCAAATTGTTGATTCATGAACACCTCAAATTTGCGCTCGGTCTGGCTTCCTGGCTCAAACACAAAATCGGCATGTTTATGATTAGCGGCGTCGTTAGGGTTGCCGTAATCGATCGCCACTTGGGCTGATAGGAGTCCGATGCGCTGAAAGTCGATGGGAGCTGCAACGTTGACCGCAAACACTCGGAAGAAGGGATGATCCAGATCTACCTCAACAAAATGCTTCTCTTTGTCCTGCAAATCTGCCAGCAGTAAACCAATCAGTCCTTGCGGGGCATAGGTTCGCTGAACGGCTTCAGTGCGGTTGTAGCGGTAAGTCACCGTCTTTTGTTCCTCCTGACGCACAAACCGAAGTTTGAACGCAATTGCAGGAGAACCTGCTGTAGGAGTGGGAGTTGGCGTCGGGGTGGGAGTGGGAGTGGGAGTCGGAGGAGTGGGAGTCGGAGGAGTCGGAGTTGGGGTAGGAGGAGTCGGAGTGGGAGTCGAGTTGGCAGCACGGGAGAGGCGCGCTTCGATGGGTGGCGGGTGGGGTGTCGGCAACTTGTCCAGTAATTTCGGCAACCCGGTCGCGGGGGTCAGACACTCGCCCCTGATTTCTGGCCCGCAAATAGCCATTACCCGCCGTCGTCCCATTGATGCTGTTGACCAGAGAAGAAACAATGCCAACAGCGACCTGACGGCGACGTTGAGACAGCTTTTGATTGTAGGTCAACTTGCTGCCCGGTGGCGTTTCGTCTTCAAAGCTAGCATAGGCTTCGATCGTCACATCTTTGGGATCAAGTAACTGGTTGCGAACCCAATCTCGCAGTTGATTGCCATCGCCCGAAATGTGCGTTCCCGAAACGGTAGTAATTCCAGTCCGATTGGTGGCGGTGTTTCTAAATTGGGGGTCTGAAGTGGTGTTATTTAAGTAGCTACGGTAGACCGGAGAAGCCGTTGACCAACCCGACTCACGCGGTAATTCAAAGTCAAAATAGAGATGGAAGGTTTCGGTGCGAGTAGCGCGGGGATATTCCACCACAATATTAGCGGGATTGTTACTCGTAACGTCTACGGTGAACTGCCGATTCGCATCGAGTGTTTGCACCTGCCCATTCACACGAACAACTGGATTCGCTCCCCCCAAAACGGTGAGGGTTTCGGTTGTGCCTGTTGTAGAGGTATGTTGTAATCCGTATCCGGCAGGTAAAGGATCGGGTGCGCGTCTGAGGATTTCTAGGGTTGCGGGAGCCGGGTCAGTTTGTGTTGAGATGTCTCGAAATGACACGGTATGGTGTAAACGCGAGGCAACGCCTACCGGTTCCTTAGCAGGAGAAATAGCAGGAGAAATAACAGGAGAAATAGCAGGAGAAATGCCGCCATTGCTGCCCGAATTTTCCCCACCGCTCGTTGGATTTTCGCCGGGAGGATTGGGGTTGCCAACAGGAGGATTGCCAACAGGAGGATTGCTAGGATTGCTAACAGGAGGATTGCCTGTTGGAGGGGTTGGGATACCGCCTGCGGGTTGGCCAGGTGCCAGCGTGGGTACAAACCAATCCCGCAGCAGATGATCGCGGAAGAATTCAATTGCCTGCTTTTCCTTATCAACGCGATCGTCAGCCCCAGAGAAGTTAATGACCTCGATCTGGATGGCTCCTTCCTGAACGAGCTTTTCAAAAGCGGCTTCGATGCCCACTTTGAAGAAGTAGTACTGCCCTTCTAAACTGGCGCTAAATTGGGTGTAAACCCGCTTCAAGTCCGCCGTAATTTTGACATCTAAAGCAGGTCTTAGCCCCGTATATTTCAGGTTGTAGAGCGCTCCAATTGGGGTCGTTCCTTGCTGAAACGCCTTTTCCAAAATAATTGCCCCTTCCTGGCTCAGCGTCAAACTGAAGCTAGCAGTGTTTTTGGCATCAAGTGACGGAACAGACGCCCCAAGAATTTTTTCAACCGCATTAAAGGTTCCGGGAGTTGCCGTTGCGGTCGTGCCGCCCGACCCTTGTAGATTCAAGGCAATGCATTGGACGGTGCCCTCATCAAAGGGAACGGCCGCGAGTTTAGGCCGATCGGGGGCGATTGCAGAAAGCTGAGACAGGATTTTTTGCTCCAGCGATCGTTCAAGCTGCAAGTTGACATCAAACATCAGAAATCCGCCGCCTTTGACACCCGCTTCTACAACCGCAGGTTTGTATTTGATGAACACAAAGGAAGCTTGGTTATCTTCGCGCCGTCCCAGTTTAACCGGGCCAGGCAGATACCAGAATTGGTTAGGGTCAGCATGATCGGCATAAACTGTAATGCCGTCTACGGTAATGGTTTTACTCCCAAATACCAGCATAAAAATTCTCCTTCCGTAAATCTCAAGCTACTGGAATGAATAAGTCGGTTGCTTTGGCGATGTTCCAGCCCGTTGAGCGAGTCATGCCATTGAGATACCAATAGGTCACGCGATATTCGTAGGCAATCTGGTCATCGGCATAGTCAAACTCGAAGCTTCCCTGTTCATGGCGGGATAGCAAACTGACCAGTTCCGAGAAGCTGAGTCCTTCATTCATGTCTTCATAGCGCAATTCAACCTGGATTTCTCGCAACCGTTTACTAGCAAAGTCCACAGGTCTAGGACGGACTGTAATGATGCGATGTCCCCGCATATTACTGCGAAGAATAATGCGTCGATCGTTGGTCAGCGATCGAGGCACTTCTAACAGGCGACCGTTTTTGAACAAAATCGTGACCTGATAAGCAATCTGGCGACGCGATGGATTAACTAAATCAACGACAAAGTTCTTCGATGCATTCTCGTCAGCATTGAACTCAAATGATGCATCCGCAAACACATCGTTTTCCGGATCTTCATACATCAGATCCACCAGTGCCCGCTCTACCGTTGCCCAATCTAAATTCGACACAACACTCAAAGTCCGTTTATTAGGACGCGGATCACGAACGGTAACGCGCTCTTCATCCGTTTCTACAAATGCTGTTTCTACATCTCGATGATCGCTCGCCCGATACACTAACTTGTATTGAAACTGTGTTCGCAACGGATCTTTAATAAATATCTTCCACGTTTGATCTGGATGTTTTCAGTGAGTACTAGAATGTCATCCATGCGAATCTGATTAGATTCATCCGTGTATTTAAGATGCACTTCTACCTGAGGGTAGCGGCTCCAAGGCAGACTCAAGGCAACCACTGGAACATGGACAATTGAGTACAACTTACGCGGATTAATTTCCAGATTGTCAACCGAGACAATTTCAGGAGAGGAGGCGATTGATATAGGACGTTCTGCTCCGTCTACATCTTTAAAATTGACGGTGTATTCAGCCTCCACTTCTCGCTGCATCGCCTGCTCTTGCAGGATACTAGCCCATTGCACCTCACTGCGAGCTGTAGAAGATTCCAGCAGAACATTTTGTGGCGTGTCGCCATACTTAAGATTCACATTGATTGAACTAATGGAATCTTCATCAAAGTTGGCGCGAGAAATCACCGTGAGTTTGCGGCGCTCAAACCAAGGATCATCCAGATCAACCGGAACAATAAAGCGGTCGAGATCATAACCTTCTTCCGTCAGGAAGCGACATAATCCACTCAGGTGTCCCTGGGGATAAATGCTGCGTTTAACGGTGGTACGTTCGCTGATATTGACATTAAGCGATTTACGATCGATCCGGGTGTAATCTGTCTTTTTGTAGGAGAACGTGCCCACCGACGACCAGCCACCCGTCACTGCTAATCGTGAGACGCGATCGGCTAGAAATGCCGCCCGATCCCAGCCATCTTTAGCTTCCTGAACGGGATTAATGCTGGGCTGGAAAAAGCCATCCGTAATCATTTCCCGCACTTCGTTAACGGCCTGATCGCGTCGTCCTAACACCGCACTGTTTTCTTCACCTTCGGGAATGAAGGTGTCGGCTTCCAGCACAATCGCTCGTTTTTCAATCAGTTCATCCACTGCTTTATCAATTTCAATCGACGTGAAAATCGCGTCTACTTTAAATTGTTCATCTAAACGCTTTTGTACTCGATCCCAATCCACATTGAGCCGCACACTATAAGCTGGACGCAGCGCTAAATAATCGAGAGAATACACAATCCCGATCGGCGTCATTTCTCCTTGTAATGCCTTCTCCATCACGGTGACGCCAAACTGATCGAGAGCAACAGAAAAGGCTGCCTGATTGGAGCCATACAAGGCCGGTTTAGCAGCTTGGTCAATTTTGAGCACAAATTGAGGGGTACCGTTCGGATCAGGATTTGCCACGTCCCCGGTTTGTTTGCCCAACAGCAACAATTTGACACTACCGTCGATGAGTTGAACAGGCGCTAATCGCGGGTCTTGATCGAGTCCGGCAGCTTGGCGTAATTTGGTGCGAATCTTACTCAGCGTTGAGTCATCAATCCCGATATTGACATCAAAGTTGAGAAATCCTCCATTGCCAGCCCTGCCGCGATATTTGATGAGCTGGATTTGAGGGACAGTACCACCACTGCCATCTTTGAGGATAGTCAACTGCGGCATCAGCGGTAAGTAATAATATTGCAGGCGATCGGCATGATCGGGAAAGATCGAAACGCCTTCGATAATGTGAAACGGTGGATTTAGGTATAACATCAATTTCTCCTTGTATGCATATGCCAGCTTCCCCGAACGTTCTCAAAATTCGCTTTCAGAATTAGCAGCGTTGAGTTTTTAAGAAGTTGGCGGGGAAGCGAGCATCAGACCGATTAGCGACCAGCCGCAGCCGCAACTGGCATCCGCAGCGGAATCGTCAGTTGCCGAGTTTTTTGCGGAGCGATATGACGCTCAGAGCCATCATTCAGGAAGAACATGGCGCTCCACTCGTATTCCGTCTTGGTTTTGTCTTTGAGGGGCAGTGTCCAGCTTTGAGGCTTTTGAGAGGCTGAATCAGCCGCATCAAAGATCAAATCCCAAGATTCATCAACGCGATGAGTCTCATCCACATACCGGAGCGACACAATCACCGTTGTCACCGTGTTTCTAAAGTCAATCCCGATGGGCTGTACCCGAACTGCTAACACATCTTCGATCTTTTGCCCGACTGGAATGCTCTGGTCTTGGGTTGTGGCTTCTGTAATCGTTTCGGTTTGTCCGTTCATGTACTGAATCAAACCTTTGTAAGTGACGGCTCCTAGCTGCTCATCGATTGCGGGAAACTCCCACTCAAAGAATGGTGTAGACTTACTGAGGGCAATTGTTGTGGTCTTCACGTAGTCATTCTTTTCATCGACATATTTCGCTTCCACGAAAATGGTTTGAATCTCGCTATCCAGATTCCCAACTGCCAGGAAGTTGATCCGCTTCATTGTGCTAAAGGGATCATTGACAAACAGTCTTGGTGCATCCGAGGTTTTCTCACTCACCTCATACTCTTTGCCATCTGCCATAAAGTATTTCACTCGATACTTGTATGGCTCACTGACCGGCGTGAAAATCACTTCTCGCAGTGTGTGCCTAGGATGCTCTTTATCCAAAATGTACTCATGCTGAACCTTGCGATTGCCTGCACCGACTGCATCATATTCCATCGTGACTTGAGCTTGTGTCACCTGATTCCAGTTCAAATCTCCAGCGGTCACATCCACCGCCAGAATTCCCGTATCGCCAACGTTAATGGTTAAAGGACTGGTGCGACCACCCTTACCCACTAATTCAGGCGATTTATACGCATTGCTTTCGCCCTTATAGTTGACCTGATACCAGTACTTGTAATCCCACTTGTTGTTCTCAATAAAGGACTTAAACCGCTCAATCTGATCGGGACTCTTGATCGTGAAGCCTTTGCTTTCCTTCGTCCGTCCTTCTTGATATTCACAGAACACATCAACGCTATGAATCGGCAAATCTTTGAAATCAGCATTGACGGTGACAGCGATATCAAGGCTCTTGAAGAAGGGATCATCCAGATCTACAATCGTGCTGTAATCTTCCCACTTCAGCAGGTTGCCATCTTGATCCTTCAAATTAACGATCGGTTCCAGCATTCCCTGAGGTGCAAAATTCCACTCGACCGCCTGACTCTCTCGATATTTCTGATCGTAGCTAGAGAACTTAAACTGACTGATGCGATTGTTAAAGTCAGTCAGATTGTCAGGAATCTTCTTCTGTTCCTCCTTAATCACATCCAGCTTCATTTCTTGACTGGCTTTCACGGCTTCTGCTAAAGATGCCCAAGCCCAATCTCGAATGCGTTGCTTTGTTTCTTCAGTTGCCTTGAAATCTTTGAAGTCAATGTCAACGCCACCCCATTGATATTCTCTGGATTCTTCTTCCATACTCTGGGTGATCTCGGTTCGATTGCCGCTCGTGCCGCCAAACAGCCATTTCCAGACGGAAGCAAACGCGCCTTGGCGAGTTTGTCGTTTCTCAAACTCCTGAGTAAACTCCATGAACTTGCTAGCCACGAACCAGATGTGAACTTCGATCGGGGGCAATTTCACAGGCGCGCACAAATCATAGGCAATTTGCACAAATCCGCCTTTGTTTTGCAAGGCCTGCTCGAAGAAAGTTGCCCCCTGATCGGTTAGTTCTACGGTGAAAGGCGTAATGTTGCGACCATACAGTGAAGGTTTACCAGGGTTAAATACCTTCTCAACAAACTTCTCGCTAATGTTCTCAACATTGAGTTTCGCGGTTCCTTTGGTGTAGGTCATTGCCCCAATCTTCACCTGTGGCTTTGGGTCACGATTGGGAAACTTTTGATTTAGCTGTTCTTGCAGGGCAGCAACCACCGCTTGCTGTTTCTCTGGCGTCAATGAAAACTCAACATCGCAAATCAGAAAACCGCCGCCTTTTGACTCATCAGCCCGATCAATCGGATTGCGATATTTGTAGAAAGCAAACGAAGGCTTCCCTGACTCATTCATGCGAAACCGGGGTACATCCGGCATCACGTAAAACTTAGTCAGATCTTCATCGTCACCATAGACGGTTACACCTTCAATAACTTGAATATTGTCAATTGCTAACATGTAGCTTTCTCCTGGTTGTGTATTGGAAATTTAGTAAGTTTTGAATGACAAAGTAATTTTTTAGATAAATTACTCAATGTCTAGATCGTAAAGATACGCTTAGATAAGCACGTCTACTTCACTGTTGACTGAACAGTCAAATTTACCTTCACAGATATCTCAAGTTAGGGCGTTGCTGAATCAGGGTGTGAATGCCCTCTAAATCCCTCATTCTG
This sequence comes from Cyanobacteria bacterium RM1_2_2, assembly GCA_012033495.1. Lineage (GTDB taxonomy): Bacteria > Cyanobacteriota > Cyanobacteriia > Elainellales > Elainellaceae > Elainella. Next base: position 9,032 of record JAAUQT010000035.1, on the reverse strand, counting down.
AGGAACTTCTAAACCACTCAAATAGGTGTGAATGAATGCTTACCTGCTGAGTTTTTTGTGGCTGAAAACTCACGTTCTAGATCTATTATGGAAAACTAACTGCTGTGAAGCAGTACCCATCGGGGTTAATTCTGGTTCATGCACCCAACAATTGCACATAGTCTAATCCCTTGCCCTGCGGGAACCAGGTGCTCACATCTGCCGATTGTTGTACAGGGATCGGTACAGTATCCGTTAAACGAGCCGTAACTTTCAGGTGATTCGGATCGGCTCGCGTTGCCCCCTTCACCATGAGTTGCAGCAATTCAGCGGTTTTTTCTTTTGCGAGCTGTTCAGTCTTTTGCCGCAAACAGTCAGGCGTATCTGGTGATATTGATTGCTCGAACTTGAGTTGTTTATCAACCACTGCGGCTTCAATCTGCTGCAAATATTCTGATATGGGGCTATCTTTACTGAAGCGTTTGAGTAACGATGACACATTACCAGTCATGTGCACTTCAGCAACGACCTGTTTGGGCAGAGAAGCTTCATAGGTGACAGTGAGGATGTTTTTGCGTCCATTAAACGCTGAAATTGCCTGAGCTTTCTGTTCATTCGATAATTGCACGCTGAATACGGTGGAGTAGGGTGGATGCCCAGACGATCGGGCTGTTTCCAACACCTCAGGTTTGCCGCTAGCATCCATCAGCGATAGGGTGACGGCTTCCACTTCCAGCGGAGCCGGAGTCAGTTGAAGGGTATCAGCCTTGAGATCGGCAAACTCTTGCTCTAGATAGGTTTTCAGCCCCTGTAAATGAGTCGCCGGAATCTCCCATTGACTACTCAATTGCAACATTGCCATCTGAGCAAATGTAAGTAATGAAATCGCTGGAACTCCATCTGCATTACGTTGCGGCATCGGCGTGCCTGGAATGTAATAGACCTGCGTTGGATGATCGTCACTGCGGTAACAGTAAATTCCTTGATAAGAAACACCATTGGGTAAGGTAGACATTAAGAACCTCCAGAGGGGCTTTGAAGTTTGAGGGGAGTGAAGGGAGACTGAACATCTGACCAGTCAGCAACAGGACGGTCAGGAGAGCGGTGTGGTCGGTAGCGGTAGCCCGCATAGAAAGGTGACGTGGCTAACCAACTCCAAGTTTGACGAGGGTGGTCAGGCGTCAATAAGATCAGGCGGGCTTCGGTTTCTGGTGCATTTTCTGGTAGAAGTTCGATCGCGTAAAACGATGCCTGATCATTAAATTCACACTCAATCGAAATGAGGTGGGAACCATACTCTACAAACGAGTGTAGTCCGAGTTGATAGCTTCTAGCTGGCATGGGTGGAATGACTAAACTGCGGGTGCGATCTAAAGAATAGGCATTAAATTCCAGCGTTGGATGACTGGCTGCTTGCGGCAGCGTCAGTGCAATGACCGGACTCTGCTGATTCAACTCAAAGGTTTGCGATTGAATCGTTTGCCCTTCCTGCCAGCGACAAATTCCTTCAACTGTGCCTTGTTCCAGCAGCGATCGGGTGGCTGAAATCGGAATAAAGCTAACGGGAAACTGATTGGGCTGAAGCGCAAGTTGATTACCCTGATGAAAAATTTCTGCACTGCGAAGTTGGCGTACACCTTGAGCATCTTGCAGCACAACATAGGTGGCAAACGTATAGACGGGTTTTTCAATTGGAGATAGCCGCAAAAATAAACGAGCGCAATCGTGGGGAGGCTGAAACTCGGTAGAGACAACTTGAGCTTGAGGACGATAAGGCAGAAATGGAACTGCTCGCAGAGTCACGCCAATCGCTAACACCCCTAATCGTTTAGCAGGTAAATTGGCTGACACCTCAACGGATAGCGCGCCAGTCGGCAGTTGGGGAACAATCACTTCCTGAAATACGGCATCCAACCCTCGTTCCGCCACAATTTGACGAGCCGCTTCTAATGGATGTAAGGATAACTCAATCGTCCGAGTCGTTTGTATGGGTTTTGATAAGTCCCATTCCACGATTTCAGGCTTTATTCTGTCCGGCTCTACTCTAGCCAGAGCAATGTAGCCAGTGCGATCGAGGCGAGGTGAGGGAATGAAAGTGCCATAATGAGCGCGAATCCAGTCAGTGAATGTGACTGCAAATTCATTGGGAATGATATCGGTGATATCACCAATAATTTCTAGTGGTAGAGCTAGTGGTTGCGAAGCTGAATTCCTCAAATAATCAACAATGTCTTCGCTAGCGACCCGACGTTGACTATCTCCTAATGCCGCTAATCGGTCTAACAGAATCGCCGGATTAAACTTGACCCGCAAAGGCAATCGAGGAGCTACTCCTACTAACTCCATTTCTGCTTGAGCCAACAGATTCAACACTGTGCCAGTTAAAGCTGTTTTCAGCAGCGTAATTGTCGCAGCGGATGCTCGCAGACTATAGCGCCCTGTAGACAAGCCATTCCACGCCAACGGTATGGGTTGTTTCAGATCTTCAGGAATCGGCTCGACGGTTGTAGCGGGATAGAGCCGCAGAAAACCAGAGGTAAACATCGCTGGCTGCACCATTGCGTCAGGACGGCGCGATCGCAACTCGGTAAGAGCCTCAGCAATTGGGTAGCGAGGCTGCAAGCGAAAATCCAGTAAACCATACGGTTTGGGAGGCAAATCAGGATTTTGTCCCCGCACCAGCGTCAGCGTGAAATCAGTTTGACCATCTTCCCGATCGCCCAATTCAATGGTGGTAGGCACAGCCACAAACGCTCCCCCTTCGTAGGGGTAAAAGACCTGCCAACTTTCCCCTTGAATGGGCTGATAGAAATCGGGTAAGCCTCGCAGAGACATGACCCTAAACCTCCGTGATGAAGATGTCGGAGTCACCCTGCAATTCAGCGCTCTCCTTGCCCTTGCCGCTCTTCCGAATGGGAATTGTTTTATAGCGAAAAGTACCTTTGCTCGACTGACTCAGAATTCGTTCTTTAATGGGTATCTCTAGCGTAATTTTCTCGCTCAGTTTTTCAGAAGTGAGTGAAATTACGCCACCATACTCCAAGAAGTCAACCAAAATGTTCGTGACTGGATTATCGGGTTGATCGCTCGGTGAATCGAACAAATAAGAAAAGGTGCTGACTGTGATCGTTGTCTTGGTTTGAATCAGGGGCTGATCTGCCAAAAGGTGGTTCAGGAGAGATTCTCGATCCGGTTCTACTAAATTGGATGGTTCAGAGCCGGACAGCCAGCCTAGATCGTTGATTTGAAAGACAACTGGAATCACTTCCTGGCGATCGGCTTCAACGACAATTTCTCCCTTGAGAATTGAGGCAGTACTAAACAGACGATTGAAGAGTTCGATGAAGCCTGAAAACTTGAGAACCAAGGTATCTTCAAAGTCCTGACGTAGATCAATGGGATCTTTCTTATGAATGGCAGTATCACTCAAAGTTGGATTCAACTTAATTTGCAGATACGATCTGGCAACCAGGGGTTCAAATTCAGGTTCGCGGCTAGTAAAGGTTTTCAGTTGCACTTTCTCTTCCATCCGTCGCTGTTGATCAACACAGGGAACGGCGCGATAGGTCAACTGCACGCGATCGGGTTCCGAGGCTTGATCCTGCCAGAGAAACTGGATTGACATATCTGGATAACTTGGAGATGACGCCAGCCGCGCCAGCTTAAAACTGTGGGGTAAATACTTGAAGAGATGAGATTGGATCGGATCTTGATAATAGCTGTAGGATTCTCCTTTCCAAGTGACGGGACGCAAAATTAAATTTGTTTCTGAGTTAAGCGCATCTGCCAGATAGGGAAACACAAAGGGGCGAGGCTCAATTACCTGTTCCAGCACCAATGTCTCTTCCCGAAACAGGGGTTCTGTTAGCTCCGGCAATTGAAACAGGGTGAGGGCTGCTTGCAAGATTTCTTGTAATTTGAGCAGCAAGTTATTGGCATCAGCAAAATAGGTCAGGTCGCCTTGCTGGTATTGGGTCTGCTCTAGTTGCTCTACAAATTTTCCATACGGATAGATGTCAGGTTCACAAAACAATCCAACTAAATCAACGGAAAAGTGTGCCGACTGAGTTTTCGCCTCTGCTGTAGCAATCCCTGCGAGGTGAAGGAAGCGATCGTATAGGCGAGGAATCCCAAAGGTGGTATAGGCACCAGAAATGCCAAAATCTGGCGCTTTCTTGCCATCCATGAAACTGAAGGTTGTAATCTGAACTGACTCTACAGGTTCTGTTCCTAAGCCATAGCCTGCAATCATTGCCCATAAGTTGTTCATTGCGTTCTGGAAGGCTCTCGCATCCCTCTGCCCTTCTGTCTGCCCCTGGGATGGTGTGAGGTGTGGTTGTAATTGAGTCAGCGTGTTGTGAACTGCTTGGAGCAGCATCCGAAGTCGCAGAGTGGCGATCGTGCTAACAGCTTCCAGTTCTGAAATAGGGATCGGGGATATGGGCAAGGAAGCGTTTGCCGTAAAATGTTTAGGAACAATCTGTAATATGTTTTCTAAATCAGTCAGCCATATGTTCAGCGCTTGTAAATCTGCCTGGTACTGCGGCGTTCCTAAATCTGTTCCAATTCGGTAGGCGTTGTAAGCGCGCTCATAAAAGGACTGATGGGGGTAAACCTCTGAATTTGCGTAGGGCTGCACCAGACGGTTAAATGCTTGGCGTTGGGTTTGAGCAGTTGCTCCAGTCACACCAGTCAATTGCAAAAAACGTTCATACAACCGGGGCATTCCAAACGATTTATGAGCAGTGTCATAGCCAAAATCGGGTGCAGGTTTGGCAACGGTAAACCCAGAACTGGAAACTTGAATCGAGTTGGGAAACGGTTCGGTTGCCAGCCCATAGCCCGCGATCGCAGACCACAAATCCACTAAATTGTTATTGAGATCATTGATGCGATTGAGCGGTCCGGATTGCCCAATCTGACCATTTTGGATAGATCGCAGCAGATTGCGCACGTTTTGTGTCAGTTTAAGTAAGTCACGGCTCCGCAGGGTGGCAAGGCTCATAACAATGTCGTATTCTTCCTCAACTGGCAGACTCATAACCGTATAAGGGGGAATCGGCGACACTGAGAGCGGCAATGGAGCCGAGAGGAGCGCAACCTCAGCTAACACCTGATTGAGGTCGTTAAACAAGGTGAGTAACCACTGATCGACTTGCTGTAAGTCAGATGCATACTCGCTGAAGTTGGGAATTCGTCTCTGTTGCTGGCTCTTAAACACCCGCTCACTGAACTCTCGATGCGGATAAATTCCCGGATTGGCGTAGGCTTGCACTGACTGAGCAAATTGAGCGGTTTTCGCCTGTAAGCTGGTTGCGGAGAGCTTAGTCAGCTTGAGCGCCCGTTCATAGAGGCGAGGGCAGCCGATACCTACGGCAGATCCAGAAATCCCGAAAGTTGGCGTAGGAGCGGGTGAAATCAACCCAGAACTGGAAACTTGAATCGATTCTTTGTGAGGATCAGTTCCCAATCCAAATCCAGCAATCCTTTGCCAGAGAGCGGTCATCTGATTACTGAGATGAATCAAGAGACGGCTCAGTGCCAATCCTTCAATTTGTGGCTGTTGTATCTCCATGACAGCACGACGGGCAATTTCCACCCGCTGCCGCAAAACCTCGCAACGCAGGGTGATGATCGCCGCAAATCGTTCAGAGTCAGTTGCTTCAGGTGCTTGTCCCTCAAACGAAGATTTAGCGGGCAGCGCAATTTTTACCTGGCGATGCGCAACAAGCGTTGGGGTGTAATGAGAGTCCGTGATTGCAACCGTCAGTTGGGATAACTTCGCCAAACTATCAACTTGCAGGAATGCTTGCAATTCTTCTCCGATCTGATTCACGGTTTGAAACGGTAGTGTTTCGACCGTGCTACTGCCTGGAATCCGGTATTGCAGTGCTAATTTAAGCGTCTGTAGCTCGATGGGCTGAGCGTCACGGGCAGCAGTTCCCAACTCTGATGCTGGAGTGGGTGCAAGAAACACAGTGAGGCCGCGTCGTTGCGCTTCGCGGTTGAGGATAATCCGAAACTGGTGCTTACCTGGCAGCGATTCTTCAACCAGTAAGTAGCGGGGGATATAGAAGGTTTTTGTTGGGTCAGTTGCAGCGGTTAATAGGATTTGGTCAGTCACGGGTTGCACCGGACAAATCGGAACCGTAATTTGGCTCCGAGGCAGATTGTTAGACATATTATTTCTCTGGCGTTGAGGCTGAGTGAAGGAAATAAAGGTGTTAGGGCGCGATGGTAGGCAGTTCTGAATGCGTAATCCACAGCGGCTCGGAGGTGGTTGTTCGCCAACTATCAACCGGATCTTCAACCTTGCGACCGTCCGTGAGAATCAGCGTGACGCGATATTCGTAAGTGCCCCCATCCGCATTTCCCACAATTAAATTTTTAATGGGAGCAAACACATCTTGTTTTGCCTCCAGTTGGGCATCATCCCGTGTAAAATCAACGGAACCGCCTTGCTTCAAATCAATGCTAATCACCCGAATGCGATCGCCAAAGACAGATCGATCGGTTTTGATCAGAATGGGACGCTTATAAACGGCAGTTGTGTGTCCTCGCAGAATCGAATTAAACACTCCCTCGCGGTCAGTTAATATTTGAGTGCCCGTTAGATCAAACACTAGATCTACCGAATTTGTCAGCGCCACCGCCACCGTAGGAACTACTGTAAATGACAACCCTTCTTCTGGCTTTAAAGTGACTGGCGATGAGGCGCTGAATCCAGTGATTGTGCAGGGGACTGGAGCCGACTCCTGCATTAACTTAACCCCCAAGCGAGAGACTTGAACTGGGCTCTCAATCGCATTCTTCAAAGTGACATGAATCGTTCCGCTGGCAGAATCAATCTCCTGCGTATAATCAAAACAATCACCCACCATATCATTCATGCGGGCAATGAAGTTGATCGGTTTGGTTCCATCTGGTGCATCAACTTGAACGTATCCTTGAAATAGCTGAGTATCACCCACAAACAAGGCGTCGTAAACAGTTTGAAAATCTGGCAGTGACAATGTTAGAGAATCTCGAAAGCCCGTTCGTAATTCCACCAACACATCAGGGCGCTCTTGATTCGGAAATCCTCCTTCTGCATGAGGCAACCCTAAAAATAATCGCGGTTTGCTGGCAACTAAAGGCTGGAAAACAATGCCATTTACTCCCTCAGGCAGTGGCCCCGTGATGTGGGGTTTGTTTAAGGCAGCACTGGCAGCTTCTAAGCGAGCCGCATTCACATAAGGATATGCCCAGTACTCAATCGTTGCCCGCACATCTTCAGCATTTTCGCCTAAATTAAACCGAACCGACACCATCGGATAATGAGGCGACTCTGGACGACGCACCAATTTGAAGCTATCGGGTAAATAATAAAACAAATACTTTTGGACAGGATCTTGATAATAACTGTGACCATTCGCTGGATACGGAATAGGTTTAAAGTCTTTAGTCGGTGTCCCTGTAATTCCCTGAAAAATGTAGCCGTATAACGCCGCTGGAAAAACAAAGGGTGCGCGAGGAGTATCATCCAACACTCGCGTCACTTGCCGATATAAAGGAGCTTGCTGCGTCATGCTGCGGCTAAAGCTAATCTCGCCCTGATCGGGTAATCGATCGCGCCCATCCATTGCAAACAGCCATAACGCGGCTTGCTCTAACTCCCCAAATACTGGCTGCCAGGGGATAACAAAGGCATAGCGGTTCTCAGAAATGACAGGCACACCGCGATAAACAACCTGATTGTGGAGTCCTGGTTGAGTCGCAGCAGCAACCTCAAATGCGTTGCCATAGCACCGGACGGCAATCTCCGCCCCTCTCTGGTCTGTTGTCGAAAAATATAGGAAGAACTGGCTAAGAGTAGACCTTCCCTGAAACTCGATCTCAAAGCCAATCCAATCAGGTTGGGGGTAAACGATCGTAATTTGCTTGAAGTTCTGACCCGGTGCAATTGCCGTTTCATTGGCATCAGGATAACTGAAGACTGGGCTAGAGCTATGGGCAGATGGACTCGGAATGGCTACGTTGATGGAGCGTCGAATAATCAGGTTCGCTCCATAAGCTGCTTCTGTAAGGGCTTGATAAAGCAAATCTCGTTCATCACGGGTGGCAATCGGCAGGACAGCAAGCAATTCTCCCGACTCGGCTGTAACTTCAGGGAATACCCACTCTCTCTTCCCGCCATTCACATCCCCTGCCAACAGTCGATGCTCTAAAATGACGCTAACCGTGTGGTCGATTACTCTGGCATCTCGTACCGTAGTTGACAATGAGGCAGCCGGATATTGTTCTAGATGGATCACTAACTGCCACTGTTGACCATTCGCGGTCAAAGCCATTTGAACTTGCTGATTGCGATCCACCAACCGATAGCGAGGTAAATAAAACTTTTGGGTGGCGTTTTTCGGATCTTCAAATAGCGTTGTGTCTGTCACCTCAAATGTGGGGCTAACGGGCACTGTCACTTGGTCACGAGCAATGCCAAGCTTATGCTCACGAATGTTAGCAATCTCTAGCCCCAGTCTAGGATTAACCCAACGAGTTTGTTCAGGTCGAATTGTGACGGTCGGTTGCAGCGTTGGAAGTTTGCTGATAGGTTGTTTGATGATGTTTGGGTTACGGATAAATGTTGTAACCTGATCGATTCGATCAAACTGATCACCTGATCGAATCGCCCCAACTTTAAAAGCAGGCGCAGGTTGAACTAGATCAACCGTTGCTTGCTCATTCAATGTAATACTGCTGATTAAAGTTTTGTTTGACAAAATATTTTTACTCACGGCAACTCCTTCGCAAGCCGAAAACCACTGAAGAGAAATTTTTTATAGGTAGATCTTGAGTCTTGCTGCTCTCTCTCATTCAATGTTAGAGGGGAGAAATAGACTCGACAGTACCCATCAGGGTTAACTTAATCCCTCTTCTATCAGTCAGCTACGGTGTACACACAACTCCTCTCAGCCCCCCTAAATCCACCAGTGGGGGACTTTGAAGACACAATCGGCTTGGAGAAGTCCCCTAGAATGGGGGGATTTAGGGGGGCGAAAAAAGTCTTGCAACGAAGC
>JAAUQT010000275.1 GCA_012033495.1 Cyanobacteria bacterium RM1_2_2 | reverse complement strand
ATAGAAATCCCGCCCTGTCAAAAAACCTGCCCTGATAGAAATCCCGCCCTGATAGAAACCTGCCCTGACGATTAACAGGAATAAGCGGCATCGAGTCGGATTAGCGTGTTAAGTAAAACATTAGCTCCTTGCGTACATTGTTCTGGCGAAGTGTATTCGGCTCCAGAGTGGCTCAAGCCTGCCTGACTCGGTACAAAAATCATGCCCATATCGGTGATGCGGCCAATTTCTAGCGAATCATGTCCGGCTCGGCTCGGCATATAGCGATAAGTCAGGTTTAGCTGCTCACAAACAGACTGAATCGTTTGCTGCACTGCCTCGGCTGCGAGGGTGGGTTCCACACAAAGAACAGGGGCAATCTCAATGTGAGTGTCGGTGTCGGCGGCGATGGTTTCTAGCTCCTGCTGAAGTTGCGCCATCATGGTGTCGAGGCAAGACTGGGACAGTTCGCGCATATCGACCGAAAGCTCAACGCGACCCGGCACAATGTTGACGGCATTCGGCTCTACAGTCAGATAACCCACCGTGGCGACCGGCTGACTCGGCATAGTGTGGGCGATTCGCTTCACTGCCAAAATCACCTGAGCCGCTGCCACTAGCGCATCTTGCCGCATATTCATTGGGGTTGTGCCTGCGTGGTTGGCTTGCCCAGTAATCGTGATAATTTTCCGCAACATCCCAACAACCCCTTGCACCACGCCAATTTGAGTGCGAGTGCGTTCTAAAATCGCCCCTTGCTCGACATGCAGTTCAACAAAGGCTGCCAACGTTTTGCGGGTGCGTTGAGCCGAAGGAATATCTGCCCAACTGCCGCCAATTTCTTCCAAGCAATCTGCGATCGGTCGCCCCACTTTTGGCTGATAGCGCTGCGGTTCTTTGAGCAACACGGTTCCAGCCGTTGCCTGACTGCCAATCATCGAACTTTCTTCGTCGGTGAACACAATCACTTCAAGCGGATGCTTGAGCCGCAGTTCGTTTTCACGCAGGGTGCGAACCACTTCAATGCCAGCCAGCACCCCCAACACGCCATCATAACAGCCGCCCGAAGGCACTGTGTCAATATGCGATCCGGTAGCAAGGGCAGGTGCACCTTCGACTGTTCCGGCATAGCGTCCGATCAGGTTTCCGGCGGCATCCGTGCGAACCGTCATGCCAGCGTCTACCATCCATTGCTGCACCAAATAGCGGGCCTGCAAGTCTTCTGGTGTGAAGGCGAGCCGACAAATATCGCCATTGGGCAGCTTACCCACTTTTGCTAAACGGCTAATGCTGGCATTAAGACGACTTCCATCGACTGAGAGCACTGACGAAAGAACAGTCATATTTTCTTTACCTCGGTATAGTAGTTGCTTGAAATGACTTGAAATGGCTGATGCTTCCAGTATTTGGCAAATTGCAGGAGTTCACCGTATTCCTGATGGCAGTATTCTGAGTAACGATTTGAATAGATTGAGTGAAGACCATCGGATAGAACATACTGAACTGCATCGAACTTATTCACTGACTCGTTTACTGAAAGATCTATCGAATCAATTCATTGAAAGATTCTGATGTCAGGCATTGATGATTGAGGGGCAGTTTGAACCGGACAACAAAGAGAACACCGTGCAACGTCCTAGGGCGCGTCATCCATGAGTGGTCAACCGCTGGCAGCATCAGCCGGATCGCGCCTGCCTCCAAAAACAAGTCAGGGGCTGTAGCCTTGCCATCGTCAGGGTGCTCGCTGGAATGGTATGACAGCCTCTAGATAAAACGCTCTGATGAGGCAAGACGCTGCCACCTCGATAAGTTCAGAATGCCCGTTTTGCAAAGCGCTATTTCTAGTATGCTGTAGACTGTATACAATAACCTGATATTGATGCAAATATAGTGTTGGGTGATACTTTCTAGCATCTCTATCCTTGGCGATAGGGGATAGAAAACGCCGCGCTGCCAAAACTGTGTAGAGGCTAGAAGCTTTACAGCCAAAGACACTCGGCTGTCTGTTTCGGCTATACTCGGCTATACTTTGCTGTGTCAATTAATCTAGAAAAATCATCAGGAGTAAGCTTCTTATGACCCAGTCCTCGTCTGGAACGCGAATGGTGTTCATCTGTGGCTCAGCCCTACGCGGACAGCCCGATCACCTCAACTTGCAGTCGGCTCAGTTTGTGAAAGAAACCAAAACTCGACCGCTGTATCGACTCCACGCGGCTGAAAACGGCTGGCATCCGGCAATTTATCAGGTTGAGACAGGCGGGATTTCGATTCCGGGCGAAATTTACGAAATGACGATTGAGCAGTTTGACCATTTGGCAGCCAACGAACCGCCCCATATGTACCCCACCGAAGTGCTGCTAGAGGACGGCGACAGCGCCACAGCCTTTTTCTATCCGCAAGAGTTAATCGAAAAACACAACTGGCCCGACATTTCCAGCTATGGCGGTTGGGCAGCGTATAAGCAGACGGCGGTGGGGTAGAAGGCAAAAATTTTACTGGTTGCCGACCTTCAGAGCAGCAATGATAACGCCGCGCTGGATGCCGTCTAGATCGGCGATTTCTGGAATGTGACCGACGGGCTGGAAGTGAAACCGTTGGAATAGCTTGCGGCTGGCTTCGTTGTGGTCAAAATAGATGGCTAAAAAGGTGGTGACACCGATTTGAGGGGCGTGGGCGATCATCTGGCTGACCAACTGCGAGCCGTAACCTTTGCCCTGATGCTGCGGATCAATATAGATGCTGATTTCGGCGGTGGCGTTGTAGGCAGGACGACCGCCGTAGAAAGAAGACAGCCCAATCCAAGCGACCACTTGCTGGTCTACTTCTAGCACCCACAGCGGGCGTGATTGCGGGTTGTGCTTGGCGAACCACTCTTGCCGACTCTCGACGGTGATTGGCTCCAAGTCGGCTGTGGAATTGCGGCTCGGAATTGCAGCGTTGTAAATTGCCACAATCGCGGGCAGGTCGGTGGGGAGAGCATCTCGAATCTGCATCGTGCTGGCTGGCATCGAGTTCACGGTTCAATTCAATGGTTGTACTCTGGAGCGCAAAGCTATTTGAGCCATAGAATCAGCTAGATTAATGTATCGACTGTAACTCTAATCCGCTGGGCCCAATCTTCTCTAGACAAAGAATTTGCTTGTAAGATGTAAACGCTCCTCTAAGACAGCGCATTCCTTCTGATGGCGACGCTTAATCCTCAATTCTCCGACATCAACGCTCATTGGGCTGAAGCCTGCATTCTCGCCCTTGCTCAGCGTGGATTAGTCAGAGGCTACTCAGATGGCAGATTTCTTCCCGATGGCACGATTACCCGCGCCGAATTTGCGGTTTTGATGTTCAATGCCTTCCCCAACGCCCCACCTGTTCGCCCCGCCGCACCGTTCCCAGATGTGCCCGCCTCTTACTGGGCTTACCGTCCCGTCACTTGGGCTTACGAGCGCGGCTTTTTCTCTGGCTATCCGGATGGCAGCTTTCAGCCAACTCAACCCATTCCGCGAATGCAGGCGGTGCTGGTGTTGGTGACAGCGCTAGGGTTACAGCCATCTGCCAACACCGAGCAAACGCTGAAAACCTACTTTGACGATCAGGTGCAGGTTCCCGACTGGACGCGCTGGGCGGTTGCCACGGCAGTTGTGTCGGATCGGCTGATCGTCAACTTTCCTGATGTGCGGCTGTTCCGCCCCACTCAAAACGCCACCCGTGCTGGTGTCTGCGCGATGCTATGTCGAGCCTTGAATATTGCCGATGCCGTGCCGTTGCAGTACGCCACCTGGAATATTGGCATCTATGAAATCAAAAACGAAACCAGAGTGCCGTTTGAACGCTGGAAGGGATGCGGGCGGTTAATGCGAGACATCCAGACGTTACTAACCCCATTTCGTTTGTTTCCCGCCGGAAATTGGATTACTGGCAAATACGACTGGCAAACCGAACAGGCATTAACGCAGTTCTGCAATTTTTACGGACTGCCAACCATGACCGCAGGCGTTTTTGATGCCAACTTTGCTTGGACGCTGACCCATGCCGATCCGGTCGATTATTTGGTAGCCCTGGCCAAAGATCGCCAGAAAGTTTACGCAGAGTACCTGAAGCGCGAGGCGAGCTATGACGCCAACAAGCTGGCGTTTCTCGACCGAGGCTACACTTCTTCTGCCTATGCCGCCGATCTGGCTCAGTTTCCTAATCGCATTTTGCAAAAGCCAGACGGACAAGCCGTAGCTTCCACCGGACAAACCGCCACCCAAACGGGCACGAATCAGACCGTCACGTTCAAGCCTTTTCCGCGCTTGGGCACGCTGCCCGAAATCGACACAACCGCCCTCAACTTCCTGTCTGCCGATATTCCGCAAGCCTGCGTCTGTGTAGGCAGCTTTGTAAATGGCGACATCTGGACGCGCTGGTTTGGCAAAAACGCCCTGAAGCCCGCCCAAATGTGGAGCACCACCAAAATTATTCCATTACTGCATGTGGTCGATCGGGCAAATACGGCTCGTCCGAGTGTGAAAGTGCGCGATTGTTTAGTAACGCCGAGGGGCAGCGTCAACGGCAATGGATTTTACAATCTGGCGGTGGATTTGGTCAGCTATCGGTCTTCAATTGGCAGTTCTAATTCAGTGGCGGCGATGTTCAAGCAATTCTTTACGCCCGCTGAACTGGAAGGTTGGCTGAAACAGATGACGGGCAACGCTAGTCTAACCTTTCAAGGACGCTATGGCGAAGATCCGCTGCTGCAATCTCCGAGTTTGGTCGAGCAGGCTTCTCGTCAGGTGGTCTTGAATTCGCCCAGCAGCGATCATTTTGGCGATAATTTGATTTCAACCTATGACCTGACGCGAATCATGGCATTGCTGAGTTGGCATGGTCATTTGCCGCTAAATGTACGGATTCCGGGCGCAGATTGGAACAGCTTAGAGACAGTAGTACGAGCGATGGGAACGGATACGGCTCGCTATTTAGATGTGGCAATCGAGACGCTAGGGTTGGGGATGGCGATCGAATCTCCGGTAATTATCTCGAAGCTGGGGTTTGGGCGCAGTGAGTCGCGCAACCGCACCGAGTTGGTTTATATGGCATTCATTCAGTTTGTGGATAAGCGCCCCCGCAAGCAAAGCAAACCCGGCATTTTGCGAACGGTCTGTATGTCGCTACTGGCAGTTCAAGCGGCTGGAGACGCCAACGACGAAGCTCGCCAAGTCGATGCCAGAATGGCCGCAGAGGTGACAGAAATCCTGCGACGAGTCGTAACACAAGAATTAATTTAAGCGAATGTGTTTGCAAACGAATTTACTTATACCCCGATCGTTGTCGCTTAAACCTTCGCAGTTGCTGTTTCAAGTGCTATGGTTGCCATTTCAAATAGGAATGTTTCAGCTTAGAACGTGATCGTTGCCTGTTTAAACGCAAAGATTTCTGTTGAGAATGTCTCTTTTCTCACTGATACCGATTTAAATAGACTTCGTGGTAGATTTTTCGCCGAATCGATCCCCCTCGTTCCCCCTTTCAAAGGCTACTGTGTACACACATCTCGCATTGGAAGTTAAAACCCTGCTTGATCCCCCTAAATCCCCCTTAAAAAGGGGGACTTCAAGCCAGTTGTGGGTCGGTTCCCCCCTTTTGCAAGGGGGGTTAGGGGGGATCG
>JAAUQT010000274.1 GCA_012033495.1 Cyanobacteria bacterium RM1_2_2 | reverse complement strand
GCAACGCAACATTACACTCTGTCATGGCAAAATGAAGACACTTAAAATCCGAGAGAGCTTGATTCTAAACCGTTTCAAGCTCTCTTTCCTGTGTCTATCTTGACCCTTCGTGAATAATCCAGGCTAAGCCATACCAAAGCTGTAGGTCAGCAGTCTCGATGAGAGTCTATGAGAACGAATTCAGAGGTTGCTCAAGCTTAGCGGTTGTTGAGATTCAGCCAGTTGCTTATCAGGAAATGAGCGCGTCAAATCATCCGTGTGCAGTGCCCAATCCACCATGCGGAGGTAGAGAATTGCGCCTATTTTCGCGCCTTCTTCTAAGTCACTGAGGTTCGCTTCTTCGAGAGCGGTGTTGCTGAGGATATTAATAATCCAAGTGCCGTGAGGCAGTTCTTCGTGCAGATGAATTTGCATAAACCGCGAAGTCCGTTCGTTGACGAACGGAGCCGACTTTAGCAAGCGTTTTGCCACGTCGCTGCTGCCTGATCCCAAATTTTCTAGAATGCAGGTTGCGCCAAGTCGTACAAACGGACGAGTGCCAATCAGAGAATCAAAATAAGCCCACCACAACTTAACATCGAGCGGTGCAGGTAACAGCAGTTGACCGAGGTTATCTAAGTCTTTTTGGGCAATACGGTAGTGCATTTCTTCCTCTAAGCCAAAAGCAACTAAAAACTCGCGTAATTTACCTTTGGTGGCCAAGCTGGCATGACTAGCAGCAATAAAAAAATGCCGCTGTACGTCTTTCGTTAAGTGAAATTGCATCGACAAATAGCGAGCATATTGCTCTAGCGTTAATCCGCCAACAACTTCGACTTGTTCTAGCTTTTGACGGAAGATCTTTTGGGCTGTGGCAACGATTGAGAGAATAGTTTGCATAGTTAGGTGATAGATTGAATGAACGATTGATCAATTTTGCTGTCTTCAAGCCACTTCCAGACAGAGAAGAGCATCGGGTACGTAGCGAGTACAGATCGACTGTGAAGCATTGAACAGAATATGACACATTGCTTTTGGCATGACTTTCATCAGTTTTGCAATGGCAGGTTTGGGCAGAATTAGCAAAGTAGAATCGGTGAGGGCAACTGCTTGTTCTGAGGAAAGGGTTTGGTGAAATAGATTCGCCTCCCCAAAAGTTTGACACGTGCCTAGCTGGATCAATGAATGATTAGATTGATGCAGCAAATGACGCACTTCAATCATTCCCGATAAGATTAAAAACATGGCATTAGTAACGTCACCAATTCGCACAATTGTTTCTCCAGACTTAACAGTGTGAACAGCGCTAGATTGTAATAGCTGTTGCAGATCAGCATCACTTAAGCCCTGAAACATCGACATTGCAGTCATGCTGGTTTGTTGTAGGCTCGCTTGCTGTTGCGGAAAGGTTTGCTTAAACCAATCTGCGGGAACCGGGCTATTGGAATAACGGCAGGCTTTGCGGTAAAACGGCGAGCGCACGTTACGCAAATGTTCTAGATCTTCCATCACCAACACTTGAGGAACCTGCAAACCTACGTCTGGATCAAGAAAATGATGGGCATAGCGTCGGAAGCCTAGGTTTGTGTAGAACGGAATCAGCCAAGGAGCCGCATGAAGGAAGTCAAACTGCACGCCTCGCTCACGCGCATCTTGATAGGCTGCTAAAACAATCGTGCCTGCGGTTACAGAGTTGCGGTAAGCCGGAGCAACCATCAGCCTTGTGCTGACAGAAAGTGCCGACTTAGGAAAGACATCAGCAAATTGGGAAATGCCAAGATGCTGATACAATACGGGCGGCAGCGTAGTGGAATCTAGAAAGCTTCGCTGTAAAGTAGCAATGATTTCGTCTCCTTGAGCCATATATAGCAGCGTTGCCGTTTCATCTAACTCATCTGTTAATATTTTGTCTCGATGATTAGCCGATTTTGGCTGCTTACGCATCTCTTCAACGTAGACTTGATAGCGAAAATGGTAAATTCTCTGTTTCTCTTCAGCCGTTATTGCAGGTGTGACTTTTAGCATAAATTCTGATGACCAACTGATGCGTCTACTCTAGCCAGCAGAATAATAATTTGAAGTCAGATCAAGTCAGATCAAGTTAAGGCGAATAGTCAGATGAATTAGCGAGATTGTAGTGTGTGAACGGAATCTCATAAATTGCAGCCAGAAAAGAGGTGCGCGTTGCACCCCTTGTATTTGGATTGATAGAGATTAGCTGCTAAAAACTATAGTCAGAGAGTGGCTTCAAGCGTCCCGCATTTCTATCCCCGGTCAATTCCTCTAAACGGTTCGATGGGACGCACATCTTGAGCCGTTAGTGTGGTTGTAACTTGGTCAGGATCAGTATGGGTATTGATTGCAGTCAACGCCGTATGTGAGGGAAACAAAACAATCGCTGTGAAAACAAAACGAGCCAATGTTGCAGTAGACAAAATTTTAAGAGGGCGATGCATGATGGCTACTCCACGAGAGGGAACAAAACTCGCAAGGCACACAAAATGAAGACTGGAGGCAAAGAATTCAGATAGCAATTTGCTTGGAAAAATAGGCTATTTGTGAATCATCGATTCGGTATTTTTTAGATATCTGATCATTTCTTCACAGCCTCATCTCTCCATTCCCGAGTTCTTCATCTCCAATCTTCAGCATTACCTTAATCTGTGCTAGACGAACCTAATCTAGCCTGTGCGTAAATACTCCAAGGACAGATGAGGTAAGGAGATAGTCAGGCAAAAAGTCAGATCGTCAGGAAGAGGCTCAGCGTCTCGTGAAACAAAGGAGTATACAAGGCGATCGATGGCTAGAAGCTTGGATTGACAAGCATTTGCCCCCTAGAAGCGATTGTCCTGTGGTTACATGTATTTCCACTAGGCTGGAGTGCGTCACTGAATGAAAGGTCTTAATATCGACACTGGATTAGCCCTAGTTCAAGAAATCCTTGGTGTAAGTAAGTTAACGGAGGTACAGGAAGCGGTCTTTCGCGGCGTTTGGATGAAACAATCCTATCAAGACATCATTGATGCTGCCGCAGAACATGGTTACTACTATAGCTTGGGACACTTAAAAAATACGGGTTCAGAACTGTGGCAAGCCCTCACTGATGTGCTAGGAGAGCGGGTGACAAAAAACAACCTGCCGGAAGTTTTAGAGCATTATTACCAGCAACATGGACGACTTACTAAACAAGATTGGGGAGACGCGCCGGAGATTTCCAGCTTTTGGGGTCGCACTGATGAACTAGCTACGCTGAACCAGTGGATGCAAGAACAGTGCCGCTTAATTGCAATTTTGGGAATGGGCGGCATGGGAAAAACCTCGCTCGCGGTGAAGTTTGCCCGAACCACAGCAGACCAATTTGAGTATGTGATTTGGCGTTCCTTGCGCAATGCCCCACCTTTGGAAGAAGTGCTCACTGAGATACTGCAATTTCTGTCTAATCGCCAAGACCTAGACTTGCTAAAAACATTGGAGGCAAAAGTCACACACTTGCTGCATGAACTGGGACAGCGTCGATGCTTGTTGCTGCTAGACAATGTGGAATCAATTTTGCAAAGTGGTGTTCATGCCGGAGGATATGCATCAGGATACGAAAACTATGGACATTTCTTTCAACAAGTCGGGCAAATTGCTCATCAGAGTTGCCTTGTGCTGACGAGCCGCGAAAAGCTGAGAGAAATTGCTCTATTAGAAGCAGCACATTCTCCAATTCGGTCGCTGCAACTGCGGGGGCTGGCTTTGGTAGATGGACAAGCTATTTTTAAAGCAAAAGGCTGCTGTGGTACGGACACTCAGGGATTTCAGGAAGTGTTTGAGCATTATGCGGGCAATCCCTTGACGCTACAAATGGTGGCATCGGGTGTGCAAGAACTCGCAGACGGTGACATTACCGAGCTGATTCCCTACTTACAGCAAGGCATGTTCCAATTCGGTGATATTAACGATCTCCTGCAACGTCAATTTGAGCGCCTCTCTAAAACAGAACAACAGGTGATGTATTGGCTAGCGCTCAACCGTGATCCCATTTCAATTGCCGAGTTGGAAGCTGATATTGACTCAGAGCTGCTGAAACGCCAGTTGTTATCGGCAGTGCAATCTTTAGGACGACGCAGCTTAATTGAACGAAACGGCAAGTGGCTCTCTTTGCAACCTGTTGTGATGGAGTACATAAGACAGCGCCTAGTCACGGAAGTTTGTGAGGAGATTTTGCAGCAAAAGTGCGAGCGGCTCAAGGATTTTGCTCTGATCAAAGCTCAAAGCAAAGACTACGTTCGGCAAGCTGAAGCCCAGCTAATACTCTGCCCGATGTTGGAGGAACTGCAACTGGGTTTGAGCACTGCTCAGGCGGTTGAGCGTCTAAAACAAATAGTGGCAACGATGAAGGCAGAATTGCCGCTTCAGGCAGGCTACATTGGCGGCAATTTGCTGAATTTACTGATTCAACTAGGGGCTGATCTCGCAGGACTCAACTGCTTCCATCTCAGAATTCGGCCAGCTTACTGTGTTGGCGTTGAGTTAGCCAAAGTCAACTTTGCCCGTGCAGATTTGAGCCAATCAGGTTTTCACAGAAAGGTCTGGCACGATGACGCGCCCTAAATTGCTACATTCAAACTAACAATTGCCTGAATTAAATCATCAGGAGCAACAGGCTTGGCTAAATAGAGTTGAAACCCTGCGGCGACGGCTTTACGTTGTTCTTCCTGTCCGGTATAGGCGGTTAGGGCAATTGCAGGAAGCTGATTTCCCTCACTTTCCTGTAAACGAACCTGATGAATCAGCATATAGCCATCCATTTTGGGCATTCCAATGTCGCTGATCAAAATATCTGGCTTATCAGTTGTCAAGCTCTGAAGGGCCGCCTCTGCCGATATTGCCGTTGTAACTTTAGCGCCTTCAAACTCTAGAATCATCGTCAGTAGTTCCAGCGAATCTTCCTCATCGTCCACAATCAGCACCTGAAAACCTTGCAGAACCTGAGCACTCGTGACTGGAGTATGAGGCTGGACAGTAGTTTGAACGCTGCTGTAATTACAGCTTTCCAGAGGAACCCATTCCCGGAATTCCTCGTCGCTATCATCGAAATTATTGTGAGCCACTACATTAAGATGTGCAAAATTTGCTGCCCAAACAGGGTCAAGATCAAGCATATGTTTCACTTCCTTGACTGCCACTTCTGCAACAGAACCGCTTGACGTGTCAATCGCAGGAGATTGCTTGTCAGAACTGTGGTTAACCAATAGGCGCTTCAACATCTACTTAGTTTCAAGAGTAATCGTTAGCTCACCGCCTCCTAAAGAGGAGGTGCAGAAGAAATTCTCACTCCCTCAACCCACACCTGTGTATTTTCACTAGCTGAGACAGTTAGCAGGAGAAGCAAAGTAGCCGTTCCTAAAGCAATTCTTTATCCCAACCCAATCTACTCCAGCCAAGCGCTAGTAGATGAAGAAACGATAAAGAACCGTAGCCAATACATTAAAACGATGGTCCCAAATTGTGAATACGTCCCTAGAGGGATCTAGAAACAGGGCTATAGCTAGAGAAATGGGTAGTGCTATTTAGGAAAGGACGTAGAAAAAAGAGCGAGGGAGAATAGAAAAGTAGACCAATATTTCCCCTCCTATCGATGATTAAACCTCTGTTGCAATGTCCGAGTTGCGGCTCCAACGACA
>JAAUQT010000273.1 GCA_012033495.1 Cyanobacteria bacterium RM1_2_2 | reverse complement strand
CTGGACAGCTAAAGACTAATGTACAGCGTGTGTTTCCTCTAGCAGAAGCACGTCAAGCCCAAGAACTGAGTCAACAGGGACATACTCGCGGACAAAATTGTTTTGCAGCGATCGCAGGATAATAAATCGATGGAGCCGACCGTATGCAGGTTTTTTGTGAGAACCAAAGATTACCTGCGGCGGCTCATCTCAGCCGTTATGAAGCCCAAGTCCTGTATCAGCTTGTCCCAGTTTTAGTTTTTGCGATAGGCACTCGGAGTCATTCCGGTCGCGTCTCGAAAATGCTTGCTTAAATGACTCTGGCTGTTGAAACCACACTGCAAGGCAATGTCTGCGATCGCCAGCTTGGTCCCTTTCAGCAACTGCTTGGCTTGCTCTATCCGCTGTTGCAGCAAATACTGATGGGGCGTGATGCCCATCGATTGCTTAAACATGCGGCTGAAGTGAAACTGACTCATGCCTGCCACCTCAGCCAAGTCAGCTAGCTTAATGGATTGCTCTAGATGAGCCTGAACGTAGTCTGAAATTTGCAGAATCGTGCGATCGCCCAAGCCGCCCTCATACGCTGCAATTCGAGGCCTAGTGGCAGAGTAATCTCGCAGCAAGTTGACGGCTAACACGTTAGCCAGCGACTCTACATAGAGCTGCCCTACCCAGCCATCGCCTTTGTGGAGTTCTGCCCGTAGCAGCAGCAGCACTTGCTCAAGCTGAGGATCGCGCACGCGGAATTCCGTTGTCAGTTCCAGGTGACTCGGGTCCAACCCTGCGGCAGATTCGGCCACAGACTGCAAAAACTGGGCCGGAATTTGCACATGGAAATAGTGGTCGTTGCCATCAGCTCGATAGGAGGCCGGAATATCGGCAGGGGTGATGGAGATGTCGCCTTTGCTGTAGAGACCCGTATAGCGGCGATCGCCCACCACCTGATGAATGCGATGGGGACGCGGCGCTAAGCAGAGCGCAATGGAGTGGCCGGCCCAGGCTTCCGGAATATCGGTGCCGCCGGGCGGTTGTCGAAATTCTTCGGCCAGCAACGGCTGCCAGCCCAGGACTTGACTGGACGCAATTGGGGTGGGGCCAGAGCTACATAAAGGCGTATTCACCAACTGAGATGCTCGTGTCATAGGAAGCCTGAGCCTTTTTCAAAATTGACCGCAAGATTCTGGCGATCGCGCAAGATTCTGGTATGCCGCTGCTTTTGATTTCCTTAATTTGTAATTGTAGCCAATCCGGTTACAAACCGTAACGAATAAGGAGGTTCTACAGCATGGCTCACGTACTGCATTTGGATGCCAGCCCCCGAGGAGAGCGATCGCACTCCCGCCGCATGACTCGCGCCTTTGTGGAGCAGTGGAAGCAGTCCCACCCTGGCGACATCGTCACCTATCGAGATATTGGCCGTAACCCTGTTTCCCACGTAAGCGAAGCCTGGATTGCTGCCGCCTTTACCCCCGCTGAGCAAAGAACGCCAGAACTCCAGGAAGCGTTGCGTATCAGCGACGAATTGGTGGACGAGTTTTTAGCGGCAGATATCTATGTGATGGGTGTGCCGATGTACAACTGGACGGTTTCCAGCGGCTTCAAAGCCTATATCGACAACATTGTTCGCATCAATCGCACCTGGGCTTACATTCCGGAAGAAAATCCAGAGTTTCCCTACAAGCCGCTGGTGCACGGCAAAAAGATGTTTGTCATTTCAGCGCGGGGCGATGGCGGCTTTGCACCGGGTGGTCGCAATGCCCAGCGGGATTTTGTCACGCCTTACATCAAAGAAGCTTTTGGCATGCTGGGCGTCACCGACATCACCTTTGTGAATGTGGAAAACGACGAGTACGGCGGGCAGAAGCTAGCGGATTCAATCGCCGCGGCTCAAGCTCAAATTGCTCAACTGGTTGCAGCTTAAATTCAGGAGGTCAGACAATGCAAGTATTTCTAACGGGTGCAACGGGCTACATTGGCAGCGTCGTGGCAGAGAAGCTACAAGCTGCGGGCCATACCGTTATTGGGTTGGCTAGAAGCAACGCTACCGCTGCTCGATTAGAAGAACGGCAGATTATTCCCTTTATCGGAGATTTGGCGCATCCCGACGGGTTAGCCGCTGCCGCCCAGCAAGCAGATGGCATCATTCACACAGCTTTTATTCACGATTTTGACGATTGGGCGGGTGCAGTTCGAGCCGATATCCGAGTAATTGAGGCATTTACCCAAGCATTGGCCGGATCAGGAAAACCGTTCATTGCAACGTCCGATACCAGCGTCTTGGGAGACACGGGATTAGCCATTGCCAATGAAGCCTATCCGATCGCTGAGGGGTTTCTTCTAGCAGAGCGAGCGAAGGCGGAACAGGCGGTTCTGGCAGCGGCCCAGCAAACTATCCGCAGCGCCGTTCTGCGCTTACCAATGTATATCTACGGACGCGGGGGCGGCACAAGCTATATTCCGATGCGACTCCAAGAGTCCAAGGAAATCGGGATTACTCATTATGTTGCACCGGGTACTCACCAAATTTCGGCAGTGCATGTTGATGATGTTGCTCAGCTTTATGTGCTGGCGCTAGAGCAAGCTGCCGCAGGTTCTATCTTCCATGCGGCCACCGAGTCCGGCATTTCAGAAGTCGCGATCGCGCGAGCCATCAGTCAGGTGACGGGCACCCCGGTTGAGGGGCTTGCTTGGGATGCGGCTGTGGCTAAATGGGGCGAAGGCATCGCCACCTTCTTCTCAATCAACAATCAGGTTTCTGCCGACAGAGCCATTCGGGAACTTAGTTGGCAGCCCCAAGCAAAATTGTCTTTGCTGGATGATTTAGCGGTAAGTGGCGAACCCGCTCTCTGTTAATGGTTGACAACTACGCAATGGAGCCAATGAAAAATTGGAGAGAATCATGCATCAAACATCACGGGACGTTTTAGAAGCGGCCTATCAAAAATTTCTGAATGGATGGGCAACGGGTGATTGGCAACCGTTTCTCGATGAGCTCAGTGAGGATTTGATCTTTCAATATCCAGCGGGAACCTTCCGAGGCAGGCATTTGGCTCCCGATGGGAAACCCGCGATGGTGGCCTGGGCTAATGGTCACAAAGAAGCAGGCGATCGCATTCAAATTACGCCGTCCCTCAGCATCTTTCAAGACGATTGGGGCATTTTCGCCGCCAACAGCACGGGCACTTATAACGGTGAGCCCTACGACGGCAATGAGGCCTATTTTTTGAGAGCCCAAGGCGATCAGATTGTTGAGTACCGCGAATACATCGGCGACATCGTTGGCTGGCTCAGCGACATCCAATAAATCACGTTTTTGCAAAATCTGGCCTACGAAGAAACTACGATGACATCCCTCAACCTTGATACACCACCTTCAACTTCAATCCGAGACGCCGGGAATACAAACCCGATCAATAGCAATGACAAGTTCAGCCGAGAAGCCTTCGTGAGCTGGCTGTTTCTGATTGGCTCTCTCATGTTTGTGCTGGATGCCATTTTAGAAAATATGCGCGGCGTTTCCTTTTCGTCCCTGCTGCACCTGCTCGCCAGCGTTCTCTTCACTATCGGCTCGGTACTGTTCATTCCCGCTGAGCAATAGATGGAAGTAAAACAATGGAAACGGCAGGCAACGCTTACTTCAACCCAAGTTTTTTGGCCCAGTTCATTCATCCTCTGTTGATGTTAGGGCTGTTTGCCTATCTCATTTACGCGGCCTATCTGGGCTTTCAGGTGCGCCGCACTCGTAATGCCGAAGGCGAAGCGAAAAAGGAACTGATTCAGGGTAAATATGCCTCACGTCACTATCAATCGGGCGCAATCATTCTGGCGGTGATGGTTACGGGTGCCTTTGGCGGAATTGTCAGCACTTACTTAGGAGCAGGAGAAATCCCCGCGATCGCCCATCTCTTTGTCGGTTTGGGCATGACCGCACTGGTGTCCATTTCTGCTGCCCTAGTGCCGCTCATGCAGCGAGGAAAAACCTGGGCCAGACAAATTCATATCGCCCTCAACATTACCCTGCTTTTGCTCTTTACCTGGCAGACCTTCACAGGGCTAGAAATTGTGCAGGAGTTGCTGGCTCAAGATAGGGCTAATTAAGCTCCATTCTCAGGCTGAGGAAACATCACTCGCGGTTTAATTGCGGGCAGCTAAAGATTCCTAGCCCTCAGCCTCACCAAATTACTTCTCAGTTTCACTGGCGGTATTTCTGTCAGTTCCAGTTTTAGCTGCTCTTTTCTAGCAATTTACGGAGAGGTTAATCACCATGTTGAACATG
Source organism: Cyanobacteria bacterium RM1_2_2 (assembly GCA_012033495.1). GTDB lineage: Bacteria > Cyanobacteriota > Cyanobacteriia > Elainellales > Elainellaceae > Elainella. Next base: position 1,442 of record JAAUQT010000273.1, on the reverse strand, counting down.
ACGATCGCGATCGCCCTCAAGGCGGAAATCCACGAATTCCTCAAGCTCGCCGTACCTCTGGCGAGTGCCCAAATTGCCCAATCAGCCACCGGCTTCGCGGACACCGTGATGATGGGCCGCATGGGAGCCGAAGTCCTGGCAGCAGGCGGGCTGGCGGCCCTGATCTTTTTATCCACCATGACCGCCACTACCGGAGTTATTGAGGTGGACCCCAAAAACTGGACAGGGGGTTAAGCTACACAAGGGATGACCTGAAGGAGGAGGAAACTTGTGAGCAAGAAACGAAAACAGTACAGCGCACAATTGAAAGCGAAAGTGGTCCTAGAAGCCCTGCGTGGAGAGAAAACCATTGCAGAAATTGCGGCACAGTACGAGATTCATCCGACGATGATTCACAACTGGAAACGGCAACTGCTCGATGGTGCCAATGGCATTTTTGAACAGCAGCATCAAGCTCTCGATGTTAGCAGTGAGGCAGAAGCACAAATTGCCGAGTTGTATCGACAAATTGGACAATTGAAGGTGGAACGAGATTTTTTAGCCACCAGGTCAGCACGCTTAGGCTTGCCGACCGAAAAGCCCTGGTAGAACCCCAGCATGAGCGTTTGAGTGTGATGCGGCAATGTGAACTGTTGGGGGTGAGCCGTTCCAGCCTTTACTACGAGCCAGTTGCGCCCTCAAAAGAAGAGTTGGAAATTTGCCGCCTGCTCGACCAGCCGTATCTCGAAACGCCCTTCTACGGCAGTCGTCGGATGACGGTGTGGTTACAGAAGCAGGGATTTAACGTCAACCGCAAACGAGTGCAACGCTTGATGCGGCAGTTGGGGTTGGAGGCGCTCTATCCCAAGCCCAAGTTGAGCCAGAAGCACTCCGAGCATGAGGTTTATCCCTATCTGCTCAAAGGGGTAAGTGTGACCAGGGCTGACCAGGTGTGGTCTACTGATATCACCTACTTGCCAGTTCTTCAGGGGCACTATTACTTGATTGCGATGATGGATTGGTACAGTCGAAAAGTGTTGTCGTGGCGAGTTTCAAACACATTGGAGGTAGAGTTTTGTATGGAGGCACTGGAAGCAGCTTTGTTGGATTACGGCAAGCCTGAGATTTTCAATTCAGACCCAGGGAGCCAGTTTACGTCAAAGGCGTTTACAGGGTGCTTAAAGGCTGCGGAGGTGAAAATCAGTATGGATGGACGGGGACGGTATCTGGACAACATTTTTATTGAACGGTTGTGGCGTTGGCGAAGCCGCTCCAAAGGAGCATCGTTGAAATATGAGTTGATTTACTTGATGGCATTTGAGAATGGAAAACATTTAGATCAGGAGGCAAAGAAATGGTTGGACTGGTATAACGAAGAGCGATTGCATCAGTCATTAGAATATAGAACGCTGAATGAGGTTTACAGGAATAGTAAATTGATGCTGAAAGAATGCTAAGAGCTA
>JAAUQT010000272.1 GCA_012033495.1 Cyanobacteria bacterium RM1_2_2 | reverse complement strand
CTTCTACTTAATAGAGGAATCATCTGGAAGCCATTTCAGGGAAAGTATACCAAATTTTCTTTTTTTCCTGAGTCTACTACTAAACATTCTTTGACTAATTTAATTAGGTTTTGTCAATTTCTGCTATCACCCTCTCTAATCAAAAAAACCGAATCAGTTATCTAATTCATCATGTTCTAATTCGTCACGTCATGTATTTCTTACAACTTCCTGGAATTTCACTTTTCTGGAATGATCGTTAGAATAGGCTTACCTTGCAAAAACTTTACCGCAGGAGAGCAAATTCAATTTGCTGCAACTCTATCGTTGCCCTTATTCTTTCCCCGTCTTCCCCCTTAGCCAAGGCTGAGCAGTCCGCTAGCAATTTGAAATAGCAAGCAGTATGAAATTTGTTGATGTTTTATGGATGGTGCCACTGGCGCTGCTTGGTTCAGGGTTGTCACTAGCGTTGCGAAAGTTAGGGCAGGAGGAGAAGACGGATGCAAAACCTGATCTAGAACAGAAAAGGGGAACTGACATTGTGCCATCAGATCAACTGCCATCAGATCAAGTGCCATCCGACCAACAGCCGCCCGCATCACGACTTACTCCTGAAAAAATTCCTCCAATATCTGATTTGGTTGATCCGGTCGAGCAGGCAAGCCGGTTGGATCAGGATAAAGCCATAGAAGCAAGCACAGAAGAAATTGGGATTGAAGTAGATGCTGTCTCGGCAGAAGCAGCGATTGAAGAAATACTAATGACGCCAGAAGAGCCAGAATTTTCGGCGGCTATTGACTCTAATTTTGCTGACTCTAATTTTGCTGATTCTGACCTGACTGAACCCAACCTATCGGCAGCAGCGTCCCAATTGGCTGAAGCAGAACATCCGATTGCAGACGCTCCCACAAGCTCCCCGACGGATGAGGCAATGCTTTCTAGAAGTCAGGACATACCGGATGCTGCTGTTGATGCAATTACGCAAGCAAACCTAACAACGATCGCGCTTTATGCAGAAGCCGAATTTTCCGATCAGGTCATGCTTACCCCAGTTGAAGTAGCCCCGGTTGAAGTAGCATCTGAAGCAGAAATTGCCCTTGAAGAAATTGCCCTTAAAGAAACTGCCCTTGAAGAAATGCCTGCATCTCAAAATCCAGATCCCAACCCCTCAGAGTTCTCTGCCATTGAGCCGATGTCTGCCTCAGAACCGAAGGTATGCTGACGAGCATGGCAGACGACAACCTTGCAACTCCTGCTGTACCTGTGGCTAATCCCAATTCTCCCCCCACTTCCAACCCGCCCCTGACTGCGGTCGTTTCGCCTGCCATTCTTCCAATCGACGACCCGCGCACAGAATTAAGCGTGGCAGCGTTTAAGCAAGCCTTCACGGAAAATTTGGCTCAACTGACCGGAAAATCGCTGCAAACAGCCACCCTCGCCGATCATTACACCATACTGTCCTTGATGGTGCGTGAGCGGTTGCGCCAATTTGAGCCGGAAGCCCGCCTAGTTTCAGCCAAATCTCGAATTGTGGGACAGATTGCGACTCACTTTCGGGTCGGGCCGCAGCTTGAAACGCATTTATTGAATTTGGGAATCGTTGAGCCGATTTACCAAGGGTTGCAGGAATTAGGGCTGCGGCTTGTGCAGCTATACGATCAAGAAGCCGCTCAAGAAGCAGGATCAGCACAGCGCTTACAGCAGAATTTACAGCAAAACTTAGAGCCAGATTTGAGCGAATGGATGGGCAGTCACCTAGATGCTTTTGCCACCGCTAACCTGCCTGCGATTGGATATGGGATTCACTACGATTCTAGTACGTCTGAACCTATTACCTCTGAGCGAACGGGTGAATCTGCTCAGCAAATGCAGGCTCACAATCCGTGGACGATTGAACGCCCAGAAATTAAATATGACGTTAAATTTGGCGGCTACACTGATACCTATCTCGATCAAGGTCACTATCGAAAGCGTTGGGTTGCTCAAGAAACGTTGCAAGGTATCGCTTGTGACACGTTAATTTCAGGATTTGATGCCAGCACGGTGAACATTCTGCGGCTGTGGCAAGTGACTGCGCCGGAGATGAATGCCTTAATGGGCGATCCATTGGGCGCTCCATCGTCGAATCGCCAGAATGAAGAAATTCGGCTAAAGCAGTGCTTTTTGCTGGTGTCTTGTACGATCCAAGATGTGATCCGGCTGCACTTAGAAGCGGAAGCCGCGATTGGAACTCTCCCCGATCGATGGACGCTTCAGTTAAACGATACGGTTCCCGTGTTAGCAATTGCAGAACTTATGCGCTGGCTGGTTGACGCTCATCAGCTAGATTGGGATCAGGCTTGGGAGATTACCCAACGCACGTTTGCCTGCACCTTCTATAGCTTGATGCCCGATGCGCGCGGCGAGCACTGGTCAGTTGTCCTGTTAGGACGCTTGCTGCCGCGACATCTAGAAATCATTTACGAAATTAATCGCCGGTTGTTGGAATTTGCTTGCAGACAGGATGCCAGCGCTGGGGTAAGCAATACCGAGTCCAAAATTCCGCAGCTATCTTTGATTGAAGAAGTGGGCGATCAATATTTTCGTCACCGCTACCTGCGGATGAGCCATCTCGCCTTTGTGGGCAGTCATCGGGTCAGTGGTGCCAACTCGTTTCATACTCAAACAATCCAGCGAATTTTGCCGCTCTGCGAACTGTATCCCAATCGGTTAATCCACGCGGTGAGCGGCATTACTCCCCGTCGGTTCCTGCTGCAAAGTAATCCTCGGTTAACCAATTTGATCACTGAAGGAATTGGCGATCAATGGATGACCGACCCCGTGCAGTTGAGCCAGCTAGAACCTTTGGTGAACAACACCGAATTTTGCGGCAACTGGTGGCAGGTCAAACGCGAGAATAAGCAAAGTTTGGCGGATCGAATTCAGCAGGCAACGGGCATTGCTGTGAACCTAAACTCAATGTTTGAAGTGCAGGCGATGCCTATTGCTGAAAGCCACCGGCAATTGCTGAATTTGCTGCATGTAATCACGCTATACGCTCGGATCAAAATTAACGCCAGCACCGACACCATCCAGCGATTTGCCCACCGTTCAGTGCCGCGCACCGTGATCTTTGCCGGACTGCCCAGCCTCAGAGCCAGTTTGCCAAATCGATTACCCAGTTGATTCAGGCAGTTGCCGATACAGTCAACGGCGATGCAGATGTGCAAGGGCGCTTGCAGGTGGTTTACTTAGCCGATGATAGCTTTCAACTGGCGCGGCGGCTTTACGCAGCAACCGATCTGGCGGTCTATATTCCGCTGGCAGGGCAGCAAGCTCCGAGTACCGTGCCGCTTAGATTTGCCCTGAATGGAGCGATCCTCCTCGGCACTCCCGATACCACCATCGCAGAACTGCGGCAAACCGTTGGCGCTAAAAACCTGTTTATGTTTGGGCTGACCACCACTGAAGCCAACAACCTCAAGCCAAGCTATGCCCCTATGCAGCGCTACAGTGCCGACTCAGAGCTTCAGCAGATCATGAAACTAATTGCATCCGGGCATTTTTCCTATGGAGACGACACCGCCTTCAAAACCCTAGGAAACTGGCTGCTTACCGAAGATCCTCAGCTTGTTTTGGCAGACTATCCTACCTACATTAACGTTCAAGAGCGGATTAGCCAAATTTATCAAGACCAAAAGAACTGGACATGGATGTCGATTTTATCGACTGCTCACATGGGAAAACTTGCCGCTGATCAAGCCATCACAGGCTATCAGTCCTAGTTTGAAGGCAAGCCTAGGGCGCGTCTCTTCTGTTAATGGTCAACCGTTGACGGCATCCGCCTGATCGCGTCCGTTCCCAAAACAGGCTAGGGGCTGTCGCTTTGCCATCATCAGGATTCTGGCTGAAATGGATCACAGCCCCTAGAGAAGATTGGAGAAGATTGCCTTAGAAGCGAGCAATCGAGAGGGTTACTTCTCCTTGGTTATCCTCCAAGTAAGTATCGAAAAAGAAGGCACAGAGCGTGGCTGGCTGGCGAACTTCCAACATCAGCACGTCGCTATAGCCGTTGAGTGATGACCACGTTGCCCCTACTTCAATGCCAGTCTTCTGATTCACCACCGCACCCCCAAAGATCCAGAACATGACCAGCGGTTCACCAGGGCGACCCAGTTCTGAGCGATAGCTGAATGTGCCGTTCTTGATCTTGATTGCATAGGTTCCCGGCTCTAGGGTTCTAGAAACCGAGATTTGTTGCTCTAATTGTCGCATCACGGCAGGGGCAATCAAAAAGCAGTTTTGACAGCTATCGACAACAATATCTTCGCTATATCCCAGCCCTTCAATACCCACCGTCACGGCTCCTTCGTTGTCTTCTAGGTGAGTGTCGAAGAAGAAACCGCACACGTTAGCAGGTTCATAAACTTCTAGCGTTATTGAGTCGCCATAGCCATTTAAAGATGACCACGTTGCCTTCACTTCAACGCCAGTCGCCTGATTCACCACCTTGCCGCCATAGATCCACAGCAGCACCAGCGGTTCTCCCGGATGTCCAGATTCAGCCTGGTAAGCAAAAGTGCCGCTCTTAAGTGTGATGGTGTGAATGCCTGGCTGCAACACTCTGGAGACAGAAATCTCTTGCTGGAGTTGGGTCATGGCGGCTGGCTCAATATAGAGGCAGTTGCGCTGACTGTGGACAATCGCTTCCGAATAGCTGCTCACCTGCGTGTTGGTGGCGAGGCTCGTTCCGTAGACAGACGGGTAGACCTGAGTTTGCGGTTCGGGCTGCCCAATCGGTGGGCTGACAGCAGATTGGGCAGCGGGTTGTCCAGCGAGTTGTCCAGCCTGTTCGGTTGGTTCGGGCGGCGCAATCGGTTCTACAACCGGCTGTTCTACAACCGGCTGGCTGACAGATTGAGCGCTAGGTTGAGAAATAGACTGAGAAGCAGATTGAGCGCTAGGTTGAGAAACAGATGGATAAACAAAATCAGCCTGCTCGATTTGATTAGCAGGCTAAGGCAGGTCAACCCTGCTCTCAACGGACTCAGCTTGCGGCTGGTAGGCTTGTGGCTGGTCAGTTGAAGCCGGTTGAGTTTCAGTAGAGGGATGAACTAATAGGTTTTTTTTTCCCCATCAGTAAAAGGGTTAGAAGAGAGCGTTGCACTGGTTGCAGGACAGGACAAACCTGCATCAATCTCTTCAACCTTGCGAACCTTACGGACTAAGGTAATCTCTTCTTCGCGGCGAATCACAGTCCGAATTGGTGCAAGACACACCACATCTCGCTGCGGATCGCGGCTGAAGCTATCGAAGCTCAAGGATTCAATGTCCATAGGAACAATTTGACCGTTAGATTGGTTACTCATAAGACCGACCTACTCCTAAAAGTTGACGCCGGCAGGCTGGGCTTGCTGAGCATAGCCAGGTTGCTCAACAAATGGGTTAGAAGGCATCGCAACGCTAGAGGTGGGGCAAGACAAGCCAGCATCGATTTCTTCAACCTTGCGGACTTTGCGTACCAGCGTGATTTCTTCTTCACGACGGATCACAGTCCGGATTGGAGCTAAGCACACTACATCACGGCTGGCATCACGACCGAAACTATCAAAGCTAAGGGCGTTAATGTCACCCGGAACGATGTAGGCGTTTGTTTGTTCACTCATAAGATTCACCATTGGGGTCTAGATTGCAAGGAAACTTTGAAAAACGCTGAAAAGAATCAGCCTGCAGGCGCTGCCAAAGCAGATTCTAC
>JAAUQT010000271.1 GCA_012033495.1 Cyanobacteria bacterium RM1_2_2 | reverse complement strand
TTCAGACTTTTGGCTCGGTTCCCTCCTTTCTAAGGAGGGTTAGGGAGGATCAAGTCTTGAAGCCCGTTTCAGCCTCTTCAAATTCATTTACAAACAGTCTCTTAAGCCAATTCACAGAATATGAGTTTGAACCGCTCGAAAACCCGTACAAACCCGTGATTACTGTAGGGTAACATCACCAAGTTGATGATTTATTGAAGGCTTTGGTCTCAATTGATAAATACAATCAGGACAACTCCAATGACTAACCCATCTCAAGAACCTGACGTTAAGGACAGTCAACTTAAGTTCTCATCTAATGATATTCCCTTTGTAGGAATTATAGTTACCGGGCTTTTGGGTGGTGTAGTTCTTACTCTTCTCCCCATAGCTCCTTTTGCACCATCTTTGTTTTTTGGGTCGGCAGTTTCAGCACTGGTTCATCGCTATTTGGGTGGAATAAGATCATCAGATGCCAGTATTACAACTGGGATTGGAAGACTAGGTGGTACTCTAGCCAGCCTAGTGTTGACAACTGTAATTTTCAACTCTGTACTTGAAAAGCAGAAAGTCAACTTTGAAGTGAAGATTACACCAGAAAATGATTTAGTGTTTCTTGATAGATACAGAGGAACACCTGTGAAAATAGGTATCTATGGAGAAAATGGATTAATAAGAAAGGAGAAAATTATTCAAGTCAATCAGGATGCCTTAGAAGCAATTAAGCGATTGTGCAGAGAGGGAGAAGGATTTTGCAAAGAGAATCCTCAACAAGCAAAATTTGCTGTAAATCCATTATTAAAAGAAGGATTTGCAAGAATCTGTCGAGATAAAACTGCTTTAGATTCATATCCGTTAACAGTTCTCAAAAAAGGAGGGGAAGCAGCAATATCGGTTGTGGTATATTCTGACTTAGATTGCTTGCCTACTGCAAATGACGATTTGTTACTAATTGAGATCGGTCAGAAAGATGCAGAGAGGGCAAATATAACCGCAGGTGATCAGGGGTTGGCAGCCATGACAAGCTTAAAGATGCCCAGACCAAAAAATATATACCTCGAAGAGGGTATAGCAGCAAATTGAAGCTATAAAGCTAAGTAAACATGGCAAAGATACAGAAATAATCGTATCCTCACTCACCTTGCCAAGTCATTACTTCTAGAAAGTTTCGTGAATATATTTTGACAGGAGCAACTCAATGAAAATCCTACCTTGTACCCTTTTCTTATTACTAGGAACTGTCTCTACAGCTTATGCCAATGACTGTACCTATAATGGAAATACTTATAGTTCAGGTACTAAAATTGGTTCTCTCGTTTGCCAACCTGATGGAACTTGGAAATAGGAATCCGAGTGACATCAACTATATAGTTGTAATTGAGATTACATGCAGATTTCAAGTAGGTTAAGTACGGTAAAATTTAATAACAAAATAACCTGCTACTGTGCTTCATAAGCTTGAAATCTGCTGTAACGTCACACTAGATCTAGTAATTAGTGAATAAACACTTTGGACATGAGGAATGTCTAGACTTCAAGGGTAGCAAATGGTCATAACCATTTCATTCTTAATCAACAAGAGAGTTGATTAATCAGTCCCAAAAGAACAGTTCCTATAATTTTCTGCTCTAATTAGCGTGTGGTTGACACAGAGTTCAGAGTTATTCTATCCAAAGTAGTTGTTTCCATGCTTTTTCACACCTACGAATTATTTCTATGCAGTGGTTTTCTCGATCGCAAACCTTGCTAAAAGTATTGATTGCTACTTTAATTGGTCTGATTCTGATCACAAGTCCAGCCCTTGCTCAAGATAGCTCTATCTTCAACCTTAACGAAGCAACTACAATCACGAAAATTGTTGAAATCAGCAAGCAATTGCAGCCACCTAAATTGCGGGGTCAGCATACCAAAGGGCATGGTACGGTGTGGGCAGAGTTTACGGTTGCGCCGGATTTACCGGAAGATTTGAGAGTTGGCGTGTTCAAGCAGCCGGGAAAAACCTATCCGGCGTGGATTCGGTTCTCGAATGCGCTGGTGATGGATGATACGAAACCCGGATTGCACGGCATGGCGATTAAGCTGATGGGTGTAGAAGGCGAGAAGGTGTTGGCAAGTGAGAAAAATGCCCAGACGCAAGATTTTGTCATGCTCGACCATCCGGTATTTTTTATTCACAATGCGGAAGATTTTGCCGAATTTTTTACGGCTTTGGCAGAAGCTAGAGGGCAAGTTCCGCAGGAGTTTTTCAAGAAACATCCGCCAGAACTAGAGATCGTGCAATCATTTCAGCAGAAGTATATCGGGAACCTGCTGGCGGCCCAGTATTGGAGCACGACGCCCTATCGGTTTAGTAATACGGCAATCAAGTTTTCGGCGATTCCAACCAGTCAGATCGGCGGAGAAGTTGGCGCAACGCCAAATTATTTGCGAGCGGTGATGGCAGATTATCTCAGGAATCAAGATGCGACGTTTGATTTTTTGATTCAGCAACAAACCGACGCAGAAAAAATGCCAGTTGAAGATCCAACAGTTGAATGGGATGAACAAAATGCTCCGATGCAAAAAGTCGCCACGATTCGGATTCCGCGCCAGATTTTCGATACGCCAGAACAATTTGCTTTTGGAGAAACGCTCTCGTTCACGCCTTGGCATTCATTGCCCGAACATCAGCCGCTAGGGAGCATCAACCGCGCTCGCAAAGCCATCTACCAAGCCACCTCCAAGCAGCGACATCAAGAGATGGATGTTGCAGTTAAAGAACCCATGCCCAATTCATTGACACCCTATTTGCTGAATCCGTGACCCTAGATAAGCTTGGCACAAGCATTCAACTGCACAAAGATTCCTAATTTCTACAGATTCTCGCCAGTAAAGATCTCACTTTTTCTCACCGTACCGCAATTAGAAATCACGTATGCTGCAAATGGGGTTGCAAATTGCTTCCCAGCTAAGCTAGATAGTGCTGTAGTTCTTGAAGATGTCCGCGCTCTGGTATTGCGATTGATTTTCCTGTTCGGCAAGTTCTCCCTGTTGTTTATGTTTATCTAAATCAATTGCAATACCATTTTTCTACAGTTACGCTTCAATAATCACTCGCAGATTCCCGCGCTTGCGCGTTACTCGGCAGGCTGTTGTACTGCCCAACCGCTCAAAGTCTAGGTCTAAGACCGTTTCACCAATTCTTAAATTGTGCAACGATAGCCGACCCACCGAAGGCGGCAAAGCAGGATCAATCACCCGCAAACAATTTCCTGGCGCATCAGGGACTAAATTAACCATAATTTGCAGAAATTGGAAAATTGCACCCGTTGCCAAGCTTGGGGGGAACAAGCAACCGGATAGCGCACTGGGCTACTGTCAGCAGTTCGCTCATAGCCGCAAAACAGTTCAGGAGGACGTTGATACGGTTGTTGTAAGGTCATATCGATAATGCCCTGCGCCACTTCTAGCGCCTGCTCCACCGAGCCAAGTGAACGCAACCCTGCTGCAATCAGTCCGTTGTCATGAGGCCAAACAGAGCCAATGTGGTAGCCCATTGGGTTATAAGCCGGAGAAAGACTGCTGAGGGTGCGAATGCCCCAACCGTTAAACATATCAGGGGCGCGAAGCCGTTCTGCCACACTGCGGGCTTTTTCTGGGTAGAGGATGCCCAAACCTAAGCAATGTCCCGGATTAGAACCAATTCCATCAACAGCTTTCCCTTCGCCATCAAGCGCCATTGCACAGTAACCCTGATCTTCAACCCAAAAGTCTCGGTTGAACCGAGTTTGTAGCCCTTTCGCTTCTTCTTGCCAGCGATCAGCTAAATCCAAGCGTTTCTTGAGGCGAGCAATTTCACTCAATCGCATCTTTGCAGCATAGACATAGCCTTGCACTTCGCTTAAAGCAATTGATCCTTCAGCTAGTTCACCATTACGATTAACGATGCAATCTTCCGAGTCTTTCCAACCCTGGTTTCTTAATCCTTTACTCGACTTACGGTAGTAGGTCAGATAACCTGTCTCGCGGCAATTGCGATCGATCCACTCCATTGCTGCGATAGCATTCTCCCATAAGTGCTCCAACGTTTCCCGATCATGTGTCCAGGCATAATATTCGGCATATAGCATGAGCCACAGCGGAGTTGCATCAACTGTACCGTAGTAGGGCGTATGCGGAACTTCACCGCAGCGAGCCATTTCGCCTAAACGCAGTTCATGCAGGATTTTACCAGGCTGTTCCTCGCGCCATTCATCGTCTACTTTTCCCTGGTATTGGGCCAAACTTGCCAAGGTTTGCCGAGCAATACGGGGATCAAGAATCAGGGTTTGGGCAGCCGCAATAATTGAATCACGCCCGAATAAAGTCGAAAACCAGGGAATTCCAGCCGCGAGCACTTTATCCTTACCGAAGGTTTGCCTGAGTAAGTAAATATCCTGTTCTGCCCGTTCGATGGCTTCATTAAAGGCTCGATTGTCTGAGCGAATTTGAGTGACAGACGAACACCAGTCCTGTTTTTCCATCGATTCGGCTGCAATCGCCTGCCGTAAGGTCATAGGGGCACTCACCATCGAAGCTGGGCGGCTATTGAGCATTGGTTGCAGTCGATACCCTAGCTGCTGAGTTTCGTGAGAGCCTAGAGATAGCTGCCAAATTGCTGTAAAACCTTCGACGCGGTCGGGCTTCCGATGGGAAAACTGAATCCGCGACTCTACAATGGCTCCATCCAAGCCTTGATAGGCTAAAGACACCTCTCCTGTTTCCAAAAACAAATCTTGCAGCGATAGTCGATTCAGTGAAGCGCCATTGGGGTCAGCAAAATCGGTGATATCTGTGTTTGCCTTCACCTGCTGCATGAGTCTGCCCTGACGTTCGCGGGTGAATCCTCGAATTTCAAATAAGTCGGCGAAGTCGGCAGCAAAGGTTAAACTAACTTCAAAATTCAAAGATTCGCGGCTATAGTTGGTGACGGTCAACTCCTCAAATAATCCACCATTCAGCACAAATTCTCGCTGAATGCTGATCACTTCAGCCGGAAGACAGTTTTCTACGTATGGGTTAGCACACAGCACCGACAGAGCAAACCCTTTCTGAGCCGTGCTGCTTAACAGAACAGGAGTTCGCTTTTCAATTTGCAATTCTAACGAGCTAAGAAACCTCGTATCTCGGCAAAAAAGTCCTAAGCTGTTGTTATTATTTTCTTCAACGCATCCGTTGATATTTCCTAATGTGTCTGTAATTAAAAACAGATCATCATCTTTGAGAGTAAGGGTAGATTGGAATCGGCTGGTGACAGTGCAAGACTCAGGTAGAGTAAGTTGTTCAGCCGGAATAAAGGTGCGTCCATCTAATTCAATAATATCAGGCATAATTCCATCAGCGGTTAAGTAGAAGCAGCAGGAAAACCATCAGCCAAAATCCGCCTCTAGCGTTTTTCACAGTAGTTTACTTATCAGAAAACTACCATGCGCACAAGTTTTCTCAGCCTTCCTGAGAAGCGGCTTGAATAGTGCTGAGCCAACCCAAACTACTCCCAGATCCCCCGTCAGTGAGGAAGACTTTCCCAAACCACTGCTGCTTAAAGTTTCCTGGAATAGGGGATTCAGGGGCAGATCGAGATGATCAGACACTTTCTTAAACAGGTTATAAGTCCTCCATGCTAATCAAGTCGGGATTTGATCACAATTAATCTCACGATGCTTAAATGTGGGGATTTAGAAAGCGAAAAAGCCAGGCAACTGCACAGACAGATGATGCAAAACAAACAGGCTA
>JAAUQT010000270.1 GCA_012033495.1 Cyanobacteria bacterium RM1_2_2 | reverse complement strand
CCTTTGTAAGGGGGGATTTAGGGGGATCTAACGTTTTGCAAAATTGGGCAAATTTGCCTTTGATCCTCTATCCTTCTAGCGTGACTGCCCTCATTTTATCTGCAAATTACCTGCAAATATGACCTACTCGGCTATCCCCTCGGCGGTGCGGACTTCCGCTGTTAATACTCAAATTTCCGATACAATTCGCCGTCTGCGGCAGTTAAACCAACTGGACGTGCAGGCGAACTGGCGCAGCTATGCGGGCGATTTGCCAATTGCGCAGGCAACCCAAGCCAGCACCTGGCAAAGTTGGGCAAAAGTAACGCCGTCTGCGAATAACCAAATTACCTGGGAAAAAGGGCGGCGGGTGCTGTGGTTAGGGCAGCGGATTACAGTACCGCATAATCTTCAGGGTTACTACCTTCAGGGAATGCTGCTGCGGATCGGGCTGAGTTGGTGGGCAGACAAGGCGCAAGTTTTTGTCAACGGCAGGCTGGTTCAGGAAGGGGATTTGTTTGATAGCGTCACGCGGATTTTGCTGGGCCAGTCCGTGAAAATTGGCGATTTTTTCGATGTGGCACTGCGGCTGGAGAGTCCCGGACACGCGAACGGGGCGCTGGTGCGGGCAGTTTGTTTGTATGAGTTGGCAGCGCAGACGGTCAACCCGACCGCAGAACCCGCGTTTGTGGCGGATGAGGTGGGGGTGTTGCAGGAAGTGTTGAATGCCTTTGCTCCAGAGAAGCTAGACAGCGTCGCAGCCGCGTTGGCTAAACTGCCTTGGTCGGTGCTGAGCGTCACGGATCGGGCTAGCTTCGATCGGGGGTTGGCGAGCTTACGGCAGCAGCTACAGCCGCTCAGCAGTTGGGTGAAGCAGCGGCAAATCGAAATGGTCGGTCATGCCCACCTGGATATGGCATGGCTGTGGCCAATTAGCGAAACCTGGCAGGTAGCAGAACAGACGTTTCGCTCGGTGTTGAGCCTTCAGCAAGATTTTCCGGAGCTAAGTTTCGCCCACACGTCGCCTGCGCTGTACGCCTGGATTGAACAAAATCGCCCTGATCTGTTTGCCGCGATTCAAGCCAAAGTCAAAGCCGGAACCTGGGAAGTCAGCATTGCGCCCTTGTGGATTGAACCAGAAATGAACTTGGGCAGCGGCGAAGCGATTGCCCGACACTTGCTCTACGGTCAGCGCTATTTGCAGCAGAAATTCGGGCGGCAGGGCACAATCGCTTGGCTCCCCGATACGTTTGGCTTCAACTGGCAGCTACCCCAACTCTTGAAGCAGGGCGGCGTCGATTATTTTGTCACCCAAAAGCTGCGCTGGAACGACACCACCCAGTTTCCGCATCAACTGCACCGCTGGCAGGCTCCTAACGGCACTCAGGTGATCAGCCACCACTCCGCCCCGATCGGAGAAGGCATCGATCCGGTTAAAATGGCCCGCTATGTCTGCGATTGGGAAAAGCAAACGGGCATCAATAGGGCACTTTGGGCGCTAGGAGTCGGCGATCACGGCGGCGGCCCCACCCGCGACATGCTGGAGCTAGCGCGACGCTGGCAGCAGTCTCCCTTCTTCCCCCAACTCCGCTTCACCTCGATTCAAACTACCTCACCTCTCTGCCGCAGACCTCGCTGCCGGTTTGGAACAACGAACTTTACCTGGAATTCCATCGCGGCTGCTACACCAACCATGCTGACCAGAAGCGGTTCAACCGTCGCTGTGAGGACACCCTCACCGAAGCCGAACTGTTTGCCTCGCTGCGAACCCTGCTCACGGGCGCGCCTTACCCGCAAGCGGAACTGGAAGCCGCCTGGAAAAAAGTCTTGCTGAATCAGTTTCACGATATTTTGCCGGGAACCTCAATTCCGCAGGTGTTTGTGGACGCTAATCGAGACTGGCAGGCAGCACTCGATACGGGCTGGAATGTGCGTCAACAGGCAATGCAAGGCTTAGTAGCAAATGTCGCTCGTCCTGCGCCTCCCCATCCACAAGCCAAGCTAGTGACGGTGTTTAATCCACTGAACTGGGCCCGCTCAGAAGTGGTGATCGTGTCGGCGGAGCAAACCCAGGATGAGAAAGCCTGTTTCTGGCAGATTCGAGATTTGGAGGGGCGCGAGATTCCGTCGCAGCCGCACTGTTGGCGAGAAGGCGGCAAAACCTACTGTCAGATTTTCTTTCAGGCAAACATTCCGGCAGTGGGCTATCGCTGTTTTTGGCTAACTCCCCGCAGCGCTGGTAATCCAGTTCCGACGGTGCCGCAGAGTGGGTTTACGCTAGAAAACGACCGCATCCGCGCCACCATCGATCCAGCGACGGGCAATTTGGCAACCCTGTTTGACAAAGTGCATAAACGCGATTTGCTCAGCCGCGCCGGAAATCAGCTTCAGGCATTTCAAGACAAGGGACAGTATTGGGACGCTTGGAATATCGACCCGAAGTACGCTCAATATCCGTTACCAGCGGCGCAGTTAGTGCAGATTTTTTACGAAGATCGGGGCACAATCACCACGCGGATTCGGATCGTTCGCCGCATCGGGCAGTCTACGTTTAATCAGGTATATGCCCTCGACCAAGGCTCAGCGGTGCTGAAAATCGAAACCCAGGTGAACTGGCAGGAGCGCCATGTGCTGGTGAAGGCGGCGTTTTCCTTCAACATAAATGCATCTGAGGCGACCTACGAGATTCCCTGTGGCGCGATTCAGCGAACCACTCGCCCCCAAACGGCCGCCGAAAAAGCTAAATGGGAAGTGCCTGCTTTGCGATGGGCAGATTTGAGCGACACGGCCAGCGGTAATTCCTACGGCGTCAGCATCCTCAGCGATTGCAAGCACGGCTACGATGCTAAACCCGATCAGTTGCGGCTCACTCTGCTGCGTGGCTCCGCATGGCCCGACCCCAACTCCGATCGAGGGCAGCATCAGTTCACCTATGCCGTTTATCCTCACGATCGGGACTGGAAAACCGCACAGACGGCGAGACGCGGCTATGAGCTAAACCAGCCGTTGCGAGTGGTGATCAGTCCGGCGGCTCCCAGCGTCCCGAATCCTGCCTTACCGACGAGTGCAGAATTTCTAAACCTCCAGGCAAATAACCTGATCCTGACTGCATTCAAGCCCTCGGAAGCTAACCCCAACCAGTGGGTTTTGCGCTGCTACGAAGCTCACGGAGCCTCAGCCAATCTTGACTGGCAGAAGTGCTTCAATTCGCTGCTGAGGTTGAACTCTGCTCAAGTACAGCCTGTCAATCTGTTAGAGCAAGCCACCGCTGCCCCGGAAACCCGCTCTATGATTGGGGCTTGGTCGATTACCAGCTTTGTGGTGGGGAAATAGCTTGATCCATCAGTTTTGAGATCTGCCGAATAGATCTGCCGAATCAGGATGGGTCACTTGCAGCAGCGGCATAATCTCATCGAACCAAGCCAGCCAACCCGTTTCGTAATGAATTCCGCGTAATAAGGTCATGTATTGAAATTGGTGAGTTTTCGACAATGCTTGCGGATTTTTGAAGTACAGGCTTTTAATTTCTTGATAGATTGCCAATCGCTGCTGATGTTGCTGGCGGTGCACTTCTAGCTTTGTCACGATTGTTTGGCGAGATACGAGATGCCCTGCGTACAGCTTCACAAGCAACTCATCTTTGATCGATGCCATCTCTTCCACTTCAGCAATCCATTGGCACAACTGCTGTTTACCCAATGCCGTTACTGCGTAAATTCGTTTGTCAGGTCGATTTTCCTGCTGCACGGCTTCGGCTTGCAGCCATGCTTTTGCCTCTAGACGGTTCAGTTCACGGTAGATCTGTTGAAAACTAGCGCTCCAGAAAAAACCAACTGATCCTTCTACTGAGGAGTTGAATCGCTTGGCAAGGTCGTAGCCACTGCTAGGAGCACTAACTAGAATCGACAAAATAGCGTAAGGAAGAGACATCGGCAGCAGGTTGACATATTCACTAAGTTGAATATATCCTAAATCTTATACTCAATTTATTGAATAATCTTTTTGTTGAGTATTCAGTGAGTGAGAGCCAATGTCATAGCGCTACGCAAAAGTTTAGGACAGGGGTGTGGGCTTTGCTCTTAGTTGGAGGCTCAAGCTAGAGGCTCAAGTTGGAGGCTCAAGCTAGAGGCTCACTCGATCCGTCACAGCCCTTGCACCCCATCTCAACTTAGACACTTAACGCGATACAAAAGCATATGTCTCAAAATTCCCCAGGTCGTTTGCAGAGGACAAGTGCAATGAATCTTTCCATTTATCAAATCAATGTGCCAGAAAATCCAGAAGCGGTTGTGTTTGTTAATGGCATTCTGGCGCGCGATCGGGTCGGGTTTTTCTGGCTATGGAAAATGTAAATTGGATTAGGACTACCACAACTCAAGCAGTAGGTTGTGTGCAAGTGAAGGCTGGAATTTGTGGCCCTAACGAAGTGTTGATGGTTAGCTATTGGCGTTCTGAATCTGATCTAAAGCAGTTTTTTCGAGGTGAACCGCATCGGCAAATGATGCAGTTTGTGAGGCAACATCCTGATAGCCTCTGCTTGTATAACGAGACCTATCAACCGTGGCACAGTGGCAAATACAGCCATGAACCACAAGGAATGGCCAGGCTCTACGCAAGCCCAGTAGGATAAGTGAATGTCAGCCTGGTGAATCGACGCAAAACTCAGCGCATACTCGATTTTCTTATGATTCCGTGAACAGTCTAAGTTATTTCGCCTAAGGCAAACAGTCTAAGTAGGTTTCCATGTCCCAATTGCTGGTCGTAGCAAGGAAGCGTTCCCATTCATCGCGCTTGTACCAGTTGTATAACATATACATTTCTCCTGGCATAGCCGATTTAATTACCTCATCTGTTGCCAATCGTTCTAAGGCTTCTCCCAGCGACATCGGTAGTTTTTTCACCTGCTTGCCTGCTTCCATTGCTTCATAGAGGTTTCGCTGCTCTGGTTCTCCCGGATCAAGACTGCGCTTGATGCCGTCGTCAAAGGCTCTCAGCAAAGCCGCTGCCATCAGGTAGGGATTCACCATCGAATCGACTGCCCGATACTCAAACCGACCGGGAGCCGACACCCGCAGTCCGCAAGTCCGGTTTTGATAGCCCCAATCGGCATAGACCGGGGCCCACAAGCCCGTATCCCAAAGGCGGCGGTAAGAGTTGACGGTAGAGGAACCGATGGCAGTCAGTGCGCCCAAGTGTTCGATCACGCCGCCAATGCAGTGTAAGCCGACTGGGCCAGGCTTGGTTTTGTGGTAATTCGGGTCAGGTAAAAACGTATTTTCGCCGCCTTTCTGGTAGGTGAACACTCCCGGCAGTCCGGGTAGCTTCTCGAATCCGAAGGCTTTGATCGTCTCTTCGCCGCCTCGCCAGAGGGATAAGTTGTGATGGCAGCCAGACGCCGAGACGCCCATAAAAGGTTTCGACATGAAGCAAGCAATCAAATTAAACTCACGGGCAACCTGAGCGCAAATTTGACGATAGGTAGTGAGACGGTCACAGGTACGCAAGGCATCATCAAAGGTGAAATTTAGCTCTAACTGTCCGGGTGCATCTTCGTGATCGCCTTGGATCATGTCTAAACCCATGGCGCGGCTATACTCAATCACGCGCAAAAAGACAGGACGCAGTTCCTCAAATTGATCGATTTGGTAACAGTTGGGTTTCGTGACGCCGCCCACAGGTTGCCCATCGGCTCCTTTTTCAGCCACATCATTTCGGGTTCGCAGCCATGCCGCAACTGAAGTCCGTGGGTTTGCTGAAACTCGGCGTGGATTCGTCTGAGATTGCCGCGACAGTCGGACGTGAGGTAGGTTCCG
>JAAUQT010000034.1 GCA_012033495.1 Cyanobacteria bacterium RM1_2_2 | reverse complement strand
TGTAAATGAATTTGAAGAGGCTGAAACAGGCTTCAAGACTTGATCCTCCCTAACCCTCCCTTAGAAAGGAGGGAACCGAGCCAAAAGTCTGAAGTCCCCCTTTTGAAGGGGGATTTAGGGGGATCTAAATCTTTGTTTACAAACAGTTTCTAAATGTCACGTTTGTAATTCAGAAGAATTCCATCAAGAGTTAGTCAATGAGATTTTTCAGATTGATGAAAAGTTTTATCTGGTTGAGCAGATTCCGGCAGCAGTCTGTTCGCACTGTGGCGAAGAAGTCTTTAGCCGAGAAACAACAGAACAAATTCGTTTAATGCTTCATGGAGAAGCGAAGCCGATTAAATCAATCTCTGTCGATGTGTTTTCTTATCAATCAGAGCCAAAGGCTTCTTGAAAATGAAGGCAAAAATTTTCTACTTCACGCTGCAAGATGAACAAACGCGAGAAGAAAAGCTCGACTGGTTCGATCGGACGCGATTTGAGCAGATTCCCTTTGACCACATTACACCCGATCAGAAGGCAAATTGGATTAATTTGACCGATAACGATTTTGATAACTTTTTGCCGTTGGTCGATAAGGAAGTGAAGGCAGGAAAATCTCAGGAGGCAGTTTTTCAGCTTTTTTCGAGAGGTGTTGTAACTCAATGGGATAAATGAGTTTATGACTTTTCAAAAGAAGCTTTGATTGAGCGAATGAAGTATTTTGTAGCGGTTTATCAAGAGCATTTAGAGAAAGGAGTGAAGCGGGAGTTAGATATTAAGTGGGATGCCGATCTTAAAAATTATTTAGAACGAAAAATACAAAAGACCTTTGAAGAAAATATTGTTAAGAGTTGCTGTCGTCCTTATGCCAAGCAATATCTTTATTTTGAAAACACTTCAACGGAAGAACTTATCAACTGCCAAGTATCTTTCCAGATATTCATCAAGACAACTTAATCATCTGCTGTATTGACGCTGGCTCACAAAGGCCATTTATGGCGATCGCTAGTGATTTGGTTCCAGATTTACACGTCGTTGGTGCAACGGGTATCCCTGCTGTTGCCTGGGAATACAAACTTGGCAACCGCTCTGCTCTGGAAAGGATACTTGACCAATACAAAGAAAAGAAACCCAAAGACCCGACGATCGCCAAACTCTTCAATACCTACAGTTTGCGGACTACAAAGAACAGGTTATTGACCTGCTCGACCGGGTCTGCACCGTCAGCGTCAAGACGATGGAGATTATTCAGCAAATGCCCGATGCCGTTGAGCACAAGGGAAGTTGAATACACCATGACACAGGCACTTGAACAACGCACCTATACCCGTGAAGAATATCTGGAATTTAAAGTAGCTTCGGAGGAACGCCATGAATATGTGAACGGAGAAACTCGACTTATAACGGGAGGCACACCTGACCATAACAAACTGGCAATTCATCTTGCATCCCTGCTCAAATCTGCTTTACGAGGCAAACCCCATAGGATCTTCGGAGCCGATCAACGGCTGTGGACTCCCGGTGGCGGAGCCTCCCCAAAGGGGAATCGCAATCTTTACCCCTATCCCAATCTCATGGTTGTCGAAAAACCCTTACAGCTTCAAACCGGGCACCGACACCGTGACCAATCCCTGCTTTATTGCTGAAGTGCTCTCTAAATCAACTCAAGATTATGATCACGGCGAAAAGTTTTCTGCTTACCGTACTATTGACAGCTTCCGCGAGTATCTTCTCATTGATCAGGACAGTATTCACGTAGAACACTATGTCAAAACGGCTGCTAATCAATGGCTGCTATCAAAATACGATGATCCGAATATCACATTGTTCTTAAGTGCATTTGAAGCTCAAGTCGAAATCACCGCTCTCTATAAAAACATTGACATTGATGCTTGATAAAACAGTAAGGGCGATCGCAGCGCTATAACAAGTCGTTGTACCGGAATTTTGAGAGCGGATTTGAGATTATGGTTGGGTTTCAAAAATTATCGCCGCTTTCAAAATCCGTTGAACTTTACCGTTAGGTTTTGCAGACTTGTAGGATAGATTGTGGTGAACTACACTTAAATTCACCAGATCAGAGCAATCTGGGAGGAAGCTCATGAAAGCGATTGTATATACACAATACGGACCACCGGATGTTCTGCAACTCAAGGAAGTAGAAAAACCTGTTCCCCAGGACAAGGAAGTCCTGATCAGGGTATGTGCGACATCAGTAACCACAGGGGACGTGAACGCTCGAGGGTTCACCTTTGTCCCTCCCGGGTTCGGGCCCCTCCCGCGCTTAATGTTTGGTATTAGAAAACCCAAAAGAAGAATCTTGGGGGTTGAGCTAGCCGGAGAAATCGAAGCAGTAGGCAAAGAAGTAACGTTGTTTAAGAAAGGTGACGAGGTCTTTGGCATAGACTCAGATCGCTGGGGCGCTTATGCTGAGTACGTCTGTCGGACTGAAGCAGGAGCGCTGGCAATAAAACCGGCCAATATGACTTATGAGGAAGCCGCCGCCGTTCCTTTTGGGGCAGGAACGGCATTATCTTTCCTGAGAGCGGCAAATATTAGGCGCGGGCAAAAAGTCCTGATCAATGGCGCTTCTGGAGGGGTAGGGACTTATGCGGTACAGCTTGCCAGGTACTATGAGGCGGAAGTCACTGGAGTATGCAGCACGGCGAATATAGGATTGGTGAAATCTCTGGGAGCCGATCAGGTCATTGATTACACCCAAGAGGATTTCACCAAAAACGGTGAGACCTATGACCTCATTTTGGACACGGTCGTCGGTCAGACTTCGTTTTCACGTTGTCAAGGCTCGCTCACACCCCAAGGACGCTATCTGGCCGTGGCCGGTGGGCTGCCAGAGGCGGTTCAAATGCTCTGGACTTCAATGATAGGGGGCAAGAAAGTGGTATTTGGGTCGACAACCGAGCGCAAAGAAGATTTAATTTTCCTCAAAGAGCTGATTGAGGCGGGGAAAATAAAAGCCGTCATTGATCGACGCTATCCGTTGGAACAAACTGCCGAGGCTCATCGGTATGCCGATAAAGGACACAAAAAGGGCAATGTCGTCATCACGGTGGAACCGAGTAGCAAAACCTAATGGTCGGCTGAACCCAACCGTTAGACAGCACTATTCTCAAGAATGTTGTTTCCTGTCCGATGCTTTCGACGGTAGATTCCTGGAGCAGTCCCGGCCCATCTCTTGAAGGCTTTGCTAAAGGAAACCTCTGATGTGTAACCTACTTGTGCAGCAATCTCTCGAATTCCGAATTGACTTTCTTGCAATAGATCTGTGGCTTTAACCATTCGCCAAGTTGTTAGATACTGCATGGGCGGTTGTCCGACTAGCTGATTAAACCGCTCAGCAAAAGTAGAACGAGACATTGAGATTTGTTCAGCGAGTAAGGCAACTGACCAAGCCCGATCTGGATAATGATGCATCAGAGACAAAGCCATGCCAATCTCAATGTCTGTTAGCGCACGTAGCCAGTTTGCTTGGTTCACTGGTAGTCCTGCAACATAAGCTCGAACTGCCTGAATAAATAGCACATCTGCGAGGCGGGAAAGGACGCATTGACAGCCGAGTTGATTAATTTCAATCTCAGAAGCAATAAACTTCAACGTGTTTTCAAGCCAAGGAACCAGTTGCCCCGTTTCGTTCTTCACATGGATGAATTCTGGTAGGGCTGACAAAAGCGGATTATGAGTGCGCTCGCCTCGAAACTTGAAGGTTCCTGATACGAGTTGAGAGAGTGAGCCACCGCCGCCATAAGCAATCCGCTTATATCCAGGGTCGGGTTTGCGGGCAATGACCGCTTCAAGTTCCACTGTAGGACTTGCAGGATCATCGCAAAGGATATGTTCTTGACCCTGAAGTAAAATCACCAGATCTCCCGCCTCTAGATGAATCAGTTGCGTTCGCATAGCGTCGGCTTTGCCGAAGTTCGATTCAAGGTGTAACCAGCACTGTCCCTGCATCACGACATGAATTGTAGCTTCATCATCATCGTCGTTAGGAATCCGGATACTCCAAGGAGCCGTGAAATGTGCCGTACCCAAAATTGTGCTTTGTAAGTGAATCGATTGGAGGATGTCGGTCAAGGCATCGGGGAGCAGCATCAAATTTCTGGACGATTGGTTAAAAAATGAGGACGTTTAAGCATTGACCATCCGTAATTCTATCGTTATTGTACAGACTGTCTGAATCATTACCCTCTAGAAGTAAGCCCGATGAAATTTGCCCACACCAGTTTATTTGTCAAAGATGTTCCTCAATCCGTTGCTTTCTATGAAAAAGCATTTGGGATGACGAAAAGGTTTGTTCATGAAAGCGGGCAGTTTGCCGAGATGGAATTGGGAGAAGCCGTGCTTCATTTCGCCGCCAGTGAGCCTGTGAGAGCCAATCTTACTTCGGGCTTTCAGGAAAATAGCTTGTCAAATCTACCGCCTGGAATTGAGCTTTGCTTTGAAACTGATGATGTTGGGACGGCTTTCTCAACAGCGGTAGAAGCAGGTGCAATTGCCTATGAGCAGCCTAAAGTTAAACCTTGGGGACAGACCGTTGCTTATGTTCGAGATTTAGATGGAGTTTTGATTGAGATTGGTCAATCGTCATGGTAGCTAGGATGGAATAGTGGTGAACCGCGCCGTGCTGTCTAACAGCCGTGTTGTAGTGGAATGCATCAAATTTCTTGTTAAGCTGCAAAAGTGATTTGCGTCCGCTGAACACGACTGTTATCCGTTTATCTGTATTGTTCCGTTATATGACCTCACCCTCTCCCATAACCCGCTTTTCAGTAACTCAAGGTGGATTCGGTGGTTTTTTGGTTGGTGCTAGCTATCCACTGCGGGCTTTAAGACTACTCAGCGTTACACCACACCTGCGTCGATATGTGCTGTTCCCCATTTTGTTGAATTTAGCAATCGGCATTACGCTCTACGCCGGACTTTTATTTGCCGGACTGCAAGCAATTGACGCATTCCTGACAGCTATTCCAACTTGGCTCGCTCATCCGCCTCATCTCGACCCAGATTGGACAACCTGGATAAAGGCTCTACCCGACTGGGAGGTTGCTCTACCTAACTGGTTCAGCCTCCCCGCTTGGGTTGCTTTACCAACCGCACTGCCGACCCTCAGCTTACCTGCTCTTCCCGACTGGCTGCCGTCTTTACCAGAAGTCCAGTTGCCAACGCTGCAATTGCCGAAATTTGCTTTGCCAGGCTGGATAGTTGAGCTGCCTGAATTTGGGTTGGTGCTGCTGGTCTGGGTGTTACGAACTCTGCTGGTGCTGGTGCTGCTGCTGTTAACGGGGTTTATTTTGCTTCAGTTTGGCGTCCTGTTGGGTGCGCCTTGGTATGGGCAGCTCTCAGAAGAACTGGAACGGCTGCAAACAGGACAGTTACAAATAGTGCGAGTTAACCCAGTTAGAGAAATTTGGCGAGCCATTTCGTATGAACTAAAGAAGCTGTTCATAACAATTCTGATCGGCGTTCCGCTGTTGCTCTGCAACTTTTTTCCAGGACTAGGAACCTTGCTTGCAACGACGGGAGGCATTACGCTAGCCGCTACGATTGTTTGTCTCGACTTTTTAGATTCCGCTTTAGAACGACGACGATTTCCGTTTCGGCAAAAGCTAGGAATTATAATTCACAGCCTACCTGTGAGCGCTGGTTTTGCTTTAGTTTGCCTAGCTTTAGTTAGCATACCGCTATTAAACCTGCTAGCAATTCCCGTTTGTGTGACAGCAGGAACCCTGTTTTTTTGTGATCAAGTGCTGCCACGCATGGCGGAAGTCACCACACAAAGTAAATAGGTGCCCGTGACTGTTGATCACCTGACACCTACGGTTATCCCCCTAACTTATCCCCACTTTTAAATTGCGCCTCACGGGTTGGGCTAGAATTTCACCAGGTTAAATAATGCCTGTCCCTTTGCCGCGACTGTCATGGTCGGCAGTTAATTCTCCCTGCTTGTCAGTGTCATTCACCTCAGCCATTTCTTGGGCACGTTCAGCCGCCAATTCTTCCTCTTTTTGCCGCAAGTCACCTGGCTCATTAACATACATCTCTGGCTCAATTGCAAAATTGTTAACCAGTCCTTCTTTGTCAACGGTGTAACCAGCGGAAGTGTCTATGTCTGCGTCTTCAGGCTGATGAGGCGTATGTTTGAAGGCATCACCCTCGCGCTCTTTGCGTGCCGCAGTTTCGGCTGGCACAATATGAGCATCATAAGTATCTACAGAAACATCTTTTTGAACGTTTTTTTCTTTGCTCATGATCCTATATCCCGTATGCTTGTCTTATGTATATCGTCTACTTGTTTCATCAATGCGTCTTCTATCGAGAGTTGGATATATTAAAGTCTTATAAAATTTGTATTTAGTCAGACATTTTCTGATATTTCCTAATTGTTCCAGGTGATTCTAACTAGCCCTCCAACTGCTATCCATATAAGTAGACAATCAATTGAAAAAGCTTGGGCAGAAGTTCTCCCAAGCTTTCTTGCGCCTATTTCTCTAATTTAGGGACTGCCATTCAAACAGCAACAACCCTATCGCTACTAATCAATCGCTTTCTTAACAGCATCTTTCGTATCTTCTACAGCATGGCGCGCCTCAGCTTCAGACTGTTTTGCTTTGCCTTCCGCTTTATCCTGAGGATCACCTTTAATGTTCCCCATTGCTTCCTGCGCCTTGCCTTCTAGATTTTTAGCAGTTGCCTTAGCTTTATCTTCAGTACTCATCATTACCTCTTAATCAAACTTTAGTTGAACTGCCTACAGTGTATTCAAAAACACTATTTGACCCATCCACCTGAAGTCAGATTAAGTTTATTCACCATTTACACAAAAAGATATAGCGCCCATGTCTTTCTCGTAGAAGGCTATATCAAAACAATCACCCCACTCATTATCCAATTAAGCCAGAGCGCAGTGCCAAAACAGCAGCTTGAGTCCGATCATCTGCACACAGCTTATTCAAGATATTGCGAACATGAGTTTTAACAGTGCCAACCGTGATGTAAAGCTTTTCTGCAATTGCTGCATTGCTACACCCTGCTACAATCAGTTCTAAAACTTCTAGCTCGCGTTCGGTGAGTGGATAGTTTTCCAGCAGTTGCTCATATTCAGGTTCCACTGCCCCAATCGAGACTTTTTTGTCAGTTTCTGTTGCACCAACCCCCGCCGGACTGTGCCGCATCTGCCGCAAGACAATCGTGGCAATCGCAGGGTCGATCCAAGAATTGCCGCCATAGGTGGAATGCAGCGCCTCAACCAAGCGATCGGTGCTAATGTCTTTCATGCAGTAAGAATCGGCTCCCGCAGCGAAAGCTGCTAGAACAGAATCTTCGCTGTCGTGCATGGTTAGAATCAGAACCTTAGTTCTTTCTTCGGCTGGTTCAGGATGGCTCTGCTTAAACCGACGAGTCAGTTCAATCCCGTCCATATCAGGCAGCCCAATATCCACAATGGCAACATCTGGCCTAGAAGCCTCAAGTAGTTTCAAACCTTGGGCAGCGTTGGCCGCCTCGCCCACTACTTGAATGCCTTCCTGCCGTTGCAAAGCAGCTTTTAAGCCAACTCTGGTTAAATCGTGATCTTCAATTAAAGCGACGGAAATTTCACCCATTGCCCCTACCAGCCTGTAAAGTTCCAATATGAAAGAAACGATGTCGATAACTCTGAATTATGACGGATGTTTTGCAGAGTTGCTTCCTCCAATAGAGGTAGGAATTTCTTAATCTTACTGCTAAAGTCCTTCTCAAGGTTTAAGCCGAGCGAATAGAGGATAGGGGACACTCCAAGAGATTGGGACATTACCGCATGTTTTGTTTGCGCTCAGCTTTTAGATCGCGCGATCCGGCGGCAGCGAGTTCTGCATCAAGCAGGGTTCGACCAGTCGCAGCGAGATAAACATCATCCAGGCTAGGGCGCGACTGAGAAATGCCGAAAGTGGGCAATCCGGCTTCTTTCAATGCTTGCTGAATCGTGATCAAGGCATCGCTTTGGGGCGCCACTACCAAATTCAGCGAATTCCCCTGCGCCGAATTGACGATCACCTCCTGCACAAACGGCATCGATTGCAGCATGGTTTTGGCGTTTTCAGCTTCTTCGACGGGCGTAAACTCGCGGATGCGCAGCGTCACCCGATCGCCCCCGACCCGATCTTTCAGTTCTGAGGGCGTTCCAGCCGCAATGACGACGCCTTTGTCAATGATGGCTACCCGATCGGCAAGCGCATCCACTTCTTCGAGATAATGACTCGTCAGCATCACCGTTGTGCCGTTATCACGCAGGCTGCGCAGAAAATCCCACACCACAACACGGCTCTCGATGTCTAGTCCTACGGTCGGCTCATCTAACACCAGCACATCAGGTTGATGCAGCAGCCCAGCCGCCAAATCCAATCGTTTCTTCAGACCACCGGAATAAGTGCCCGTTTTTTTATCTGCCCAGTCTTGCAACCCAAGTAGGGAAAGGGCACGCTCGATCTGAGGTTTGATCGTCACTGCCGGGAGATGATAAATCGCTGCCTGTAGCTGCAACAGTTCGCGTCCGGTCAGCACTTTGTCGAGCGCAACTTCCTGCGCCACATAGCCCAACTTTTGCCGCGCCAGTTTCGGAGACTCCAACACAGAGATGCCGGATACTTCAATTTTGCCTGCGTCGGGGGTAGCCAACGTACAGAGGCAGCGCAGTGTCGTAGTTTTGCCTGCGCCGTTCGGGCCAAGTAAGCCAAAAATTTCTCCGGGTTCAACTCGCAGCGAAACATCTTTGACGGCTTCTACTGCACCATAGCGTTTCTGGAGTTTTTCGATCACAACGGCTGAAGTCATGGCGACCCTCACTGGCGATAAATCACAATGTTACAAATCTCAATATCCTCTTATTGTAAAGGCATTGTAGCGAGACAGATCCCCGACTTCTTCTCTGAAAATTTCACGATGGTTGAATAACACAGATTAAGAAGCCAGGAATCTTCGAGATTCATCCTCCTCTCTCATGCGCTAACTCACAGGCTGCACTTCATCATGCTGAGGATGCAACGGCTTTCCCTGTTGCAAGGAGGCATACAGCCGATTTAATGCACTCACATAAGCATGAGCCGACGCAACGATGATATCGGTATTTGCCCCGTGACCTGAAAAATCCGATCGTCGTGCTGCAAGCGAATCGTCACCTCCCCGATGGCGTCAATTCCAGCCGTAACCGACTGCACCGAAAACTCGATCAGTTGATTTGGAATATCGACCACGCGATTGATTGCCTTGTAAATCGCATCAACGGGGCCGGTTCCGATTGCTGCATCGGTGAGTTCTTGTCCGTCTGGGGTGCGGAGCGTCACGGTGGCAGTAGGGCGGGCATGATCGCCACTGGAAACCTGCACATGCTCTAGCCTGAACAATTCTGGAACCTGTTGCGCTTCATCGTTAACAATTGCTTCGAGATCCCAGTCGCTCACGTCTTTCTTCTTGTCGGCAAGTTCTTTAAACCGCAGAAAAGCGCGGTTGAGTTCCTGATCGGCAAGCTCGAAGCCGAGTTCCTTTAGCCGAGTTCGGAAGGCATTGCGTCCAGAATGCTTACCCAACACGATCTGGTTATCCGTTAGCCCAATCGATTGCGCATCCATAATTTCGTAGGTGAGCTTATGCTTCAGCACACCATCCTGGTGGATTCCTGACTCGTGAGCAAAGGCATTCGCGCCAACAATAGCCTTGTTAGGCTGCACCAACATTCCGGTCAAATTAGAAACCAAGCGAGAGGTTTTGTAAAGCTGGCGGGTGTCGATTTGGGTTAAGGGCGCTTCCGATTCGGGTGGACGACCGAAAAAGGGATTGAAATATTGCCGACGCACATGCAGCGCCATCACTAGCTCTTCAAGCGCCGCATTTCCTGCCCGTTCGCCAATCCCGTTGATTGTGCATTCTAGCTGCCGCGCTCCGTTTTTGACGGCTTCGAGAAAGTTGGCAACGGCTAAACCGAGATCATTATGACCATGTACTGAGATAATCGCCTGATCGATATTCGGAACGTTCTCCTTAATCCCTTTGATTAAACCACCAAATTCTGATGGGGTTGTATATCCAACTGTATCTGGAATATTAATCGTCGTCGCTCCAGCGGCAATGGCGCGTTCCAATACCTGATAAAGAAATTCTGGATCAGAGCGTCCGGCATCTTCGGGCGAAAACTCTACATCGTTAACAAACGTCTTCGCATAAGCCACCATTTCTGGCGCGATTTGCAGCACGTCTTGACGAGTTTTCTTCAGCTTATATTCCAGGTGAATATCTGAAGTGGCTAGAAAAGTGTGAATGCGTGGTTTGGCGGCGAAAGACACCGCTTTGGCAGCAGATTCAATATCTTGCTTGGTGGCGCGGGCTAAACCACAAATCGTCGGGCCCTCTTCTGTGCCAACCTGCTGAGCAATTTTGCTGACTGCCTCAAAATCGCCCGGACTGGCAAAGGGAAACCCAGCTTCAATCACATCAACCCCCAGCCGCGCGAGCTGCTTGGCAATCGTTAGCTTTTCTTCCACGTTCAAGGTGGCTCCGGGAGACTGCTCACCGTCGCGGAGGGTGGTATCAAAAATAATGATGCGGTCGCAGGCTGGGGTGTTCATGATGAATATTGGATAAGGCGAAGTGAGTATGACTACGATAAACTGTAACAATAATAGCTATTTTAGGGCTTGTGTCGGATCAATCCCTGATTTTTACTCACAAGCTGTCCAGATTCCCTGACTTGGCGCGGGCAAGAGGCGTCCAAACTTCTGATGATCGTCACCTTCTGATGATTGCCACCTACGGCCCATCTGGATCAATCCCTCGCTTGCTTCAGCGTTCGAGTAGGTTGGCAAGCTGCTGTTTGGCTTGTTCGACTCTGAGAGCTTCCATTGTGCCCCTGAAAGCTGCACTCGCCGATCCATCTGTTTGATCACGATGGGTTGAGCCAAGGATTGCTGATTTATCCAGGGTCTATCCATGGGTGAAGAGAATTCCTAAAAACGCTTTCCAAAGTAGTACATTTGATCTACAATGGCTGCAATCAGCTTTGACAAGCGGCTTTCTCTGACATGCACCCGCTTTGCCAACGTCCCTTTTGCCATTCCTGCTCTGAGTCGGAATAGGGTGCAGGGTTTCTACCGCCAAAGCTGGCTTTGCCGACCCTTGCATAGCAGCGACGAGTGTAACCTATGGCTCAATCTCAACTGGCTCAACCTTCTCTGAAACCTCGCCCTCTGAAAAAGAAACACCGCAAAGCTAGAAAACTGGCGAAACGGCAGCGAGTTGCTTCTCAATTACTCCGCTGGGCAGCGCTGACCATTGCTGTTGTAGCAGGCAGTAAGTTTGTAGCGCCTGCTGTCACTTCTAACGGCAACTCTGACGGCAGCATGTGGAACTATGAGGCTCAACCCGAATCGATTGGGTCGTCGTCTCAGGCAGGCATCCAAGCCAATCCGTTTGCCAAAATTCCGCAAATTGCTAACTCATTGGTGCAACCACCCCGCGATCCTGATTTGCCTGCTGATACGCCCGATCCAATTGCTGATGCCAATCGCTCCGTGGTCATGCTGCGTAGCGCAAATGCCGTTGGTTCTGGAATTATCCTTTCACCAGACGGATTAATTCTCACAAACAGCCATGTGGTGCGCGGGGCGGGTTCTGGCAATTGGAAAGTGCGCCTGTCGGATGCTCAAGAGCTTTCTGCTACAGTCGTGCATCCCGGCACCGGCCAGGGTGATATTTTCCGCGATTTGGCTTTAGTACGCATCAATGGAGCTAGTGATCTACCCGTTGCAAAATTAGCAGGAGGGCAACCCCAAGAAGGCGAAGAAGTGTGGGCGATTGGCGCACCCTATGCGCGTCCAGAAGTTGTGACCAGGGGCATTCTCAAGCGACTGACTCAAGATGGAATTATTCTTACTAGCGCAGAAGTGCATCCGGGTAATTCTGGTGGACCGCTGTTGAATCAGCAAGGTGAAGTGATTGGGATTAATACTGCCGTGAATCCACAACTGCCCGATAATGCCACCACAGTTGCGATCTCGACCGGACTGGTACAGCAAAATCTGGCGGCGCTTACCTCTGGTACACCATCAGCCCCATCAGAAGCCCAGCCCCCAACTGGTATGCGGCCGCCGATGGGAGGAATGCCGGGAGAGATGCCAGGAGAGATGCCAGGAGGCAGCCCTTTTGGAGGGAGAATGCCGATGTCGCCTCCGGGGATAGGTAGACAGATGCAGCCCGGAATGCCGCCGTTTGGTGGAATGCCCTTTTCGATGCCGCCCAGCGGGATGAATGGCGAACCTTGTCCGTAGGGGATTTTGGATTTTGGATAGATGGGTAGATGGGTAGATGGGGAAAGCTCCTTACTCATCTGTTCATCGATTCGCAACGCCGGAAACTTCACCCCTTTGCTTCGGCGTTGCCCCTCTACAAGACTCGGACGGCACAGTATTCTAGAAAGGAGACTGGTCTGCCCCTGCCCCTCCGCGCTTATGCCTACCAAACTTGTGCCGCTTGTCAAAGAACCCGATCGCCTGGAAGCTCGCCTGAAGGAGATTCCGCCAGAACCGGGGGTATACTTCATGCGGGATGTAACGGATCAAATTCTCTACATCGGCAAGTCGAAGAAGCTGCGGTCGCGGGTGCGGTCTTACTTTCGAGAAGATCTTGACCGAAATCCGCGCATTGCTTTAATGGTGATGCAGGTGGCAGAAATTGAGTTTATTGTCACTGATACCGAAGCCGAAGCTTTGGCGCTGGAAGCCAACCTGATTAAGCAACATCAGCCGCATTTCAATGTGCTGCTGAAGGACGACAAGAAATATCCTTACCTGTGCGTGACGTGGAGCGAGGAATATCCCCGGATTTTTATCACGCGCAAGCGGCATCTTGGCAAAGCGAAAGATCGGTACTATGGCCCCTACGTCGATGTGTTTGCCCTCAGAAGTACGCTGCGGTTGATTAAGCGAATTTTTCCGTTGCGTCAGCGTCCCCAGCCTTTGTTCAAAGATCGTCCTTGCCTGAATTATGATATTGGGCGCTGTTTGGGAGTTTGCCAAAAGCTGGTGACGGCTGAAGAATATCGCAAGATGATCCAGAAAGTGGTGATGATTTTTCAGGGACGCACCAAAGAGCTAGAAGAAATTCTGATGGCGCAGATGGAAAAAGCGGCGGAAGAGTTGAACTTTGAGTACGCGGCTCGCGTGCGTGACCAGATTCAGGCTATCCAGTCGTTGAATTCTGAGCAGAAAGTTGCCCTCCCTGACGACACCGTTTCCAGAGATGCGATTGCGCTGATGGCGGACGATCACCATGCCTGCATTCAACTGTTTCAGGTGCGGGCAGGGCGGTTAGTCGGTCGGCTCGGATTTGTGGCAGATGCCCAGTCGGGGACTCCGGGGGCAATTTTGCAGCGGGTGTTGGAGGAGCATTATTCAACGGTTGAAGCGGTGGAAATTCCGGCAGAAATCTTGACGCAGCACGAGTTGCCGGAAGCCGAAATGCTATCTGAGTTTTTGTCTACGCGCAAGGGTCGCAAAATTAACTTGTATGTTCCCCAGCGGCAGTCGAAAGCTGACTTGATCGAAATGGTGGAACGGAATGCTGGATATGAACTCGCCCGAACTCAGCGGTTTGCCGATCGCAACAACCAAGCCATGCTCGATCTGGCGACGATTCTTGATCTGCCCGATATGCCACATCGGATCGAAGGATACGACATCTCACACATTCAAGGCTCGGATGCAGTAGCCTCCCAGGTTGTATTCGTGGATGGATTACCCGCCAAGCAACATTACCGTCACTATAAAATCAAGAATCCAACCGTGCGTTCTGGCCACTCTGACGATTTTGCCAGCATGGCAGAAGTGATTCGGCGGCGGTTTAGAAAGTATGAAGGCGGCAGAAAAGAGGACAGCAAAACTTCGATTCTTTCGTCTGCGAATCATTCTGACTTTCCCGATTTAGTGATGATCGACGGCGGCAAGGGTCAGCTTTCGGCGGTAGTGGAAGTGCTGCGAGAAATGAATTTGCTGGAGGATGTAAAGGTTGTTAGTTTGGCGAAACAGCGCGAAGAGATCTTTTTGCCGGGCGAATCAATTCCTTTACAGACTGATGCCGAACAGCCTGGAGTCCAGCTATTGCGCCGTTTGCGAGACGAAGCTCACCGATTTGCCGTCAGCTTCCACCGCCAGCAGCGCAGTGACCGGATGCGGCGTTCTCGCCTCGACGAAATTCCTGGCTTAGGGCATCATCGCCAAAAGCAACTGTTGGCTCACTTCCGCTCGATCGACTACCTGCGGGAAGCCACCCCGAAACAAATCGCCGAAGTGCCGGGAATTGGCGCAAAAATGGCGCAGCAAATCTACGATTACTTCCATCCTCAAACTACAGCCGAGGACATTGCATCGGTGTAAGGATCGTGGATTGAATCAATCCGTCAACTGGATGGGAGGGTTTTGCAGATCAATGGGCATCCGGCAATCGATTTGATCGCAACACCCGTCCCTACCCACGATCGAACGGATTGAATTCCCATTCCTAAGAGGGCTACATTGCAGTAAACGGCAGTAAGTAAACTACAGATTTTTCAATATTCGTCTTGAAACTCTGACAATAACCTTCAAGTACATTTCATCGATAAATCAGCAGTCCAACGTCCCGCTTCAACGGCGCGGCTTGTCCGTTCCACTCCAAGCTTATTGTTATACAGCCTTGGTAATTCCTCCGAAAATGCTTGGTTTAGCTTTTCTTAAGTTATTAAGCTCACTGCATTAAATTTTCCCACCAACCAAGCAAAGGATGATTTCTATGTGGTATGTATCTTCCTTTAGTTCGTATAGATCTAAGTACAGTGCGCAATTCAGCTAAAGTAAGATTTCCGCCTTCTGACCAACTCTTAATTATTTCCAAAGTTGATAAAACCTGTAAATGAGGTGCTTCTTTTTGGGAGAATGAAACCGCTTTTTTGTCATCAGTAGCAATTGCCCACCCCCGGTGAATTGCAATGGCGCAAGTTGCAGACTCTCCATCATCGCCTAGTTCAAACGCATAGTTTACAAACGTCTCTTCCTCTGATTCTGACTCGAAATCCACTACTGAAAGCAAACCCTGGGCAATGGCTGTCTCAAATTGAACTGCACCTTCATTCTCTTCATCTTTGAGGCGTTGAAGAGTTATCAGTTCTTTCTCCCTCACGACTTTAGTAACGACAACTTGAGCAGGAATAGACTTCAAAATTGCAATGAAATGCTCCGAAGCACAGAAGTTCAGGGCGCAACAAGCGTCAAGAACAACATGGGAGTGTTTAATTTGCATAACTGATCTCCCCGCTTTTCTACGCTTGACGCAAATCTAAATGAGCAGTTTCCTCCATGATTCCACTTGAATGTTCACGCAATGCTTCTGCAATACGTCGAGCCTCCAAGCGGTCAACGCCAAGGAAATCTGCAAATCTTCCTTCAGTTATGAGTCCCTGATCTAAAGCCTCAATCGCAAGGTGTTGATAGTGAACAGGAACGCTGTCAGTATGCTGTTCAATTTCTTCTAGTCCTAGCTCTTGCTGAACTTTCCTCACTTTCAATCCTCGATCGCGCAGCCGATCCCAAGTCCCAGATGGTAAAAGCCCCATTTCTTCCAATCGATAAATAAGGGCTTCTATGGAGACTCCATAATAGTGGGCAAGCGTAAATAGATTAGTTGGAGTGAACTTGCTGTGGGTACGGTACATATCATTGAATCGCCTGAGCAGACCGCTTGAAGGCATTAAAAAATATTTTGGAAACGCCTCAGCTAACCGCTCACTTTCTGGGATTCTTTGATACTGCCCCTCGAAGTCAACTACAGGCTTTCGTCGATGGGCAAGAAAATGAAGGTATCCATGTGCCATTGACCAGCGCCGTCGTTCTTCATAGTGGTCTAAGTTAATTGCCATGCAGCCACCAAGCTGCTCATCATAGCTGTAGATTTCTGAGTACTTGGCTGGCATTTTTAGGTAGAAAATTCGGATGCCTACACTTTGTTCCAAGATGTCTCGCAAAAGTGGAATCGGACCATCGCCCAGTCCAAGCCGCTGACGTTCAGCGATCGCAATACTTTCTGCGGCAGCCTCGATTGGCATATTGGTTACGTCATACTCTTGAGGATAGTTTCGAGGAAGCGGAGCATCCACAATCTTCTCAAGTTCTAGATAATTTCGACATAACTCCTCTAAACGCTGAATGATTGGGTCAATTCGCGCTTCTTCTTGTTCACTACGCTGATAAGCAGCGCGAAACTGAACGGCAAAAGGTTCAATAATGGGGCTAGGGGCGAACAAAGTCACTAATCGCTCGTCCGTAAGCACGAGCCAGTTTAATCAACTCATTTGGCTTCAGGCGACGTTCACCTTTCTCAATTGCAACGATAGTAGTCCGTGCAGCATCAATCACCTTAGCTGCATCCGCCTGAGTCATCCCGCACTTCTTACGCGCCTGTTGCAGCAGTTCCCCTAGATTACGTAGATCAATATTGTCCAGAATATTGGTAGCCATTGCATTTTCCCTTCAGCCTTACTGAACAGCAACCAAACAATCATCCGATGTTTGCTGATTGTTTATTTGATTCAAAAAATCTACTGAGATGTAAGGTTCTACAGCATCCCACTCACTAACATAAGCTTGATAAAGCCGAATCAAATGTTTCTGCATATCGATTGTTGTGGTTGTGTGCTGCTAAAAGGTCGTCTTCAAAGTTATCCGCTTCTTTCACTTTTGGGAGAGAAGGTAACTGTAATTTTCTAACACTCTTATCTTTATCTGCCTTTTTAGCCCATTGATGTATTGCATTGAGAATGGTTTGTTCTATCTGCCCAAGACGTTCAAGTATTGCTTCATCAGCTTCAAGTGGAATGCATTCCTTAAATTCTGTCTCGTACACCTCAGTCATATACCAACATAAGATAGCTTCTGAAAAGCACTCAAAAGCTATCTCCCGCCCATGTTCAAGATCATAATGCTCCTACCTGCACGAAGAACAAGTTCTTTCAAGCGATGTGGAGCATCTACTTGTTCGACTAATCTATTGAACTCTTGTCTTGAAGTAGCCCAATCCACAAAAATAATTCCACCTGCATTGTTAATAGCTTGAATTAAGTTTTCACTCATGCTTTTAGCAAGCATGAGGGGGATATCGCCCTTCTTCTTAATGTCTTGCTGGAGTGACTTTATCAAGGATCGGGTGCATTCATCGTTGGTTGCCTTTCCTTCAGATAATGCCTCATAGGGCTTTTGATGAATCTGATTAAGACCTCGAATGATATCTCCATCAGCCATAGCGTTGCCTCTGTTAGGCGGAGTTTATTTCTACTATTAAGGTAGCTCTCGTTCTTGACATTGTCAATATTCAAGATCAGTTTTTCACAAAAATGTCAGAAATATGGATGGGCAAAGGCTTGCACTGCTTTTTCGTGAGGATGTAGCAGGCTTGAGGATCGCTTTCCCAAGAAGTTTGCATGCTCTCACCGCTTGGACAGGCTCCATACAATATGCACTTGACCGCCGAAAGGTTGTCTGTCAGGCATTCAAGGCTATCTGCGGCGGGTGATGGGCGATGTTAGTCCGCACGATTCGCCAACTCCAAAGCTTTACTGCCCGCGCCCTAGCTTGCAATCTGCAAACCCAACGCCTCTGAGTCAGGGAAACTTGCGATCGCCATCTCAAGCACTGCTTCGATCGGATACTCAATTTCAGAAGCACGCTCAATCAGAGCCGTCCGAATTCGTTCTGGCAATCGCCCTAAAATGACTCAGCATCAGCCGGTGAGAGTTGCCCTTGGAGTCGGTACTGCTGGCAATGCTTCTGACTGTTGTTGCCTGGGCGATCGCTGCAAACGTTGCCAACCATTTATTTCTTGCAGGGGTTCAGCCGTTTGAGTTAGCGGGCGCAAGCGCGATCATTGCAACGTTTGGGCTTGCGGTTCTAGATAGTTTGTTTGGTCGTACTCATGCTAAACCGATCAGTCACCAGCAATTTGCCCTGGGGCTGATTCTGGTTGGACTTGTGGGTGCGGATTACGCCAAGCTAGAGATTGTAGGAGCAGACCTGGCTGACCGGAAGGAATTTGAACCAACACAGCTTTCAAAGGAATCAGGCAAACTTGCCTGGCATCAGGTTGGCAGACGCTAACATTCATGTCCGAAAATGGCGAGTTTCTTCAGAAAGCTCGATCTATCCTTAAAGGCATGATGCTAGACCCCAACACCTGCTACCGTGCCCTTCAAACCCGTGATGCTCGCTTTGATGGACGCTTTTTTACGGCGGTGCGCACGACGCGAATTTTCTGTCGTCCCATCTGTCCGGCTCCCACACCGAAACTGGAAAACTGTCAGTTTTTCACCTCTGCCGCCGCCGCTCATGAGGCAGGATTCCGGCCCTGTCTGCGCTGTCGTCCAGAACTTTCGCCTGATCTAACGGCCTACATTACCACGGCTTCAACGGTGAATCGGGCGTTGCGCTTGATTGCAGAAGGTGCACTCGATGAGAGTAATGTTGAAACTTTGGCAACTCGACTCGGAGTTGGAGATCGCCATTTGCGCCGCCTGTTTGATCAACACCTCGGCATCTCTCCGGTTGCAGTTGCCCAAACGCGCCGCCTGCTGTTTGCCAAGCAGTTAATCGATCAAACGACGCTGCCCATGACTGATATTGCGTTGGCGGCTGGATTTAATAGTCTGCGGCGATTTAATGCGGCAATTCACCAAACTTACCAAAAAGCCCCACGAGCGTTGCGCCGTCTTCAGGTCGAAGCATCCACCGATTCGGTTCCAGAAATCCAGTTAAAGCTGTCCTTTACGCCACCCTATGATTGGGCAACGCTGGTGCAATTCCTGATGATGCGCCAAACTGCGGGCGTAGAAGTGGTGACACCGCTGTGTTATGCTCGAACGATTGAACTCGAAGGACATCACGGCATTGTGGCAGTTCACCCGATCCAAAACACGAACTCCCTGCTGGCAAACATTCGGTTTCCCAAAGTGGCGCTCTTATCCCAAATCGTCGAACGCCTGCGCCGCCTGTTTGATCTGCATGTCAACATCGCCGAAATTGCTGCTCATCTGCAAACCGATCCGCGCCTTAGCCCCCTTGTGGTGGCTCAT
Organism: Cyanobacteria bacterium RM1_2_2; assembly: GCA_012033495.1. Taxonomy (GTDB): domain Bacteria; phylum Cyanobacteriota; class Cyanobacteriia; order Elainellales; family Elainellaceae; genus Elainella. The sequence continues at coordinate 17,350 of JAAUQT010000034.1, read as the reverse complement.
CCAGGCTTACGGATTCCGGGCGCATGGGATGGTTTTGAACTGGCAGTTCGCGCCATTCTGGGGCAGCAAATCAGCGTAGCGGCGGCAACTACCTTAGCAAATCGGTTAGTGCAAACCTATGGTGAACCGTTACGACTGGAAGGCAATCTTAACCTCCCAGCGCTTCAGTTTGTATTTCCGCAGCCAGAAGTGCTAGTAACAGCAGATTTAGCGACTCTCGGAATCATGCCAACTCGTGCCAACGCGATTCGATCTTTGGCGGCAGCAGTTGCAGAAAATCCAATCCTAACGCAGTTTGCCAGCTTAGATGAAGCAGTTCAACACCTATGTCAGCTACCTGGAATCGGCGAGTGGACAGCCCACTACATCGCCATGCGAGCATTACGAGAACCCAATGCTTTTCCGTTTAGTGATGTAGGTCTACTGCGGGCAATGGAAAAGCTCGGTGAACGAGTTTCGAGTCGAGCATTGCTCAACATCTCCTATGGTTGGCAACCTTGGAGAGCATACGCAGCGATGCATTTATGGATGATGGATTCTTGAACAACATACAGGAGTAAGCATCATGAAAACACTTGTAGTTGATCGGCTTAACTCAATCATTGGAGAAATTATTATTGTCACAGATCAAGAAAAGCTATGTGCCTTAGATTTTGAAAACTATGAGGCACGCATGATGTTACTTTTACAGAAACGGTTTGGACAAGTACAGCTAAACCCCATGAAGAACCCGCTAGGAATTTCTGAGCGTATTCAAGCCTACCTGGATGGCAACTATCACAGCTTGGCAGAAATTCCTGTCAACACAGGCGGAACTGCCTTTCAGCAGCAGGTTTGGTTCGCCCTGAGAGCGATTCCGGTCGGAACAGTTCTCACCTATGGTCAACTCGCTGCTCAACTCGGCAAGCCGACCGCCTCCCGCGCCGTTGGTATGGCAAACTCGCTGAATCCCGTCTCAATTGTGCTGCCCTGTCATCGCGTCATTGGGGCCAACGGTAAGCTAACTGGTTATGCAGGCGGATTAGATCGTAAATCCTGGTTGCTCAATCACGAAGGCTACCAGCATTGAGCAGCTACCAGCATTGAGCAGCAAGAATCCCTTTTAAACGCAGCGCAAAGGCTCTGTTTGTCGTTCCATCAGGCTCATGTAGGACGATAAGATTTGTCCGACAGGATGAGGCAAGTTGTGACGCAGGAGTAGATAATTCTGATTCTAAATATATTCTTGGCGTCAAAAATTCTTACCTTGGGAATATGACGACAAACCTCTATTTAGAACATCAATCTGACATATTTTTATAATACTTAAAACTATTCACGCTAGTATATCTTAAACACATGACTTAACTTAGATGAGAAAAGTTTCATGAAAGTAATCGCAACTCTCAGTATGATTGAGATGATTGCGATAGATAGTTTTAGTCAATTTTCAGAGGGTGTTTTAGATAAAATAATTGCTGAGGGTAATAGTACAAGATGGTAAACCGTCGAATTAAGGACTGGTTTCATAATTTGCAGGTTCAACAAAAAATTGCCTTAGGTTACGGGCTATCGTTAGGCATTGCGATCGTAGGGACAGCGATCGGGATTTTGCTAACCGATCAGCAGCAACGTTGGGCAGAAGCCCTAGGCAGAGATGCGCTGGAAGAACTACAGCTTCTCACCCGCCTACAAGTAGACGCGCTGGAAGTATCAATCCATCAGGACAATGTTGAAGAATCGTTGTCTGATCCTGAACGCCTACCCCTGGCTTACGTCGAATGGCGGCAGGACTACAACCGATATCGACAAGTCTGGCAAGAGTTCAAGGAGACTGAAAACCACACAAAGGGGGAAGAAGAGGTTGAGTCTGCTGAGGAGCTATCGGCCCTGGAGATGTTTTTCGAGCAATATGGGAACCTCCAGGATAAATACTTTCAAACGTTTGATCAACTGCCCCCTGTCCTCGATCCAGCAGCGTTCACGCCTGACATGGGGATTCGCTTCAAGGCAGCCTTGGACAAACTAGAGCAACGCGCATTCTCGCAGCAAACTCATGATCTGACTCATGATCTGACGAATTTGACGGCTCTGATCCGCGATGAATATGAACTGGCACAGGTTGCCATTCTCAATGCCAGCACTCTGCGTTTGTGGTTGATTAGCTTCACGATGGTAGGCTCGGCTGCGATTGCGGGTTTGCTCTCCATCCTCACTGCCAGAGCGATTGCCTCTCCTATTCGTAAGCTGACGCTCATGACTCAACAACTGGCTCAGGGGAATGTTGATGTTCGCATTCCGATGACGGGTAAAGACGAAGTTGGACGACTAGGCAAAGCTTTCAACCAAATGGCCGAACAGCTAGCGGAAAGCGGATTGCTCAATCAGCAAATCCAACAATTACACCAAACGCTAGGCGATTTAGAAAAAAATCAGGCGAAACTGATCCATGCCGAAAAAATGTCGTCATTGGGACAACTGGTAGCTGGTATTGCCCACGAAATTAACACGCCCTTGGGAGTAATTCAGGCTTCCATCGGCAACATGACTGCTGCCCTAAAGCAGTCCTTACGAGAATTGCCACCCCTGCTGCAAACGCTCCCTCCCGCTCAACTCGCCGATTTCTTAACGCTCCTTGCTTGGACGCGACAACCGCAAGAACTCCTTTCTTCACGGGAAGAACGTCAGTTAAAACGCCGCATTCAACAAACGCTCATAGACCTAGGTTTAGCAAATGCCGATATCCTAGCCGAAACCCTGAGCAGAATGAGCATCATGGCTCCGCTCGACCCAATTTTGCCGCTGCTGAAAACAGCTAATGCTCCGACGCTGCTCGAAACAGCCTATCAATTAGCGATTATTCAGAATAATAGCCAGAATATTCACCTTGCTGTTGGGCAAGCGACGAGGATTGTCTATGCGCTTAAAAACTATGTCCGGCAAGATGTAATGGGAGTGCCGATTTATGCTTCGATTTCCGATGGCATCAATACCGTGCTGACGCTTTATCAAAATCAAATTAAACGCGGTATTAAAATCGAAAAAAAGTATGCGGCTCTGCCACCGGTTCTTTGCCACCCTGAAGAACTGATTCAAGTTTGGTCGAATCTGATCAGCAACGCGATCCAGGCAATGAATTACCGAGGGAACCTCACCATCACAACTGCGGAACAGGCACAGTATGTTGTTGTCCAAATCACGGATATGGGAGATGGTATCCCTCCAGAAATCCAAGCTCGAATTTTTGAGCCATTCTTTACGACCAAAGCCGTAGGAGAAGGCACTGGGCTAGGGCTAAGTATTGTCAAAAATATTGTTGACAAACACCACGGAAAAATTGAACTAGAAAGCATTCCGGGGCATACAACATTCACGGTTCGGCTACCTCTCGATCCTGCCTCAGTAGAAATCGCTATAGCAGAAAAAGAGAGCTATCAGAAATTAGGCTGAATATTTCACTCTACTTTTAGGACTTTTCAGTAAATTTCTCCATGTTTTGCATGATGTTCGATATTTTTTGCGTAAAATCTGTAAAGTAAATGTTGTTTTTGCTGCAAATATCGGGAATGTTGAGATTGTTGTATGTATTGAGAAATATTACAGGCAATCAATGTATGGCTCTATCGAATAAAGCAATTATCTGTGTAGATGATGAACGAACTGTATTGCTAGGGCTACGGGATCAGATCTCGAAGCATTTTGGTAATCAATACCGTTACGCAATGGCCGAAAGTGCAAATGAAGCCTGGGAGGTGATCGAAGAACTCAATGATGATGGTGTACGGATTTTGATCATTGTCTCAGACTGGTTGATGCCTGGTGTCCGCGGAGATGAGTTTCTAATTCAGGTTCATCAACAGTTTCCTGAAATTGTAACGGTTTTACTGACTGGACATGCGGATGCTGCCGCAATTGAACGAGCACGGCAATATGCCAATCTACACGCCTATATCGCTAAACCCTGGAGCGAAGAAACACTGATTGAAGTTATTACAACGGGTCTGAGGAAATTTGATGATGAAAGCGGCGATTGTTTGCATCGATGACGAACTGGCTGTATTACGCAGCTTACGCGATCAATTAGGACGGTTGCTGGGTGCTGACTATACTTTTGCTTTGGCAGAAAGTGGCGATGAAGCCCTGAGTGTATTTGCAGATCTAACCCAAAGACACATCCCGATCCCCGTTGTAATCTGTGACCAAGTCATGCCCTCGATCGGAGGCGATCAACTGCTGAGTCAAATCCACGCGCTATACCCCCAAACCCGCACCGTTTTGCTAACCGGACTAGCCCAGCTAGATAATGTGGTTTATGCGGTTAACCATGCCAATCTGTATCGCTATCTTCCTAAACCCTGGAATGGAATCGATCTGGAATTAACGGTACGAGAAGCTGTTCGGAGCTATTTCCAAGACCAGCAACTGATGCAACAAAATCTTGCTCTGAGTCAAGCCAATCGAGAACTGGCAGATCTCAACAACAGCCTGGAACAACAAGTCGAACAGCGGACAGCAGAACTGAAGCAGCAAGCCGCGATGCTCCTGGTTAGCAAAGAAGCCGCAGAGGTAGCTAACCGTGTCAAAAGCGAATTTCTTGCCAATATGAGCCACGAAATTCGTACTCCGATGACTTCCGTTCTGGGTTATACCCAATTGTTGGAACTCACCGATCTAGATCAGGAACAGCGAGAGCATGTGCAGCGCATTACTCGAAGTGGAGAAATGCTGTTAGGAATTATTAATGACATTTTGGATCTGTCAAAACTGGAAGCCGAAAAACTTCAGTTTGATGCAAGCGAGTTTGATCTGAAAGAGCTTATTCAAAGTTTAGTTTGGATATTTAAACCGAAAGCCGATGCAAAAGGGTTGAACTTTAGCGTAACTGTCGCACCTAGCGTTCCTCAATATCTGATTGGTTCCATGAAGCGCTTGCAACAAGTGTTGACGAACTTGCTCAGCAATGCGATGAAGTTTACAAGCTCTGGTCAAGTTTCCCTTAAGGTTGAGAAACAAACGCAATCTGAAGAAGACAACAAGATCAAGCTCCGTTTTAGTATTGAAGATACAGGAATGGGGATTTCCCCAGCAGATCAAGCCCGAATTTTTGAGCCGTTCACTCAAGCCGATACATCCTCAACTCGATGCTTTGACGGAACAGGTTTAGGGCTGACAATTTGCCGCAGAATTATTCATTTAATGGGTGGCGAAATCGACGTCGAGAGTTCTTTAGGTCAGGGATCTACGTTTTGTTTCACAGTTGCCCTAGAGCAGCCTAAACGCCCAAATGTAGAACCCTCTGATTCAGCTTTAACTGACTCAAGTTCTGCGGCTGAATTATCTACAGTTGCACACACTGCCCGAATTTTGGTTGTAGAAGATATGAGAATAAATCAGCAGCTAATCGTTCAAATGCTGAAATTTTTGGGCTATACGGCAGAGGTGGCAAACAATGGTCAGGAAGCTCTGGTGAAGCTATCCAATCACGTTTATGACATTGTATTGATGGATTGCCAAATGCCGATTTTGGATGGTTATGAGGCAACGCAACAATTCCGGCAACATGAAGATTCGCAACATCGAATAGTCATCATTGGTGTAACGGCTCATGCGATGGTGGGCGACCGCGAAAAGTGCCTAGAATCTGGAATGGATGATTACATTAGTAAGCCAATTAAACTTGAAAATTTAAGAGCACTTTTAGAACGCTGGCTCTAAACAAGTTGAGAACGCTTTGAGTAACGCTCCACCAACTATTGGGTAATGTGCAGATGGGTAATGTGTAGGTGGTACACCAAATTTAACGGGTCGTTTAATTCCCATTCTTTAGATTTCTGAATGGCGTAAGTTATTCTCTTTCCTTCAAGGAGTGCCTGTTTTCTGTCTCCTGCTGACCTGACCAAAGTGTTCATAAATTACAATGAAAAATAGCGCTGTGTATTAAGGTTAAGCACTGTAAAGCGCAGATGGTTTGGCTATGAGAGACATCAAAGGATACATTATCAGCCTGTTTGATGCAGAATTGATTCCAACCGGCTTAAAGACGGCTTTATTTGTAGGCACTTTGCTTTTTCTGATTAACCACGGGGCTGCCTTGCTTCGGAGAGAAATGAATCAGGAACGGTGGGTTTCTGTTGTTCTCACCTATGTTATGCCTTATCTCGTTAGTGTATATGGCCAATATAGCTATCGTCGTAAAATTAGCAATCACTCGGCGCGTTCAGGGAAGCATTGATGTTGAAGAGATAGGATTGGAGTCGGAGGATCAATTTAGAAGATGTTCAGTTTCCGATCTGCGTTATCCAGCCTGTGTTATCCAGCCTGCGTTATGCGGATAGGCAAGTTCTTATCACAAAAACCAGGAAGTCGTACCTTTCACACCCCTGCAACATCAACACAAGTCATCCGAGGACTGAACGGCTTTTCAATCCTCAGAATTCATGAGTTCAAAATGGACAATTTATCGATTGATTCGTTGTTCAGCAGCCTGTCTGAAGCGCTCATTTACAGCCCTTACCATTTCCTCATGCATTTGCTCAAGCTCTGCATCCATTTCGCTCATCATCTCTTGGCGCATTTGTTCAAACATTTTGTCTAGGTCTTCAAGCAATTCTAAACGCACTCTCTCAAATTCTGGCTCAGCTTGTTTGTTGCTGATGTGCTGAGAAACTTCAGCAGTAGGCTGTTCTGCTGCTGTGACAGGTAAAGCGAGGGTAGACAGTGCCAGGATTGATAAGCCTGTGAGAATGGAATGTTTCACGATGGTAACTCCTTTGTTGAAAACACCAGTGATGAATTTCACTGCATTGGCTTCTATCATGGGTCTCAACTCTGAGAACGTTCTGATGATTATCTAAGAATTTTCCAGTGATTTAATGAGTTAATCCTGAAAGACAATAAGGGTAGCTCACATCTACACCTCCTCCCAAAGGCATCTATAAAAGAAACCAAGAAAGGTTTAGGAACTTTTCGAGCAAGGGATATTTCCCCTTCACCTTTTCTATCAATCATTTACGACTGCTATTTAGACAGATGCAATTAGAAAGCAGATGCATCCCGACTCTGCTCAACGCTCAACGCTCAAGCCAAAGACTAAAGCGGGGTGAGCGCAGCCGAACCCCAATTTCGTGCAGAACTAGGATAGGTCACGTTAGAGAACATGGAGCGAGAATTGAATGAAGAAAAGAATTGGATAGGTTTGGTTGAAAAGTAGGGAGGGCAAAAGCACGCAGCATCAACTCATCAGATTGTCATCTTTCGCAAGGCAGAAGAATATTACAGACGGCATGATGATCATTCACAATTTACGGTTATGCGAAGCAGCAGATATTGCCAAAAAGCTTAGCTGCATAGGGTTCCATGTCCAGATCATGCGCTGTTAGGGGCGATGCAATTTGTCAAAAGCTCATGTTTCCTTTGTTGCGGCTCAAGCAATTTAACCAGCGCATAGAAGAGAACGGACGTTATGCCTTATTCTCAGAAGGGGTCAGGCCTTCAGTCTCTCTTGACACACAAATATGGGAAATCTCTGGACACAACTGGAAACGGTATGGCAATCAGTGTCTACAACACTGAACCCCTTGAATGATCCGGTTACAGATCCAGTCGGGGTCTTTTTGATCATCATGGCGATTATGCTGGTTGCACCGCTTTTGTTTGAGCGCATCCGGCTGCCTGGCATTGTGGGTTTGATTATTGCAGGGGTGGTGATTGGCCCCAATGGATTAGGCATTTTGGAACGAGATAGCACCATTATTCTGCTTGGAACCGTAGGGCTGCTGTTTCTGATGTTCATGGCTGGTTTGGAAACAAGCTTAGATGACTTGAAGTACAACGCTGATAAGGCAATGATTTTCGGAATTGCCACCTTTGCTGTGCCGATGGGGCTGGGAACATTGGCCATGCTCAGCCTACAGTACAACCTTCTAGCCGCAATTTTGGTTGCTTCTTGCTTTGCTTCTCATACGCTTTTGGCGCTCCCGATCGCCTCAAAACTCGGCATTATGCGAACGCAAGCCGTGACTGCCACCCTCGGAGCAACCCTGATTACAAACGTTTTGGCGCTGTTGGTACTCGCAGTCATTGTCAAAGCTCATCAAGGCAATCTAGATGCCGGCTTTTGGATTGTTTTAATTCCTTCCCTAGCGGTGTATACCTTTGCAACGCTCTGGGGTGTGCCCCGCATCGGACGCTGGTTTTTCCGGCGCTTTGGTCACGATGAGGGCGCCGAGTTTACCTTCGTTGTAGCGACGCTGTTTGTGGTTTCTTATGCGGCTGAACTGATCCAAATTGAGCCGATTATTGGCGCGTTTTTGGCGGGCATTGCCATTACCCAGTTGATTCCGCAATTGAGTCCTTTGATGAATCGGATTCAGTTTATTGGCAATACTTTGTTTGTGCCATTTTTTCTGATTTCGGTGGGAATGCTGGTCAATCCGTTGGTGCTGATTCAAAACCCCCAATCGCTGCTGGTGTCAGGGGTGATGGTGGCAGTGGCAATTGTGGCGAAGTGGGTTCCAGCGTGGGGATCAGGAAAACTGTTTGGCTTCGATCGATCGGCAATTATGGTGATGTTTGGGCTATCGGTGGCTCAGGCGGCTTCCACGTTGGCGGCCATTACCGTCGCCTACCAGATTGAATTGGTCGATCAATTGACCGTGAATGGAACCATCGCCATGATTTTGGTCACTTGCATTGTTTCGCCTTGGGTCACTGCTCGCTGGGGCGCAGGAAGCAAAGCAACGCCGACCCATCAGGTGAAACCCGATCGCACCTCGAACGATACCGCCCCGCCTCGCTACCGAATTTTGGTTCCCGTTGCCAACCCCAACACGGAAGATAACTTGCTGCAACTGGCGCTCATTCTGGCAAAGACTTCAGGCGGAACCCTTCTGCCGCTGCATATTCTCACCGATTCTCAGGCTCCGATTTCGGTTGAAGCGAAAACGCAACAAGCGCAGTTATTGGCTTTTGCAGAAACCGTTGCCCATGCTGCCGTGACGCCTGTAGAAGCGATTGGTCGAGTTGATGGGTCTATTGATCGGGGAATTGTCAGAGTTGCACAAGAGCGGAATGCTGACCTCGTGATCTGCGGTTGGAAGGGCTATTCAACCTATCGAGAAAACTTTTTTGGCAGTGTGATCGACAATGTGGTGCGCCGTGCCACTGTGCCTGTGATGGTAAGCCGCTTTCCACAACCGATCAAAACTCTGAAGCGGGTGCTGTTGGTGGTTTCTGAGGGAGAAACGGTGAGAGCCAACCTTCAGCAAGGACTCTTTTTAGCCCGCACTCTAGCCACTGAACTGAAAGCTAGTTTTATCGTACTGCACGCGATTTCTGACTTTCGGCGCGCTGCAACCGATCAATCCCTGCCGGAACTTAGTTCAGACGTTGCCGTTCAGCGAATTCAGGGCAATCTGGTGGGCAAGGTGTCGCGGATGCTGCAAACCGATGATTTACTGATTATGATGGCGGGCAATCAACCAGAACGCTTTGGTGCTTCTGCTTTGGGGGTCGCACCGGAAGCCATCGCCCGACTTCACCCCACCCTATCGATCATCATTATTCACTTCCCGCATTAGATCTACTTCCTGTACTGAAATTCCCGCATTGAAAGCAAATCGAGAGATGAGGCGATGTCAATTCAGAACTCTGACCATCGACCGATTTCTGCTATCTTAGGTTGCAACTCATACTCATAATGAGTATGATATAGACATGAAAGCAAAGAAGCTAATGAAATCCCTTGTTCCAGTATTCGAGTTCAGGCGTTCCAGCTTGATGGCTGCCTCACTGTTTTGGAGTGAAGGCATGGAGCTAATTCAAAGCAATGCTTGCTAATTCTGAAATTTTTGATCTCCCAATTCCGTTGTCCTAGTCGCTGACCTAATTAATGCTTGCAGTTCAAGCATTTGAGTTGACAGCCTGCTTTTTCTGCGGCTGTGCTCTTTTCATTGAATTTTTCGTTCAATTGTTGTTCACTTTAACGTTTTGGAGGAACCAATGGCTCATACTTTAGCGCCATTACCTTACGACTATGCTGCCCTAGAGCCTTACATTGATGCTGAAACCATGAAGCTCCACCACGATAAGCACCATGCTGCTTACGTCAATAATCTAAATGGGGCGCTGGCTGACTATCCAGAGCTTCAGTCTAAATCAATCGAATCGTTGATTGCTGACCTAAACGCGATTCCAGAAGCCATTCGCACGGTAGTTCGCAACAATGGCGGTGGACATGCCAACCACACCATGTTTTGGGAAACGATGGCTTCTAATGCAGGGGGCACGCCGACCGGCGACCTCGCAGCAGCGATTACCGATAGTTTCGGTGATGTTGATACGTTCAAGCAGCGGTTTGTCGAAGCAGGGGTGAAGCAATTTGGCAGCGGTTGGGTATGGCTTGTTGTCAATCCGGAACATAAACTGCAAATTGTCAGCACGCCAAATCAAGACAGCCCAATCACTGTAGGTTCTCAGCCCATTCTGGGTAACGACGTGTGGGAACATGCTTACTATCTCAAGTATCAGAACCGTCGCCCAGAATACTTGAATGCTTGGTGGAACGTGGTGAACTGGCAAGAAGTCAGCCGCCGTTTTGCTGCCATTCGCTAACCTGCGCTCGACAGAATTGCCAGCCACCGGGCATTCACTGTACAAGTTTAAAGAATACGACTTACGCACTCGAAGCTTGAAATCTCAATCTCCCCTGACCCCTTTTCAAGGAGTAAACTTCTAAAGCCCCCTTTTTAATGGGGTTGGGGAATCTCTTCTGCGTAAGTCTTAAAGAAGTCACGTAAGGGATTAATACCATGACTGCAACGCTACAAGCTCAGCAAACCGTTGTTGAAACGCTCAACCGGGAACAAGCCAACGCTTTGGTCGCTTACCTCAACTACAAAAAATATCACTGGCTCACCTTTGGCCCGTTATTCCGCGATCTGCATTTGCTGTTTGAGGAACAAGGCGGCGAAGTGTTTGCCATGATTGACGAACTCGCAGAACGTAGCCTGATGCTGGATGGCGCTCCTGTCGCTGATCCGGCTGACTACCTACCGACTGCAACTGTCACACCGTCGGAAGGGAAACTGTCTGTGCAGGAAATGGTCACGGAAGCGATTGCCACCCATGATCTGATCATTAAAGAAATGCACGACGATGCCGAAATTGCCAACCAAGCTGGAGACATTGGCACTGCCGATCTCTACACTCGTTTGGTACAGGTTCACCAAAAGCATCGCTGGTTCCTGAAAGAAATCCTCAAAAAAGGTGATGGGCTGGTTTCGTAAGGATCGTGGATTTAATCTATTTCGGGTTTCATTAATCCGTCAACTGTAAGGGCGGGTTTAGCAGATCCATGGGCATCCAGCAATCAATTTGACCGCAAAACCCGCCCCTACCTACGATCGAACTGATTTAATTCCCGTTCCTAAGAGACAGTTTGTAAATTCATGCTGTGAGCTCCCTAAATTCTCCTACCCTACGGGAAGCCGCCGTGCCTCTAGAGAAAGGAGGGCGAAAAAGTCTGCAACGAATCTTGTGTGTACACGGTAGCTTTCCGGAAGGGGGGGGGTAGGCGGGATCGAGTCAGAGAGAAGTCTAGCACCTTAGGAGATTTCTAGGAAACCCTCTACCCCGGTACGGGCAGGTTTTGCAGATCAATCATCTGGGCGACGCAAGACCGAGTCCAAACCTGCCCCAACGTGGCAACAACTTTTTCCTAGAAATCTCCTTAATAGAACTTACGCCCTTGAAGCTGGAAACCTCCATCTTCCCTAACCCCTTTTCGAGGAGTGAACTTCTAAAGCTCCCTTTTTATAGACGCGAAGTGGCTTCCCGCAGGGTAGGGGTTGGGGGATCTCTTCTGCGTCAGTCCTACTTAACTCAACAAATCAGGCTGGAAGATCGAAAGTGCGGAGATCCACATCTCTTGCCCCCATCGATTCGTTGCTGATCATTGCTAAACCTGTAGATAGACCTGCCTCAACCGAGAACACGGTAAAGTTGAGGAGTGCAGGTCTATTGCTTTGTATGGATCAACCGTGTTAGGCAAACGCAATTGGTGATTGAGGGTGATGCGGATGGAGCAGGCTTCAACGATTGCAGAAGTTGAGTTGGTTGGCTCACAATTTGAGTAGCTCACAATTCTAAGGAGTAGGATGAGTTCTTGGCGGGATCGTTTTAATCGAATGGGTGGCAAAACCCGGTTTGCAGTCTGCCGAATTTTCGTTCACTTGGCAGGCGAAGAAGTGGCTCCTTTGTTGGGGGTGCTCAATCAAGCGGCGCGTGATGCCATTGATGCGGAAGGCGATTTGCCAGCACTGGGGGAAGGGTTAGCAGAAGTCTGCCAAAGCCTCTTGCAATATGACTTGTACTGGCGTTCGGCTGCCAACGAAGGCGATGTTTTTTGGGATGAGGGCGAAGCTGGAGACTATGTGACTGAGCTATTCACCGACTCGGCTCAGCGCTATGGTGCAGATTTTGTTCCCGATGCGGCTGGCCCAGATGATTTGCTGCTGCTACCGATTACCCAAAATTTGGTGGTCATCCTCACTGTGGCGTATGAAGGCGAAGTTCCGGCGATTGAAACTGATCTGGCCGACCTCAATGCGCTGAAGTCTGGATTGCAAGCCATCATTAATTTGAATTATGACAATCGACTGAGAGCTATCCAGGTTCATTTCTCTCCAGCCCAGTTGGGAGACACCTTAACGACCGAGCAACTCATTTTGAATTTTCCTGAATTGATTCCGCTTTAGTGGCTATTAAACCCCTCTGTCAAAGACCCTCGTATTCAGTGTGATATGTATCGAACCATGATTCGCAAGTTTCTCGTTTTCTCAATGGCATTTAGTCTAGCGATGACCTCCTTCGCTTGCACCAGTGCATCACTTGAATCTACTTCTAGCAGTTCACCTCAAGCCTCAGTCCCAGCCGCTTCGGTGGCTCCAACTCGCATCAGTGATGGCACTTATCCGGTGCAGCAGGCAACCTACGATGATGGCACAGGCGAATATTCGTTGATGTTGCTGGAAACTGCTCCTGGTGATGCTTCGATCTACCGTGCCGAGAATTTGCTAATGGCGCGTTTAACCGAAGAAGAGGTTGCTGCTGGTCAGAAAAGCTACCTGAAGGTCGAAAACGGTCAGCCTTCTTTCCATTTGACGGAAGACTTCCGGATTGAGTACGTCCATAACGTGACTGAAACCCAAACCAATCCGCAAACAGGGCAACCAGAAACTGTTGTAGTCCGCCGTGAGTCTAACTTCTGGACACCTTTCGCAGGTGCGTTAGCGGGTCAAGCGTTGGGTAGCTTGCTGTTTACACCGCAATATTACATTCCACCTGTCTATCGTCCTGGGACTGTACTCACAGGTTATGGCGGCTATGGCAGAAGTTATGATCAGGCGGTGAGCAGCTACCGTACTCGATACAATGCACCGCCAGCAGAAGTGAAGAACCGCCAAACGTTCCGCACAACCGGACAAATTCGCCGTTCGCCTGCTGCCAGCACTTCAACCCGCTCGCCCCAAGTGAATCAGGGCAACCGCTCAACTGGATCGGGCTATGGATCTACCGATCTCAAACGCTCGAATAGCCCTAAACCCAACAGCGTGCGGAGAACCGGCGGCAGTGGTTTTGGCAGCGGCGGCAGTGTGCGGCGTCGGGTTGGGGGTCGAAGACGTTAAGGTTGTTTGTAACCGATAAACCCAATGAAATCGATTGAGCCAGTAACCGAATCAGCTTTATCTAAAGCCCAGTATGAAGCGCAGGTGCAGCGCTCAATCGATTTGCTGAAGGCTGAACTGCCCCATTTGTTTCAGCGTGACTTGTCCTACGACATTTACACAGCAGATATTTACTTCCGCGATCCGGTTAATACGTTTAAGGGCAAGTTTAATTACCGAATTATTTTTTGGACGCTGCGGTTTCACGCGCGGTTGTTTTTCAACGCAATTCGGTTTGATGTTCATTCAGTGAGCCATCCCACTCAAGATACTATTGTGGCAACTTGGACAGTAGACGGCATTTTGCGTCTGCCTTGGCAGCCTCGGCTTTGCTTCAACGGCACTTCCACTTACAAGCTCAATACTGCGGCTCAAATTTATGAACATCTGGATACTTGGGATCGTAAACCCAGCGACATTTTGCGGCAGTTTTGGCGTGGTGCTTCGGTAGATGGGGCTAACTAACAGATTCGCGTGAATTAACCGCATTCTCTGCCGCCCAAATTGAAGCTGCCCCCAACGATGCCAAGAGAAATCCAGCCTGAATAAGGTGCAGTAATGTAAGTCCAATAGCGCGACTGGTTGCCGGAGTGAGTCGTGAGATGGTTGTTGGTGAACTGAAACTGATGCCGTCCTTTCGGAATCGTGTGCAACACCGTATTTCCTGAAATTGTTGGTTCGCTGCGCACCACTAGCCCTTCAGTGGGCAACACTTCACAAACTGCCGATACGGTTGCGGTGGCGATGGGTGCGATAGCTGATGTTGAAGGAGCAGGTGCAGGTGCAGGTGTCGCGGCAGGAGAATAGCCCAATCCAGTGCAGGCTGCCACGGGCGTCAAATACTTTGCTTCTACCCAGCCCACCAGTGGTTCTGTAATTCTGGCCCATCCGGTGCTGCTACCAGCCAAATCGAGGCGCACCGTCTGACCGCTGTTGAGTACACCACGCGAGTTGCTATCTAAGTTAGGTTGGGTATAAACGCCAGTTGTCACTTGGGACTGACGGCATCCGGTCTCGGCTTGTGTCACCTGTTGTGCAACGAACGTTTGCCTAGCTGCGGCAGGCGATTCTCTAATCGTTGGATGGAGTTCAGTTGCTATCACCCTCGACGCGAATGCGGCAAAGGTCAATAACCCAGTCGTGACAGGCACAAAAATAGCAATTCCGAGCGTGGTGTTCATGCTATTACATCTCACTCAAATCTTGTGAGTTTTTAGGGCGTCATACTAACACAGACTGACGAAATGGGAACATTTTTAGCTTCTCGACAGCTTTACCTTTGCGTCAAAACATCGCTTGCTGTCAGCCTCCCATCTGATGAATTTGCCCCGTCGATCGTGACAAACAAGCCTCCGCTGCCAAAGCCCGCCGCATTGCCGTTCTGATTGTAGTAAAGCCGTCCTGTTGAGCGGACATATGTCACCAAAGCGCGATTCGACTTGGCTGCTGCCACACCTTGAACTGAGGCAAAGCTAATCTGCTGGCGCAGGGCGGTAAATGTGCCCCGATCCAGCACAATTTTGTCGATGCCTTTTTCAAAATCTGTGATCCGATCGTTGCCATCGCTGGTCGCAAACGCTTTGCCGTGATCGAAAATAAACCGATCTTTGCCATCACCACCCGTGAGGCGGTCGTTACCTGTGCTGCCTGTCAACCGATCGTTGCCCGCATCGCCTTTGATTTTGTCGTTGCCCTCTCCACCGAGAATCGTGTCGTTGCCTCCCAGTCCGGTGAGGGTGTCTTGCCCGCCGTTGCCGCTCAAAAAGTTGCGGTCATTGCTGCCCGTAATCGAGTCTTTGACTTGCGTACCCAACACATCTTCAAAGTTATTGATCGTCCGGGTAACGGTCGGTGTGGTGTTAATGGTGAGCGAGTTGCGATCCAAATTGACCGTGATGGAATACTCAGACTCTTTAGAGCCATCGACTTCAGCCAGCGTTTCCGATGAGCGCAGCACGACAAAGCTCGTTTCGTTCAGAATCACCGAGGCGCTATTCATGCCGCCACTGGTCGAAACAAGATCAGGTTTGCCATCTCGGTTAAAGTCTCCGCTTGATAGCCCTGAAACCAAACTGTTCGTGGTGGTGTTGCGCACGCCCGTGAAGTTGCCGTTGCCATCGCCAGTGAGCACCACAAAAGCCGCAGAACCATCCACCGCTCCCGCAATATCGAGGCTGTGATCGCCGTTGAAGTCGCCTGTCACCAAAGAATTCACCCCGCCGCCAGCCGCATAAGCCAGCACATCGGTGAACTCGCCATTGCCATCGCCAAACAATACGGTGATGTCTTGCCCATTGCCAGCCAAATTACCAGTCGCCAGATCGAGCTTGTTGTCGCCATCAAAGTCAGCGGCTGCAATCGAAACAGGTGTGCCTGCTCCGACAAAAAATTGCTCTGGATCGCCAAATGTGCCGTTACCTCTGCCCAAAAATAGCGAAACCGAACGCGATCCTGTATCAGTACTGGCAATGTCGAGATCGCCATCTCGATCGAAGTCGCCTGTCGTGACGGCAAAAGGCTGAGTTCCAGCAATGTCGAGGCTCTTGGCGCTCTGAAATCCACCATTGGCGTCAGCGAGCAGCACCGAAACAGTATTTTCGTTTAGTCCAGAGTCTGCCGTCACCAGATCCAGCCGTCCGTCGCCATTGAAGTCGGCGGCCGCCACAGAATTGGGCTGACTGCCTACTCGAAACGTTCTGGCTGTCCCGAAACCGCCAGTCCCATTGCCTAGCAACAGCGAGACGGTATCTGACCCTCGGTTTGCCGTCACCAGATCAGGGATGCCATCCTGATTAAAATCTCCGGTGATGATCGATAGAGGTTGCAGTCCGCTGGCTGCTACCAATGTTGCCGAACTAAAACTGCCGTTGCCGCTGCCCAAGAAAACCGCGATGTTGTTACTGATTGCGCTACTTCCCAGCGTGATGACCAGATCCGAAATGCCATCTTGGTTAAAATCTGCAACAGCCGATGCGCCAGAGGTGCTGCCTAGCGGCAAATTTGAGGCACTACTCTGAAAGGAGGCGGGATTCAGCACCGTGACATCGTCATCAGCGTTGCGGTTTCGAGCCGAGCCAGAGCGTCCTGATCGGGGCTGAAGCGTTGAAGCCAAAGGAGCAGAAGTCATGATCTTAATGAATAAGTGCTACTTATAGAGTTGAAAAGCAATCTAGTTTAGTTCAACCGCTACCTGTAGCGTAACTGCTATAGTTTAATTCAACTTGCTCTGCTTGCACCGAATCTTTTCAGAAGCTGCCCCTGTGACAGGCTTATGACAAAACTGACAAACGCTCGCCCCACAATTGTCATACCGGCAGGATATTTTAATTTCATAGGTTTCTAACACCATCACAGACCAATTCAAAACCGCCCCGGTTTCCGACACCGGGGTTTTGCGTTGCTGATGAAAGTTGCCCATCGCGTTAATCTAGGGTGGGATAGCAAGCGACTATTGCTCTGGCGAGGGCGCGTCATCTCATGGATGGTTAAATGTCAACTGTTGAAGGCATTAATTGACGGCATTAGTTAACGGCATTAGTGAGTTGACGGCATTAATTGACGGCATTAGATTGATCGGGCCCATTCCCCCCAACAGGCTACTACGGTGTACACACAAGTCGAACGATCCCCCCTAACCCCCCTTACAA
>JAAUQT010000269.1 GCA_012033495.1 Cyanobacteria bacterium RM1_2_2 | reverse complement strand
AGCCACCGTTGCCCCTTGACTAGAGAAGCAGTTGGCCGCCTGCTCTAGATCAGCGAGAGCCGCGTTGGTATTACCAAGCTGCTGTTGAGTCAAGCCGCGACTTAGGTAAGCCTGAGCGTGAGCAGGGGCAATTTTGAGTGTGCGGGTGAAGTCTTCCACTGCTGCTAACAGGTTCCCTTGATGATGATAAGCGCAGCCGCGATTGTAGTAGGCCCGCAAATCGGCGCTGTTGAACTGGATGGCTTGCGTAAAATCGCTGATTGCCTGCGGCCAAAGCTCTAATTCTAGTTGGGCTAAACCCCGGTCGTTATGAATTTCAGCCAGCGTAGCGTGATCGAGCGGGGAAGTCTGACGCAGCGCAGACCCATAATCGACAATCGCTTCTCGGTAGAACTGCTGGTCAGCCTGCACCAAACCGCGATTATAGTAGGCGCGAAAGTCGTGGGGCTTCAGTTGCAATAAGCGATCATAATCAGCCAAGGCTGCGGTTGCCTGTCCCATCCGCTGATGCGCCAAGCCGCGATTCAGGTAGGCTTCTATGTCTCTAGGATTGAATTCCAGCGCTTGCGTGCAGTCTACAACGGCAGCGGGATAGTCTTCCAAATAAATATAGGACAAGCAGCGGTTGCCATAGGCGGCGGCATTGTTGGCATCTGCCTCAATAGCCTGCGTAAATTGGTTGACGGCAGTTTGATATGCCCCTTCCTGAAAAGCCGCCACTCCCGCTCGTAGGCTGTCTCTGCCCATCAAGCCATCTTCGGTCGCCGCCCAAGCGGGTGCAGACCCTAAGCTGAGCAAAATCATGAGTAAAAATGCGTTCAAGCAACGGACAATTTTTTTCACCTTCGACCTCACTCGTGCTGATTAGAGCAACCGAACGATGCCGGTTCCTGATCTCAATGATGAACGATCGATCAGCTACCACTTGTCGGATTGATCGAGCACATAGGCAGCGACCTCGTCAATCTGGGTATCACTCAAGCGCCCGCCAAAAGCAGGCATTGCATTTTTGCCTTTTGTGACCTGAGTTTTGATTGCCTCAATCGATGCCATCTCGTATTTTTCCAAATCCGACTGCTTCAGGGTTTTAGCAGCATTGATCAAGTTGCCTCCACCCGTATGGCAAGCAGCACAGTTGGCGCTGAATACCTTGGCTCCGTTGGCTAAATCGGATGCAGCGGCAGGGCTACTCAAACACACTAGCAAAGCCAATCCCAGACTCAAAACAACGATGATTTTCCGCATTCTGCACTTCTCCTCTCAATCCACTGTTTAATCTCACTTGTTTAATCTCACTTGCAGTCATCGTCACTGGGGTTAGGCGGGGCGTAGTCCCTCTGTCCCTCTTGATGCCCAACGGCATGAGCAAGCTGGCAACAACCATCAAGCAATCAGGCAAGCAATAAAGCAAGCAATCAGGCACTGAGCGCCTGTTGTTTTACCATCGTCAAAAAGCTGGATAGTGTCAAAAGACAAGCTGTCAAAGATTGCGAATTCTGAAGTGATGCCGAACTGTAAAGGCTTGCTTGCTGTGGGATAGAAGGCAGAGGGCAGAAGGCAGAGGGCAGAAGGCAGAGGGCAGAAGGCAGAGGGCAGACGTAGGACTTATTAGGGTGTGGCAGTAGGGTATTGCAGCCGTTCAGTCTGTCCTCAATTTGATGGCGACAGCGATCCTTGGCTCAATCCAGTCAATCTAATCGATCCAACGTAAGGCAGTCTGTGCAGTGCTGCGGCTTTCGGTTGTCTGGCGGCTTGTCTAGTATGGAAGTAGCGCTCGGTCTATGGCTTGCAATAGTCCGAGGTCAGCCCGACTGTTCACCCCTCATGCTCCTCAATGACCGTTTGCCTCAACCCAACTTGCACCAAACCGGAGAATCCTGATCATGCGCTCTATTGCCAAAACTGTGGGTCAAAGTTGCTGCTGGCTGATCGCTATCGTCCGTTGCGCTTGATTGGGCAGGGCGGCTTCGGCAAAACGTTTTTGGCGGTTGATGTTGCTCCAGATGCCGATCTTCCGGAGGCTAACGGTCTAGATACAGCCGAGATTAAACCAGCAGCAACCCTAAAAACCTATCAACCGTTGGCACATCAACAGTCGGCCCAACGCGATTCGGCAGGCAGACCGCAGACCGCGAACTATTGCGTGATTAAGCAGCTTTTGTCATATCGGGGGCAAACCGCTCGTCAGATCAAAAAACTCTTTCAGCAGGAAGTTGCTCAGCTAGCGCAATTGGGGCAACATCCGCAAATTCCCAAGCTGCTGGCACACTTTGAAACTGACGCCGCCCAATATTTAGTGCAGGAGTGGATTGAGGGAGAAAATCTAGAAACGGTTTTGGCTCAGCAGGGCAACTTTAATGAAGCGCAAATTCGCCAGCTATTAGCCGATTTGCTGCCTGTCTTGCGGTTTGTGCATCACCACCAGATTGTGCATCGAGATCTCAAACCCGCCAACATCATTCGTCCTGTGGCGGGCAACCAGTATGTGTTGGTAGATTTTGGCGCTTCCAAGCAGTTAACCGATGCTGTCGCTGAGACGGGAACCACCATCGGCAGTGCGGGCTATGCTGCGCCAGAGCAGACAATGGGCAAGGCGGATTTTGCCAGCGATCTCTACAGTCTTGGCGTAACCTGCATTCATTTACTCACAGGGCTGCATCCGTTTGACCTTTACTCGATTAGCGAAGATCGCTGGGTTTGGCGACAATACCTGACCCAGCCCGTCAGCGTTGAACTGCGGCGCGTGCTCGACAAACTGCTGCAACGAGCCACCAGCCAGCGCTATCAGTCTGCCTCTGAAGTGCTGCAAGATCTGCGCCTCGAAGCTAAATCACCGCCAGCCTCACAAAAAGCACCCGTCGCCCTCAGAACGCCCTCCTACCCTCCTACCCCTCCACTCCTTCACTCCTCCACCCAACTGGCACTGCATTCAAACTCTCACCGGACAGCAGGGTGCAATTACGGCCATTGCCCTCAGTCCTGACGGAGAATTGATCGCCAGCGGCAGCACCGACAAAACCATCAAGCTTTGGAGCCTAGATGGAGAACTGCTTTACACCTGGCCCGGCAAGTCGTTTCGCTTCCTGCAAGGGCATCAAGACCGAATCACGGATCTGCGGTTTAGTCCAAGCAGCGAGATTTTGATCAGCAGCAGCGCCGACGGCACGATTAAACAATGGGATCTCAACAGCGGTAATTTGTTCAGCAGCCTGCCGGGACACGGTTGGAGTGTTGCTGCCATTGCCCTCAGTCCAGAAGAACCTTTGCTGGCAAGCGGCAGTGACGATGGCTTGATCCAACTTTGGGATCTGGAAACCGAAGCGCTGATTACCAATCTGGTGCAACTGACTCAGCCGATTACCGCACTGGTGATGGATGCCGCCGGGGAAACGGTTTGGAGCAGTAGCGGCAAGTCAATCTGTCAGTGGGATCTGGCCACTGACCGAATGCGAACAGCGTTAAAGGGTCATGCAGAAGGGGTTAGTGCCATTGCTTTGCGGTCAGACAACTGCACTTTGATCAGCGGCGGCAACGATAAACTTCTGAAAATTTGGAACCTGAACACCGGACAACAGCAAAAAGTGATTGCGGCTCACCGCGATCGAATTAATGCCGTTGCCATTCACCCCACTGAGCCAATTTTTGCGAGCGCCAGTGAAGACACCACAATCAAGCTGTGGGATCTTTGGACAGGCAAACGGTTAGCCAGCTTGCATCATGCGTGGGGAGTCAACGCTATTGGCTTTAGCGTCGATGGAGAATTGCTGATTAGCGGCAGTGCTGATGAGACTATCAAAATCTGGCAGCGAGAGGGATTGGGCATCTGCCTTGAGGAATCCAGATCCTTCGATTCTTCGAGAATTCAGGGATCGAGAGGAAATCTACGCGATTAAACACTCAGTTGTGTTATCGATACTGGTGCGGTCTGAAGCAAATGCTCACCGAGACGACGCGCCAGCGCCAAGATGGTGAAGGTGGGTGAGTAGGATGGCCCGGTTGGAAACACCGCCGAACTTGCCACATAGAGATTGTCCATTCCGAAAACGCGACAGTTTGTATCCACCACTCCTGCTTCAGGTCGGCTCGCCATCCGAGTTGTTCCCATTTGGTGAGCGGCGTCGGTCATGGTTTCTAAACTGGGTGGATCGTTTCCAAAGTCAAAGGCTCCTAGCCCAACTTCGGCAAACCGTTGCGTCAAAAGTTGCAGTGTAGTTGCCATTGACTGATGATCCTGTTCCGTAAAGCACCAGTCAACTTCTAGCTTGCGTTGTCCTAGAGCATCGAGTTCTTTGCCTAGCTGAATGCGGCTATTTTTCTGAGGAACCTGCTCCGTAACAAACTTGACGCGATACGCAGCAACAGCGCCATTGTGGTCTCGGCAAGCCGGACGAAGCCGCAAAGTTCGCCACAGCCGATCGATTGGCTTCTCATAAATGGGCTTCAAATACAAAACATGCTCAAGCAGATCGTGCTGTTGCTGAGTGGCGTCATCCAGGGCAAAACAGATGCAGAAGCGGGGCTTGGGCGCATATTGCAACTCGTGGGCATATTGTCGGGTTAAAGCACCGGGGTGCAGGAATCCGGTATGGTGTTTGGGGTGGTCAGTATAAAATCGCCCAACGAGATCGTGAGCATTGCCGATGCCTTTCGGAAGCTGACGGTTTGAGGCTAGTAAGAGACGCGCTGCTTCAAACGCCCCGGTCGCAATGATCACAACATCTCCCTCAACGGTCAGTTCTCGTCCTTCCAGCGAGCGACACACCACGGCAGTGACACGTTGGCAGGAATCATCAAGCTTCAACTCAGTGGCAGTTGCGCCTAATACAACTTGCAAGTTTTGGGAGCGGCGCATCTCATCTCCGAAGCGGATTGCGGTGCGGGTTGGGGTTTGCTCCCAGTAGAAGCTGCTCATTTTCAGCCCCCCTGCGGTCAGTTTTGCTCGCAGTTCTGTAATTTCAGGGCGGACGGCTTCTGCCTCTAAATCACCGAAGCCGTAATCTTTTGCCGCTGAGCGGTAGTGCTCCAACAGATCGGCAAAGTCAATCGGCCAGCCACTGTTCGCCACCCAGGGTCTTCCCTCGAAATCGATGGGTTGCAGATATTTCCACTTCCCTGTCCAAACGTTACTCGTGCCGCCAAATTGACGTACCCGGCTGACCCCGCGCAGTTCAGGCGGTAAATACCGATGGTAGTAAGAGTCGGGGTCAAGTTCGCGGTGGCGTTTGCCCAGAAAGATTACATCGTTCAATGCTTGAATGGAGGGAACAAATCCATCGCGTCCGCTTTCCACAAGTATGACTTCTCGACCATGGCGCGCCAGATGGGTTGCCACCTCAGCCCCTGCGATTCCAGAGCCAAGCACAACCACTTGTCCCCGCAGTTTCGTTTGCTCACCCATTTCGAGAATATCGGTAATCATAGAACTCCATTTATAAGAACATGGTGTTGAGGCAAGAAGCCGCCTGATTCATTGTGCAGTTAGAAAACTCATCGTCAGGATGATCGTTTCTAGTTCTCTGTCATGTTTCTCTGTCATATTGGTTGGAGAACAAAACAAAAATTAGACACCAAAGTAGTGCCTACTGAATAAACTCACATTGCATTGGGTATTGCATCAAGTCTTTAATAAAACAACAGCGCTAAGAAATGTTTAATTTACTCTAAATTTGAACTTTTAGATTCATCCCTAACCTCGATAGAACAGACCTAAAAGCCACCCCAGAGATATGGGCTGGAGAAAGTTTGAGTGCCCAGAAAAAGTGGGAGAGCGCATCCTGCTTTTGTCCCATTTCATAAGAAGTTAAAGCGTGCTTATAGACAAAT
>JAAUQT010000033.1 GCA_012033495.1 Cyanobacteria bacterium RM1_2_2 | reverse complement strand
TGAAGGATGCAACGAGTATTTGGTAATTACCAAGCCGGAAGCTGTGGCTAGAGTCCACCGAGATTTTTTGATAGCAGGGGCAGATGTGATCGAAACCGACACGTTCGGCAGCAGTCCGCTGGTGTTGGCGGAATACGATCTGGCAGATCAGGCTTATACCCTCAGCCGCAAAGCCGCTGAACTCGCCAAGATGTGCGCTGAAGAATTTTCGACGCCCGCGAAGCCGCGCTTCGTTGCCGGATCAATGGGGCCGGGAACCAAACTGCCGACACTGGGGCACGTCTCCTATGACGAATTGAAAGCTGCCTTCACGATCCAAGCAGAAGGCTTGTTTGATGGCGGCGTGGATTTGTTTATCGTCGAAACTTGTCAAGATGTGCTGCAAATTAAGGCGGCCCTGAACGCTATTGAAGCAGTGTTTGTTCAGAAAGGCGAACGCCGACCGCTGATGGTTTCCGTCACGATGGAGCAGCAGGGCACGATGCTAGTGGGAACCGATGTCAGCGGCGTACTGGCGATTTTGGAACCCTACCCAATCGACATTTTGGGGCTGAACTGCGCCACCGGCCCCGACCTGATGAAGCCGCACATTAAGTACCTGACCGAAAACGCGCCGTTTGTGGTGTCTTGTATCCCCAACGCCGGGCTGCCCGAAAACGTCGGCGGTCATGCCCACTATCGCCTCACACCAATGGAACTGCGGATGGCGCTGCTGCATTTTGTCGAGGATTTGGGCGTGCAGGTGATTGGCGGCTGCTGTGGAACTCGCCCTGAACACATTCAACAGTTGGCAGAAGTGGCGCAAACCCTCACCCCAAAAGAACGCGCCGTGCGCATCGATCAAACGCAGTGGCAAAACGGTCAGGTTTATGAGTCGGAAATTCCCCGACCGCTGTTGGGCTACACGCCTGCCGCAGCCTCGATCTACTCTGCCCAACCCTATGAGCAAGACAACTCTTTTCTGATTGTGGGCGAACGCCTCAACGCTAGCGGTTCTAAAAAAGTGCGGGAATTGCTCAACGCCGAAGACTGGGATGGATTAGTCGGGATTGCCGCTCGCAGGTGAAGGAAGGGGCACACATGCTGGACGTAAACGTAGACTATGTGGGGCGCGACGGCGAACGCGACATGAAAGAACTGGTGTCTCGCCTCGTTACCAACGCCACCCTACCGCTGATGCTCGACTCAACCGAGTGGCAAAAAATGGAGGCAGGTCTGAAAGTGGCAGGCGGCAAGTGCATCCTCAACTCCACCAACTACGAAGACGGCGACGAGCGTTTCTTTAAGGTGCTGGAACTGGCGAAAACCTACGGCGCAGGGGTGGTAGTCGGCACAATCGATGAAGAAGGCATGGCCCGCACCGCTGACCGAAAGTTTCAAATTGCTCAACGCGCCTACCGAGATGCGTTGGAATACGGGATTCCGCCCCACGAAATTTTCTTTGATACGCTGGCGCTACCCATCTCCACCGGCATTGAAGAAGACCGGGAAAACGGCAAAGCCACCATCGAAGCCATCCAGCGTATCCGAGAAAATTTGCCAGGTTGTCACTTTATGCTGGGCGTCTCCAATATTTCGTTCGGCTTAAGTCCGGCGACGCGAATTGTGTTGAACTCAATGTTTTTACACGAAGCCTGCAAAGTCGGCATGGATGGAGCCATCGTCAGCGCTGCCAAAATTCTGCCCGTCTCGAAAATCACGCCAGAGCAACAGCAGATCTGTTTGGATTTGATCTACGATCGGCGACGCTTTGAAGGGGATATCTGCATCTACGATCCGCTCACCGAACTGACAAAAATATTTGAAGGCGTCTCTGCGAAAGAAGCGCGATCGAATTCGTCGTTAGCAGATTTACCGATCGAAGAACGCCTGAAACAACACATTATTGATGGCGAACGAATTGGTTTAGAAGATGCCCTCAAGCTCGCCCTAGAG
Source organism: Cyanobacteria bacterium RM1_2_2 (assembly GCA_012033495.1). Classification (GTDB taxonomy): domain Bacteria; phylum Cyanobacteriota; class Cyanobacteriia; order Elainellales; family Elainellaceae; genus Elainella. Next base: position 34,563 of record JAAUQT010000033.1, on the reverse strand, counting down.
CAATATAAGCCGCTCGATATCATCAACACTTTCTTGCTAGACGGCATGAAAGTAGTCGGCGAACTGTTCGGTTCAGGACAGATGCAGCTACCTTTTGTGCTTCAGTCGGCAGAAACGATGAAATCGGCCGTAGCATTCCTGGAACCCTTGATGGAAAAGAGCGAAGGCGGCAACCAGGCAAAAGGCACTTTCGTGATTGCTACCGTTAAAGGCGACGTTCACGACATCGGCAAAAATCTCGTTGACATCATTCTCACCAACAACGGTTACAAAGTCGTTAACATTGGCATTAAGCAACCTGTCGAAAATATCATTCAAGCTTACGAAGCGAATCAGGCAGATTGTATTGCCATGAGTGGTCTGCTCGTGAAGTCTACCGCATTCATGAAAGAAAACCTGGAAGTCTTCAACGAGCGCGGCATCACGGTTCCGGTGATTTTAGGAGGCGCGGCTCTCACACCCAAATTCGTGCATGAAGACTGTCAGCGCACCTACAAAGGCAAAGTTGTTTACGGTAAGGATGCCTTCGCCGATCTCCACTTCATGGATCAACTCATGCCCGCCAAAGCCAAACAGCAGTGGGATGATCTCAATGGCTTCTTAGATGAAAACGGTAGCCCAATGGTTGTTCACGATGCCCCGACTGAAGCCATTGAACTGCCAACATCCGCCCAGCCCGCCACCCCTGCCGAAGTAGACACCCGCCGCTCAGAAGCCGTTGAGGTAGATATTACTCGTCCCACGCCACCTTTTTGGGGAACGCAGATCCTACAGCCGCAGGATATTCCCATGGAAGAAGTGTTGGGATATCTAGATTTGCAGGCTCTCGTCGCCGGACAGTGGCAGTTCCGCAAACCGCAAGGGCAATCGCGGGAAGAGTACGATGCGTTTCTAGCCGAAAAGGTTTACCCGCTTCTAGACAACTGGAAGCAGCGCGTGATTGCCGAAAATCTGCTGCATCCGCAGGTGGTGTATGGCTACTTCCCGTGTTTGTCGGAAGGCAATTCGCTTTACATCTACGATCCGGCTACCATTGACCGTCAGAATATTGCCCCTATCGTTACGCTGGAATTTCCCCGCCAGAAATCCATGCGGCGGCTCTGTATTGCCGATTTCTTCTTGCCGAAGGAAAACGCCCAGCCCGATCAGTTTGATGTTTTCCCGATGCAAGCCGTCACCGTCGGCGAAGTTGCCACCCAATATGCCAAGCAGCTATTTGACGCCAACCAATACACCGACTACCTCTACTATCACGGCTTAGCGGTACAGGTAGCAGAAGCGCTAGCAGAATGGACTCATGCCCGCATCCGGCGCGAGTTGGGCTTTGGCAACCAAGATCCCGACAACATCCGCGATGTGTTAGCCCAACGCTATCAGGGGTCACGCTACAGCTTCGGCTATCCGGCTTGCCCCAACATTCAAGATCAATATAAACAGCTAGATTTACTAGACGCGAAGCGAATCGGGCTATACATGGATGAGAGCGAACAAATTTATCCTGAACAGTCTACAACCGCCATCATCGCCTACCATCCAACCGCAAAATACTTTAGTGCCTGATTCCTTTTGTAGAAGGACATCACCAAATCTTTGCCATTCGCAACTGAAAGCCCGGTAATTCTGACTCGCCGCTGACGGTTTCAGGCTGGTGCAGAATGGTAGGGGTTTGATTAGGACGGTAGACATAGACAGTACGATTTTTTCGAGCTATCAGCCAACCGAGCGCCGCGCCATTCTCGATATATTCCTGCATTTTGGCTTGCAGTCCGCTCAGCGAATCGCTTGCCGAACGCAGTTCAACCACAAAGTCAGGACAGATGGGCGCAAAAGAGGCTTTCTCGGCTTCTGTGAGCGTATTCCAACGCTCCTGCCGAATCCAAGCTGCATCTGGAGAGCGAGTCGCGCCATTCGGGAGGGTAAACCCGGTACTCGAATCAAAGCCAATTCCGGTGCTGTCTTGCTCTGCCCAACTGCCAAGCTGAACCGCCAGATTAAAACTGCGATTGCCCGTATCGGAAAAAGCAGGCGGCACAATGATCACATCTCCTGCTGCCGTTCGTTCAATTCGCAAATCTCGATTAGCGAGGCAAAACTCATAAAACTGCTGCTCGGTCATTTGGGCTAACAACGGCAATTCCACTGTCAAGGGTGAAGTTCCAGGCTGAATCAAGAGTGTAGTCATGGGCGTTGGTTCCTGCTGCGCTCACCTTCACTATAATTCCTGAGACAATTCTGAGTTAAATGCGAACCAATACACCGACTATCCCTACTATCACGGCTTGGCAGTTCAGGTAGCCAAGTGGGTTGAGCGCAGTCGAAACCCGATCCCAATGTTGGGGATTCTGTTGCTGATTTAATATATTATGGTGTGCCAACTTATGCGAGGTGTTCACCGAGGTGTTCTAACTCCTGTAATAGCAAGGCTTCGGCTTCTGCCTCTGAAAGCTGGTCAATTGGGTTGAATTGCATTAAGTTCTCGGAACAAACTGCTGTGCGTAGCTCTGGGCAGAGAGTCTGCTGCAAATACTGAGTCAGGGCTGCGATGGTGGGATAGTCAAATAAGAGCGTGGACGGTAGGGGACAGCCCAACTGCTTTTGCAGCGTATTCCGCAACTCCACTGCCGTGAGAGAATCGATGCCGAGTTCTGATAAGCCTTGATTTGAATCGAGAGTTGCGCCATCTACGCCCAAAATTTTGCCAATCTGCGCTCGAATATGGGACGCCAAGCTTTGCGAATCGGGTGGGGCTAGTGCGCTTTGCTCGTGGGATTGTGAAGCTGTTGATGCAGAGCGGGTAGGCAGTTGAGCGAAAAATGGTGAGGCTGGAGCCTGCCATGGGTCTAGGTCGAGCGGCAACACACCGACTTGTGCTTCCGAGTGCCGTAATAAACACGCCAGTATCTCCAAACCTTGTTCTGGCTCAATTGGCGCCATTCCCGTTCGCATAGCAGATTGGATTCGAGATGCCATTCCAACTTGATTCCATGCGCCCCAGTTGATGCTGAGGGCAGGTAGCCCAAGCGAACGTCGATAGTGGGACAACGCATCAAGAAACGCATTGGCAGCCGCATAGTTGGCTTGTCCGGCTGAGCCAATCAGTGAAGCGGCTGAGGAAAACATGACAAAGAAATCGAGCGGTCGCGTTTGAGTGAACGTGTGCAGATTCCAAGCGCCCTGTACTTTGGGAGCCATCACTGCTGCGAACCGACTCCACGTTTGTTGCAGCAAAATGCCGTCGTCAAGGATTCCAGCCGCATGAATAATGCCGCGCAGCAAAGAGCAGTCCGGAGAAGCCAGCAAAGCCGCGACCTGCTCTCGATCTGCAATGTCAGCTTGCACAATTTCCACGCTGGCTCGCTGCTGTAATGCCCAAATCGCAGTTTGGGCAGCGCTTGAAGGGGCACGCCCGACCAAAATCAGATGGGTTGCGCCTTGTTCAATCAGCCACCGGGCAACTTGCAGCCCCACCCCCCCATAGCCGCCGGTGATCAGATATGTTCCGTCTGAGCGAATGAGCGGCTCAGTCGAATGGCTCTGAGTCACCACAATTTTGCCGATCTGCTGCGCTCGCTGCATGAACCGAAATGCCTCAATTGCCTGATTCGCGGGGAAGCAAGTCTGCGGTAGAGGGTGAAGCAGTCCCGACTGAAACTGCGGCATCAAGTCACGCAGCATCGCTTGGATGCGGGCAGGCTGTTGCTGCGTCAATTCCACTAAATCCACCAGAAAGGAACGCACGTCAGGTCGGATTGCGGCAACTTGTGCCGCTGTCCACACTTCCGTTTTGCCGATTTCCACCCAGCTTCCGCCCAGACATAGTGCCTGCAAACTTTTGGGAATAAATTCGCCCGTTAAGCTATTCAGCACCACATCTACGCCTTTGCCCCGCGTTGCAGACAGGACAGCATCAGCAAACCCTAGCGATCGAGAGTCAAAAATGTGCTCAATCCCCTGCGACCGAAGAACATGCCATTTACTAGAAGACGCGGTTGCAAACACTTCCGCGCCAACCTGCTGGGCAACCTGAATTGCCGCCTGTCCGACTCCGCCTGCCGCCGCATGGATTAAAACCCGATCGCCTGCCTTGAGGTGAGCCAATTCGCGCAGCGCATAAGTTGCCGTCAAAAAAGCGGTGGGAATCGTCGCTGCTGCCGTCACGTCGATTTGGGGAGGCTTGAGCGCAGCAAGGGCAGCCGGAGTGGTCACAAATTGGCTGAAACTCCCTGCGGCAATGGCGACCACCGCATCACCGACGCAAAAATTTTCAACATCAGCACCAACTGCAACTACGTCTCCGGCACACTCCAACCCTAACAATCCGGCTTCTCCTGGATATAAATCGAGCGCATTCAAAACATCACGGAAGTTAAGCCCCGTTGCCTGTACGCGAATTTCAATTTCATTTCGATCAGGCGCTCGACGCTGAACGGGCTGCCAACACAGATTTTCTAAGCTACCGCGTTCTGAGACCTCTAAACGCATCAACTGTGATCGATCTGAAAATGTTGAGGTGAACGGCTGCGGTACGAGTCTTGCAACGTAGCGTTCGTTTTTGCAGAATGCGATTTGCGTTTCAGAACTACCAGTTTGGATTTCTTCAAATAGCTGACTGGCAGCAAAATTCAAGTGATCTGGATCAAGATCAATCTGCACATTCGAGAATTCGGGATGTTCTAACGCAATCACCTTGCCCATTCCCCAAAGACAAGCTTGGGCAGGATGGCAAATTTTCCGATCGCCAACCGTTTGCGCTCCCTGAGTCACAAACCAACATTGAGGCGATAAACCTAGTTTTGCCAGAGTTTGCACCAAATGTAAGGCTCCCTGATCGGATGCCCAAGTAGATCTCACATCGTTCTTACAGTCTAAACTCCAGAGGTGAACCACGCCCCGGACTGTAAATAGCTTCTGGTCTGGCTCACTCTCTAAGCGCTTAATCGCTAGCAGCAACCGCTCGAAGTCCGCTAGACTTGTAGGATCAACATGGAAAGCTTTACTACTTGAGTGATCTGTTGAATAAATCAGATAGCAGTTTTGGTGGCGAGATCGAAGCTGTTCGGCTAACTGAACTGCAACACCAAAGCGATCGGCAAAAATTAGCCAAATATCAGATTCAGTGAACGACCCAGATGATGGCTTAGACTCCGAGAGAGATAGCGGTTGTGATTGCCATTTTGCCGTATACAACCACTGATGCCATTGTTTAGAGTTTGACAAATCGGAATTCAGCAGAGCAACCGTTTGATCCTGATGTTGAAGAGTGAGATGCTCAATTTTGACAACGAGAGTACCTGTCTGATTGTACAAAGAAATGGTAGCCGATAGGAACTTTGCGTCCTGCTGCCAAGAATTTAGCTGAACATGGCTCCAGAATGAATCAGAAAAGATTGGCTGATTAATCCAGTGAAGTTGATCAATATGAGTGGGTAGATAGAGTCGAGATTGAAGCGTGGTCGGTAGAGCAGACGCAATAACTTGCAGGGCGGCATCGAGTAGAATAGGATGGCAACAATAGGACGAATAGGACGAAGCAGCATTCGCAACCGCAGCAGGTAGCTCGATCTGTCCTAGAGCCTCACCGTCTCGTCGCCAAATTTGCCGAACTGCTTGAAAGCAACTACCATAAATTAATCCTTGAGCCTGACACTGTTGGTAGTGATCAAATGCCGATTGTTTTTCGGGTAGGGTTTGGCAAAGTTGCTGTATATCGATACTTTGCGTAGTCCGTTGATCTGCCGTAACTGTGCCAGAGCAGTGTAGCCGCCAATCTGTGAGATCAGTGCTATCTGATTCATCTAAACTGTAGATTTGAATAGATTTTTCTGCCTGATCAAAAATAGTCTGAATTGTTCTATTGCCGTTCTCTGACAACAACAATTTCTGCTGAATGGTAATATCTGCTAATGTTAACGCTGACGTTTTTAGTATCAGTTGTCCTGCCGCCAACATCATTTCTACAAAAGCCGCTGCTGGAAAAACAATTGCTTGACTGACGCAATGATCTTGCAAAAAAGCAGGCATTATAGCGGCTTGAGCCTGAAACAAAACCTCTTTTGGGGTGATGATGCGTTGTCCCAACAGCGGATGAACAGAATGAATCGTAGGGCGAGGTGAAGATGGCTCTAGCCAATAGCGTTGACGTTGAAAAGGATAAGTTGGTAGAGAAATGCGGCGATGGGCATTAGAACGATGAAAGGAGTTCCAATCAATGGATACGCCGTGAACATAGAGATGCGCGAGACTATGAAGCAGACTATTCCAGGCTGATTGAGTTGGATGAAGGCTAGGAAGATAAATAGAATCCGCTTCTTCAGAATTCGCCCGCATCATCCCAATGAGAATCGGTTTGGGCCCGCATTCCAGAAAGATTCTGTATCCAGCATGGTGCAGCGTTGCCACCCCGTCAGTGAATCGGATAGGCTGCCGGATGTGCTGACACCAGTAGTTGGGCGTGGCAATCGCGGGAGTCGCAGTTGTTCCGGTCAGGTTAGAAACAAGAGGGATTTGCGGTGCAGCATAGCGAATCTGACAGGCAACGTGCTCAAATTCTGTCAGGATTGGCTCCATCATCGGCGAGTGAAAAGCATGAGAGACGCTGAGTGGCTTCGTTTTGATGCCGCTAGCAGTGATCTGAGCCATGACCTGCTGAACCGAGGCAGGAGAGCCAGAGATTACAATATTCCTATCGCCATTAATCGCGGCAATACTAACCTGATTCTCATATCCAGCAATCAAATGACCGACTTGACGTTCATCTGCCATGACCGCAACCATCATCCCAGACGGTAGTTGTTGAATCAACTTCCCCCTAGCAATCACCAGCCTCAAAGCATCCTCTAGGCTGAATACACCTGCGATACAAGCTGCCACATATTCACCAACACTATGTCCCATCACCGCAGACGGCATCACGCCCCAATCCATCCACATTTGCGCTAGGGCATACTCGATCGTAAACAAAGCAGGTTGAGTGTAGAGCGTTTGATGCAGAGCATCTGACTCCCACATCACGGTTAAAATCGACTGCCCTAATTCCTGCCGTATAATCTGGTTGCAGCGATCAACTGCGGCTCGAAACGCTGGGCAAGTTTTGTATAGTTCCTGTCCCATGCCCTGATACTGAGAGCCTTGTCCGGTGAACAGAAAAACAACACTCGGTTGGCTAGCTGTATTTTGAACCTGAGCCTGGAACGCTTGTTCTGGCTGTTGTCTAGTGGCTAACTGCCCTAATTTCTGCCGCAGTTCAGGTAGGGAAGTGGCAATGATGGCGAGGCGATGATTAAAATGGACACGTCCCACATTGGTTGTAAAGCACAGAGCGGATAAGGAAACATCAGCGTCTATAAGATGAGAACAATAATCATATATTAACGCTTGCAGAGCAGATATGCTTTTGGCAGATAGGGTTAAAAGCTGAGGGAACGATGGCACTTCGAGCTTGCCTGGAGCTTGAGCCGCGCTTTCTTCTAAGACCACATGTACATTTGTGCCGCCGATGCCGAGTGAGTTGACGCTAGCTCGACGCGGCGCATCTGTCACCCATGCGGTTAATTGGGCGTTGACATAAAAGGGGCTGTTAGCGAAATCAATCTGCGGGTTGGGCGTTTCAAAATGCAGACTAGGCGGAATCTGTTTGTGATGCAAGCAAAGTGCTGTTTTGATAAATCCTACTATTCCCGATGCAATATTCAAATGTCCCACATTAGTTTTCACAGAACCGATCGCGCAAAATTGCCGCTGCCGTGTACTGAGGCGGAAAGCTTGTGTCAATCCAGCCATCTCGATCGGATCACCTAAAGCCGTTCCAGTTCCGTGTGCTTCGAGATAACCAAGACTCGCTGGATCAATGCCTGCCACCGCAAACGCTTCGGCTGCAACTCTTGCCTGTCCTGCGGCTTGGGGCGCGAAATAGCCAACTTTTTGCCCGCCATCGTTACCAATCGCTGAGCCTTTGATCACCGCATAAATTTGATCGCCGTCTGCAATAGCCTGATCGAGGCGTTTGAGTACCACTACTCCCGCACCGCTGCCAAAAATTGTTCCGGCAGCACTGGCATCAAAGGCGCGACAGTGACCATCCGGCGACAAAATCATGCCCTCTTGGTAGAGATGCCCGACTTTCTGCGGAGTGTGTACCGATACGCCGCCCGCCAACGCCATGTCACACTCGCCGTTGAGCAAACTTTGCCGCGCCATGTGAATTGCCACAAGCGAGGTAGAGCAAGCCGTTTGCACGTTGACACTGGGGCCGGTTAGATTAAGCTTATAGGACACTCGCGTGGTCAAATAGTCCTTATCATTGGCGGTAGCAAGCTGGAAGCCGCCCATTGAACTGAGGGTCAGTACATTCAGCGAGTCGTTAGGATCAAGCTGATGGCGATTCGGGTAGACCGAGTTGAGCAAGTAAGTATTCGTTGACGCGCCTGCATAAAGTCCGATCGCTCCACCATACACAGTAGGATAGGTTAACGGATTGTATCCAGCATCTTCGAGACTTTCCCAAGCGCATTCCAGCAGGAGGCGTTGCTGCGGGTCGAGCAGGCTGGCTTCTTTAGGACTGTAGCCAAAAAAGTCGGCATCAAAAGCGGCAACATCAACATCAAGAATCGGGCTGGCTTTGACGTAATCTGGGTGCTGCACCAGATGCGGATCAACCCCCGACGCCAGAATTTCTTCATCGGTAAAGAACGAAATAGATTCAACCCCATCACAGAGATTTTGCCAAAATTGCTTGATGGTATTCGCACCCGGAAACCGACACGCCATACCAATTACAGCAATATCTCCATTGTTCACATTTGCGCTACTAACATTACGTCGTAGCGTTCGCAACTCAGTTGATTTATCCTGACCAAGATTCTCTTGACCAAGACCCGATTGACCAAGATACGATGCCAAAGCTGCAATCGTGGGATGTTGAAACAGCGTTACAGCAGAGAGGTCTTGATCGAAACGAGCCTGTAACTGCTGCAAAACTTGCATTAAAAGCAGCGATGTGCCGCCCAATTCAAAGAAATTATCGTGAATGCCAACGGCTGGCAGACGCAACACGGTTTGCCAAATCTGGGCGATTTCTTGCTCTCGCTGATTTTGCGGCAGGTGATCGGCTGTTAAAGTGGGGCGAGTGAGTGGGGCGTCTAGCTGCTGAACCAGCCCATCAAATTCTCCGGCCGCGAACCGTTGTGCTAACTGACGGCGCTGAACTTTGCCCAGGTTGGTTTTCGGAATTTCGCTCTGAGCCACCGGAATCACATAGCTGGGCGTAATTCCAATCGTTTGTACGACCTGTCGCCGGATGGTTTTAATCAGTTCAATCAGCGTTTGCGCATCCGATGCTTCTGACGTTGAGGCAATCTGATCGGGACTGAAAAAATCGCTAACTGATCGGTGGCATCTTCGAGCCGACGCACGGCACAGGCTGCGGTAAAAGAAACGGTGATGCCCGACAGCGCCTCCACAGCCGCTTCGATGTCGTGATTGTAATAATTAACGCCGTTGATAATAATCACCTCTTTTTGACGTCCGGTGATAGTGAGCCGCCCCGCGTTCAGGTAGCCTAAGTCGCCTGTATCCAACCAGCCGTCCACGAACACCTGCTGATTGAGATCGGGACGATTGTAATAGCCCTGCATTACGGTTTCGCCGCGCACCTGCAAGCGTCCGATAGTGCCTTCTGCCACCAAATGATTTTCAGCATCCACGATCCGCAGCGAAACACCCGGAATTGGTTGCCCCACCTCCACAAAAGCATCTGCGTCAGAGGTGGTTTGCACCGAAAACTGATGGGAATGCACAATCCCTGAACAGGTTTCCGACATGCCATAACCCGGACTAACGGTGTGCTCGCCCAGTCCATAGGCTGCTAACAATTGCAAAAATCGCCGCGTCGTTTTGCCCACCACCGCCTCTGCACCATTTCCCATCCAGCGCAAACAGGAAAGATCCCAGTTTCGTTGGGTTGCCGTCAGGCGCTCACTCACCAAACCATAGGCAAAGTTAGGGGCCCATGTGTGGGTGACGCGATACCGATCAATTAAATCTAGCCACTTCAGCGGCTCAGACAAAATCACCTCGTTTGCCACCTGCACCTGCTGGCAGCCGACATATACCTGCGTCAGATGAAACATCACCAAGCTAGCCACATGCTCTAACGGCATCCAGTTCAGGCTAATAGCGTCCGCAGAACACTGATTCACCGTCGCCATGCCATACATGCTGACCAGCAAATTGCGGTGACTCAACATCACGCCTTTCGGGACACCTGTGCTGCCGGACGTGAACAGCAACAAGGCTAAGTCATCGGGTTGAGCCGCGTGAAACTCGGTTGCCGGAGGATTCATCATCAAGGCGTCCAAAGTCACAACCCGGTCGCTGTTGAGTGGGGGTGTCGCATCGAATCGGGCAACAAATTTCTGGCAATATTCCTGCACTGCCCCTTGCAAAGCTTGACAGGTCAGAATAATCGGCTGCTCTAGGCTCTGCACCGCACACCGCAAGCCACTGGTTTTATAATTGTCAGTAGAATAATCTAAGGCTGGAGCAATCGGGACGGGCACAAACCCACCCAGCACACACCCCCAAAATGCCGTCAGAAAGGCTCGGCTAGTTGAACAGTGCAGAATCACGCAGTCTTGGGGCTGTAAGCCAAGCCGCCTCAACCCTTGGAGGACGCACGCCGCTTCGTGCAGTAATTCTGCATAGGTCTGGGTGGCTTCGAGGCTATTAGCCAACCGATGGAAAATTCCGTGTGTTCCTTGAGCAGCCTGATAGAGCAGTTGAGGGAGTGTCGTAAACTTCTCAAATTCGGGAGGCAACGCACTGCCATGACGGATGGCGAGCCGTTGATGAATTGCGTCCTGCCCCATGCTGCTCCTTTCCCCTCACAGTCAACCACTAGGGATTGTATTATCCCCTTGCGGTAAAATACAGCAGAATATCAAATTTGACCACCTGTAGGATGAGCGATTGCATGATTTCTGCTAGGCATGTGGCTTTTGGTTGGGGTTCTATCCGGCTGCATTTTTTCAGGAAAAGTTGGGAGCAACCTGTATGACTGAGCGTGTCGCTTGCTGAGATACTGGCTGCCCTGATTGCTGCTATTTTCCCAGTCATCACCCCCTGAACATCCGTGCTGGCTCATGAAAACAATACGATTACAGATTTCAGATGAAACGCTGAGAGATGGAGAGCAGCAGGTTGGCATTTTCTTCGAGCGCGAAACCAAGCAGAAGTTAGCCCATCTGATTGCCCAAACTGGTGTCCATCAAATCGCCTTAATGCCTGCGATCCATGCGACAGAAGAACATCTAGTCAAAGCCTTGATCCAGGAAGGGTTGGGGCATCAGGTCGCTGCTTCCACCATGATGATGCGGCAATTACTCGATCAGGCAAAAGCCTGCGGCGTGCGGCAAATTATTTTGTTCCATGCCGTATCCGATCGCCTTCTCTTCCTCAGAGATGCAGGAATGCGGCATCATCCTTACTATCATACGAAAACAATTGATGAAAAAATTCCTCCATCTGTGATTAATCTGATTCGTCACAACATGTTAGAAACTGTCCTCAAGCATCTTCGCTATGCGGCAGGGTTGGGGTTGAAAATCTGCTTTGCGGCTGAAGATGCGAGCCGGGCTGATTTTGATTTTCTGGTTCAAGCAATCTGCACGTTTAAGCCTTACCTAGAGGGGTTTTTGCTTTGCGATACGGTTGGAACGCTCACGCCTGAAAAAACTTACGTCTGGATTCATGATTTGCTAGAGTACACCGATCAAGCCCCGCTATCAGTGCACTTCCACAACGATATGGGGCTGGCGCTGGAAAACACAATTCAAGCCGTTTGTGCCGGAGCGTCTGGCATTTCTGGAACCTTTGGCGGCATTGGCGAACGGGCAGGCAACGTGGCGCTAGAGCAGGTGCTGAACGGGCTGCGGCTGCGGTTTGGCTGGGAGGTAGCTGGCATCAACTATGATGCGTTGTCTCACGTCACCGATTATCTGGATCAGCTAGGCGTGCGGGCAAATCTACCCTACTCGAAACAAGCGCTGCGCTGCGAAACAGGCATCCACGTGAATTCTCTACTGCGCGATCGAGCCAGCTATTCGATCTTTCCCTATGCTGAGCCAGAAATTTGGTTTGGCAAATGCAGCGGAGCCAGCAACTTTCAGTATTTATTTGAGCATCACTTACAGCAGCCCCTCACACGAGAACAGTATGAACGCCTGCGGTCAACCATCAAAATTTTGTCGATCCAAGAAAAGCGCTCTTTCTCGTTAGCAGAAGTGTTAGAGATGCTCAATCAAGGTCTCCTAGAAGCCGAACTCAGCGTTAACCCAGAAGGAGACTGATTTTGAGCACATTTTCGGATGGGGGTTGAGCGCATTCTCGGATGGGGGTTGAGCGCAGCCGAAACCCGCCCTATCATCTCCAGCACCTAAGAATAATTCATGACGCGGATTTGAGTCGATTCGGGCAAGTCCGCCTGAGCCACCGTAATCGAACTGCCGACTTGCTGAACCGTAATGCCCCCCATCAACGCTAGGAAGTTATCCAACGGCAGAATATCGCAGGCTGCCTCATCTGCGGCTGAAGTACGGTAGTGAGTTGGAACCACCAGCCTTGGGTTAAGGGTTTGCACAGTGGACTGGGCTTCTTCTGGCGTAAAGGCTTTTGGCCCGTTACCCACCGGAATCAGCAGCACATCGGGGCGACCCATCAAAATTTGCTGCTCTACCGTAATTGGTGCAGCCGCTCCACCCAAATGCAGGATGTTGACGCCGCCCTGCGTCCACTTCCAAACGACATTGATTCCAAATCGCCGCCCGCCAACATCGTCGTGAACCGTGCTGATGCCCTGGATCTGTCGCCCACCTAGCTCATAGGCTCCTGGTTCATAGAGAATGCGTGGTGTGCCAGCCAGTCCATCCACGGCTCCCTCATCCAGTAAACGGCTGCTAATCATCACCACATCGGCTTCTACTTGAGGCGCACGGTAGCCAGCGGTGCAACCCACCGGACGAAACGGATTAACAAGAATGCGCTGCCCATCGCCGCTAAACAAAAAACAGGTGTGTCCCAAATACTGGATCGTCACTGCGCCCGCCTGTGCCTGTGCCGGAAGCCGATCCACCGCAGCCAGCCCCAAACCTGTCAGGAAGCCTGCCCCTGCATACTGCATCAACTGTCGTCGTTTCATCGTCGCCTCACATCCTTGATTCACTCAGTCCAGCGATTAAGGCGGCAAGTCTATTGCCCGTCGTAATCGCACCTTTAAGCTTACAAGGATTTTTAGACGATCGTTTGCAGAAGTTGTTGCAAGAATCAGCTACAAGGTTTTGAACTGCCTGATTAACTGCCTCTAACTTGAGCCACCAAAGATTGAATAGAAATTTTTCCGTATCAGCCGAATAGAAGTTGGCGCGGTCAGGACATCCAAGACACTCTCGACATCAGTATCAAAACGATGGAGCGGGTGCGGCAACGATTTGTGGCAGCAGGGCTGGAGACTGCTCTGAAAAGCCGTTCGGGTGGAGAGGGATGAGCGACAAAAGCCCGATTGACACAAAAATCTGAACCGACTCCTTTTTAACCATGTTCAACACTTCTCAATCAGCAGTGTCCGCTAAATCCCTTCTGTCAGATTAAGTCTCAGCGACTACACAATGGAACTCTGCAAGCAAGTTGCCCACAATCTTCCGAACTTGGAGAATCTTGCAAAATCTTGGAAAAAGCCTCTGATTGATGAAGCTAATGGCTGTATTCACGCTTGATCAAGAGTTGCCAAATCAAAATAGACCTGTAAACTGATTTGTAGGCTTTTTGTAAGCTTCTGTAACTTCAGATTCACATTCACCTGTCTCCTTGCCTTTACTCTCAAGTAAGGTGTTGTACTTGCAGTTTTCTCAAGTTGTTCTCAATTGGAGATAGTTATGATATCCAAGCTTTCCTTCTCTGCGGCTCTTTCTACTGCTGTTGTGGGTACGGTTCTGTTGGCATCAATTGCCTCTGCTAGCCCTTGCTCCTATGGAAAAAGTTGGTCGAACCCAGCAGATTCAGTGTCTAATAGCCCCTCTGGTTTAACTGACAACCAACTCGACTCCAGCAAGTTTGACTTTAACAAGCTTGGCATGGTCGGTGCTGGTTTTGCCGCCCTATTGGGGTTGTATGCAGGCAGCACCGTTCTGAAGGCTCGCTTGGCAAAACGGCAAGCTCCTGAGTTAGCTGAAGTGCCTCAGGCGGAAGCTGAAACCTACGCTGAACTCCCTACTTTCCCGATCCTTGTGCCTGCCGAGGCGCTAGATTCAACATCCGAAGATGAGGAAAGTGTTGCATCTAAGTCAGCCGTCACTCGTTAATTTTCAAAACATGAAAGAAGCCCTCTAGATTAAGAACCTAGGGGCTTTTTGCTGTAATGCGGGCGCTAAACTACGCTCATATTCAATGTATGCAAGGTATACAGGTGGTGTTTAGGCAGAAGCAGAGGCTTTACGACGACGAGCCAGCAGCATTCCTCCAGCAACCATGCCCATACCCGCCAACGTTGCAGGTTCCGGGACGGCTTCTGCTTTCACAACCCAATCTTGGTAATCGTAGTAGTAGTTCTGGCTATTGCCTCTCCGATACATGCCGTCTTCCATGCCGATAAACAAAGCACCCACTTCAGAAACAGTGTCAAATGTGCCAGCGTTTGGATAGAACTGATCAGAAACGCGGTTGAAGGTGAAGCTATCCAAAGCACCAACGCCGAAGTGGGTTGCGCCATCGGTGTTTAATGCCAACAGGTAATTGATGCCCGCTTTGAAGTTGACGCTCACTTCGCAAATGCCTTCAATGGCGTTGCCGCATGTGCCCAGCCAGTCGTTGTTCTTGTCGTTAGAGCCAGTGTCGTAGGCTTTCTGCTCACCGAAAATGGCGTTGAATGTTCCTACACCGTTGACGGGTGCCGTCAGGAAACCAAAGCTAGACATTGCCTTACCACGGCTGCCCAAACCGGACGGACTGAGCACGCTGAATTTAATTCTCGTGTCTTTGGCGAAAGAAAACTCCTTGGCTGTGTAGGGAAACCCACTCAGAGGAGCCGCGTTGACGATGCTGTCATCGCCCACAATGGGCTTGCTTGGATCAAGCGTATCCAGTCCGAGGCTAGCAGGAGTTAAGCTACCTGCAAAGGATGGAGCCGCAAAGCTGAGAAGTGCCCCTGAGACGAGACTAACGCACGCTAAAGTTTGCTTGAGATTCATAAGACTGTTTTTTAGTGATGTAGAACTGACAGAATTGCGCTGCTTTCTAATCCAGGCAGCAAAGGCTCACAAGGAGCAGCATCAAAAATATTCTCTGTAAACCTAATTAGCCTTTAGGGGAGGTAGGCTTGCACAAATGGCTTACAGTAGTCGCAGATGGTCAACGGTGCAATTGGAATGGGGGTACTAAAATTGCAACCATTCGCTGATCAGAATCCAGCTTTCCGCAATCTCTAGGCATGAGAACTAGGCATGAGAAAGGGATAAACCGAATAATTTAGGAGAAACGCTTGCATTAACTCACTTGGCGCACTTCGGTATAATGACCCACAAGCTTTGTTACGTTTATGCGCAATAGTACTTAACTTAAGCTTGGGAAAACCGCTTGATTACTGAAAACAATTTGTGTTTCCATGTAACTAAATTTACTGAGTGTAGAGCGTGCCGTCATCTGAAAACCGCGAAGTTCATCAGAGCTTTATCCACCGTTTGTGCTTGACGAAAAAGCTATGAACCCAGCGATTGTTTTGCTTCTTGGGCCACAGGTGAAACCTCATCCTGGCTGAGGCGCTCTAGTTCCGATCGGGCTTCTGGCGTGCTGAAGTGGCTCAGCGCTTGAGCGACTCGGTGACGAATTTGCCAATCTGTATCGGTCGCATAGGGTAACAAAACGTCCACAGCCCGCTCATCGCCTAATTCTCCTAAAGCACCGATTGCTGCGGTTTTTACTAATTCATTTTCTGATTGCAACGCCTGAGTGAGTAAATCAAAGCCACGCGGATCACCCATCTCACCGAGCGCAGCCACAATACTGAACTGAACAATCCACTCAGAACTACGATTGTAAACAGCGTGCAAATCTTCAAATGCCTCCGTCAGTTTCAAAGCGCCTAGCGAATCTGCCGCCGCCGCCTGCACATCAAATTCTGGATCTTCTAGCAAAGAGCGTCGCAAAACCTCCAGTGCCAAAGCCAGATTTTGATGCCCCAAACTCCCCAACTGACTGACTGCCGCATAGCGCACCCGCGCGTTTTTATCGACAACTGCCGCTTGAATAAGATCAAATGCAACCGCTGGATCAAGTTGCCGCATTTGGTTCACTGCACTTAGCCGCTCGCCAAAGTTATCAGATCTCAAAAGCGTTTGAACTGACTCAGGTGTAATGCTCATTTTTTATCTCAGTGATTTAATTGGATTTAACGACAGTGAAAATGATGACAGTGAAAAAACTGAAAAGCTGATTTTTTATGCATCCATTCCAGGATGAGAAGCCATAAACCGCACGATGTCTCCGCGAGTCAGAATACCAATTAGGCTTCCGGTCGCATCCACCACCAGCAAGCGAGGCACCTTCCGATCGTGCATCGTCTGGGCTGCCTTGCGTAGAGATTTCTCTGATGTAATCGTCACAACCTCTTTACTCATCACTTCTCCCACGGTCTGCCCCAAAGCCTTGTGGAGATCGCGCTCATATTTGGCTGGATTTTCCAAGTAAATCACGCTGTCGAGAATCATAATGTGGGCTGGCAGCGTTACTCCAGTTTCTTGCCACATCAAATCTGCTTCCGAAATCACCCCCACCAGTTGACTTTGCTGGTTAATGACAGGCAGCCCGCTGATCCGACGCTCCGCCAGAATTTTAATCGCGTCGTTGAGCGGAGTTTCAGGGTGTACCGTGATCGGATCACGGGTCATCACATCAGCAACAGTGGTTGACATAAAAATACTTGCGATTTCACGAAAGATTAGGAGAATGTGGCGCAGTCGATTTGCCCCTTGGATTATTGTAGGGAATCAGGGGATCAACCAACACAGCAATGCGAGAGTTCTCTACATCACCCCTCGCCCTGATCACCGCTGCCAGCAAACCAGAAAGCCAGATAGCCTTCTAGAGGCGGTGTCCATTCCAGCTAAAACCCTGACAATGGCACGACAGCCCCTAGCCTATTTTTGAGGGCGAGCGCAATTCGGCGGATGCCGTCAACGTTTAACCATTCATGAATAACGCGCCCTAGGATGGAAGAACCATCGCGTCAAAACCATCGCGTCAAACTTGATGAATTTCCAGTCGGTTAAACCCTAAGCAGTTGATCAAATCAGCATTGAAATCATGGCAGAGCAACTCGCTGACACTCCTAACTCTAAACCCTCAATTCCCAAATTGCTCAATTGTCCGATTGATCAACTTCCGGGCTTGAGTTTGCAGGATCAAACCCAACTGCGCGATTGCGGCATTCAAACCACTCGGCATCTTTTACAAGCCACCCAAACGCCAACTCAACGGCAGGCACTAGCGGCTCGACTGCACACTCGGATTCAGCGCATCCACAAATGGTCAGCTTTGGCGAGCTTGTCTCAAATTCCGGCAGTGGGCTGTCAGTATTGCGGGTTGCTGCTTCACGCTGGCATCATTTCCCCTACTCAACTCGCCCAAACGCCGCTCTCAAAACTCCATCAGCAAATCCTCAAGCTCCATGTTGCTACAATGCAGCGCCCCGATTTATGCCCTGATCTCGGTCAAATCTCAGAGTGGATCGCACAAGCTCAGCACATTAGCCGCAAGCGTTAGTTGGCAAGCATTAGTTGGCAAGCGTTAATGGGGCGGTGAAGCGGTGTATCAGGATGGGTAATATGCCGCTAGTCTGGATACCAAAACATGCCCTTAATGCCTTCCGGATCAGACATGAAGCCCAAATTACGGTAAAAGTCAACCACCTGCGGATCGGCAAACAGCGTGATGTTGCTGATGTCTTCGCTCCGCAATCGCTTGATCATTTGTCGCATCAAAGCTTTGCCCAACCCCTTGCCCTGAAAATCTGGGTGAACAACCACATCCCAAATCGTGGCGTTAAAGGCGTGGTCTGAAGTTGCCCGCGAAAACCCAACCAGACGCCGCTGAGTTCCTCGTTGCTCCCACATGGAAACCACGAGAAAACTGTGCTGAATCGCCTTCTTCACCTTACGGAGCGGACGACGAGACCAACCCACCGCGTCACAAAGCTCTTCAAGCTCGTACAGGTCGATCTCTCGATCAGTGCTGAAGAAAATGCGAGAATTGCCAACCGTCATTGTTGAGGTGGTATAACGATCAGGCTCTGCTGTCTTCGGTGCAGCAGTTGCATCAGTAGTGCTAAACAGGCTCTTCCAAAAACCCATGCAATCGTACTCTAGGTAGTACAGCGTTAGATGACAGTAATAGTTAGTATAGAGCGGATTTCTCGTATGATTCTTACATCGCTGCCTTACTCTATGTGAAGCTCCTGTAAAGCAACGCAAAATATTGAAGAGCAATACAGATTATGAAAGATTCTTCACAAGTCAGGGCTTTATAGACTAAGGCATCCATTATCCTTAAACCCCCTGCCCTCCACTCTGTTTTGATCGATCGTTCACCTGGTTAACAACCTTTTTCCAGCTTATGGCTCCAGGGCTGAAATCGTCCACACTAGATCTGCTGAAGCGCTTTAATCGAGCGTTTCCGCAATTTTATGAGCAATTTGTCAGCAGCGAGATTCAGTTACAAAATTTAAAGCTTGCTTATCATCTTTACAAAACACGGCAAGCAGTGATTGAGTTGACTGCGGAAGGCAGTAAAAGTGCGCTTCATTTTGCTTACCGCAATCAGTCTTTTTTACTCAGCGATATTTTTGGTGTATTGGCTGCCTATGGCTTGACGATCCACAGCCTCAGCCTATATGGGCAGATTAATCCTCCCATGCTGGTGTTTGTTAAACTGGTCGTCTCGCGGGGGGGGAAAGCCCTCACGGACAAGACGGCTGAAAACGTGTGTCGAGCCATTCGAGAGGCACTTGCCGGACGATTTGAAGTTGAAGAAATGCTGGCGGTTGAATTTAACCTGGATGCAGGCTTAGAACAGGTGGAAACGGAGTTTTATGTTGACCCAGTGTTTCACCTGCCTGCCCTGCTGATTGAGGCAGACAACCAGCCCGGCTTATTCTATAAAGTCATGTATGCCATCTGGCAAGAAGATTTGCTGATTGTCAACGCAAACTTGCTAGTTTGGCGAGGCAGAACGCGTCTAATTCTTTACCTTTTAGGCCCTAATGAAAGTCTCATCCCCGAATATTTGGGACAAAAAATTGCTGAAGGGGTTCGTCAACGGCTCTTGGGCAGGCGCTTTTAGGGCAAATAGTTTGAGGGCAGATAGTTTGAGGGCAGATGCTTACAAAGACTTCAAAAAGCCAATGTGTCATCTGCCCGTTTGCTTCTGCGGCTGATTGGTTGTAGCTAACCTGCCTCTAACTCTGTTGGAATCCCTAGAATCGGGCAAGAAATGCAGTGCGCTAGCTGTTGCACCAACGGATGGTTAACATCGGTGCAGCCAAGGAACAGTAAATCTGCTCCTTCCGTTTCAACCACTTGGCGCAACTCCGTAGAGACTGCACCAAACCGCAAATGGGCTTCCAAGGAGCCGCGCCATTCGGCTGATAAGCAGCGGGCCTGCCAGAGCACGCGATCGACCTGCTCTAACATACTTGGCAAGGATGAAGGAGCCTGGCGATCGGCAACTTGGGTTCCAGTAGCAGCCACCATTTGATGTGTAAAACTACCCGTATTGCACTGAAAGCCAAATTGGTCAGCAGAAGACAAGTGGCAATTGTCTACTGTAGGGAAGTCGTTCAGGGTGAGTGGAGCCGCAGTTGAAGCGCTGAGCGAGTTATAGCAATCAATCACATAGACAACATGCACAGTCACTTGTTTCTGAGTTGCTAACCGGGTCTGATGTGCCATCCACAGAATAAAATCCAGCGCAGTTTGGCTATTTGGAGAACCGTTGTAGCCAATCACAAACTTTCCCACCATCTCTGATAAATTGCCATGGTTTGAGCCAGGATGCAGCAACATTTGCTCACTCAGGTTATCCTGTCCCAGAGCGTTTTGTAGACGCAACAGCATTGGTTTAATATTCATACACTTACAGACGTGAGGAATTGAGCACGAACGAAAAGCAGACTTAATACTGCTCGATCCAGCAAGAAGCACCCCTATCATTCCATTACGCCACATCCTTAGGTCATGTCTGGATATCTCCTCTTGCTGGAATCTAAAAGGAAACCAACCGAACGAGAACACCAGTTTATGAGTTCAAGACATGGATGAGGCTAATGGATCACGGAGGAATCGGCACTAACAGTCAGCACCATCAACATCAAATGAATGCCAAAACGAGTAAACAAAGGTTCATCACAAGGTCTACTAACACGACCTCAAAAAGAATTGAGTTCTCAGCCAAAAAAGCTTAGAGCGATATCACAGCCTCTAACAGTTGGGTGAACAGCCATAGCAAACCGACAGAAGTAAACCAACAAATAATATAAAGTTCACTCTGAACAAATTGGTGTTTTCTACCAGTATGACTCAAGATTCCCAACTAAATCTGCGCTGAATCTCATCCTTTAGAGAGGGTAGAAGTTGCAACATGGTAACGATGTGAAAACAGAGCGCAAACAGCTTTCGAGGCTCTTCTCCCTGCTATTTTCCCTACCATCTATTTTTCTTTACCCGTTATGTTGTGTACTGTCACAAAGGATCGGTCATAGCCAACTCGGTCATAGCCAACGCTGCAATGATCAACATTGAACAAAAAGCAGTTTGTTTCATCGACTTGCCGCCCCACAGCGGCCCTTCTGCAAGTTCAATGCACAGGTGACAATCTTCGCCATACTCGATCCGACAGAAAATAGTCATAAACTGGGCAATACAGTTTCTTCTGGATCAGATCAGGAACGAATCAGTAAATTTGGTTGACGAACGACTCGATTAGTAAACTACAAGTTTCATGAAATCGATCTCCTCAGAGTTAACAACCGGTGCAAACACCACGCTCCTACCAACTGGAGACACTGAGAGAGATCAGAGATGAAAATTCTGTCTCTTCAGTCTCCCCTCACTGCCGACGGAGTTAGCTGACGGGCTAGGGCTGAGAGGTGCCCTCCCTGACTGACTAGCTTTCGCTTTCTAGTCGTCGAAGTAGAAACCTTGAAAGAGGCTAAACCACCCCCATTCAAAATCCTAGATCGCAGACTTTCAGGGTACGCCCCACGATATGGTTCCTCCGCTTCGATCGTCCACTTCAAAAAAACCGATCGAACTAGGCTGACTCTAGATACTAATTTAACGTTTTTTTGAGTTTTGCCAAACCAACATTAGCCGAAGCTTGCCAAAGTTGGATGGAGAAAAATCCGTAATTCATAATCCGGGGGCGTCTAGTCTGTTGTGTGGTTTTGGAAGATTTGCCCCGTAGCTGTTCGTTAAAGCATGACAGCTTGAGTTTTTGCGTAGAAGGATAAGTAGCAAGATGCGTTTCGGCTCCGCTCAACGCGCCAACCTTCAGCATTCGATCAGTTGAGCCCAGCCGAACAGTGGGTTGAGCGCAATCGAACAGTGGGTTGAGCGCAGCCGAAACCCGAATTCAAGTCCGTTTCATTGGGTTCTTCTACTTCAGAAACCAGAACAGGCACAAATTGACCGAGTTAGCCCACCCGAATTCGTAAAATCTCGGTAAGATCATAAGACGCTCAAGCAAAATGTTAAGTCAGCCAACTAGGATTAAATCTCTGCATTCCTAGGCAGATCATCCGCTGGAGTACTCTGCTTTTGGCTCTGTAACGACACTAGATCAATCATACCGAGCGTGCATTCCCTGTTGTCTCAAGTTAATCAGAGAGCTTTAAAGAACATGATAGATCTAGCCATACTGCTGAGCATTTCGTTGGCAGTGACAGTATTGCTGGGGTTGTTAGTCGTTGGGTTCGTTTGGGTGCCTTGGCTGATTGGGCTTGTGCTACTGGTCCTGTTCATTGCCTTGATGAAAGTTACCCGTTTAGATGAGCAGCAAGCTAGAGTGTCAGTCAATCAGGTAGGCGATTCGGCGACCCAGCAAAGGCAAGAAATTCTAACCCAAACCCAAGAGGCGTCTACCCCCTCTCCTGGTGCTTCAGTCATGGTTTATCGGGGTGCGAAATATCGGCGTTCTCCAGATGCTAAAGAATCCTCACCAACGGTGACTCAGGGCAAATATCGGGGCCAACCGTGGAGCCGCTAAGCAGCGACTCTTGGCTCGTGAAGTTCAGTTAGGTTGCTTGTTCGGGCTGCGAGGCATCTTGACTTTGATCCGTACTCTTATCACTACCCTGAAAAGGGGCGGGTGAAGTAAGCTTTCGGATGTTTTGACAACGCAGGGTTTCATTAAACGACAGGTTTGCCCGCCCTTCAATTTTTGCGACTGCTGCAATGGCTTCAACTAACGATTGGGCTGCTACAGCCGCCGTGTATCCGCGCCGTTGGGCAATCTGGACGGCTTTCTCGTCGGCTGCGGTTTCCAGGTCAATGCTGCGATTTTTGCGCCAAATTTGGGCGGCTGCTAGGGTCGTCAGCCCCCCTAAAGTCACTACAGCAGCGGTGTTGCCTTGAAACAGTTCTAGCAAAGTTCCAGCGATGCCTGCCGCGACTAACCCTTGATATAAGTCAGGTTTGACCCAACGAATGAGCAGCAGCCAGCTCACAGTATGCAGTAATAGCAAGTCTCGTTGAGGCTGGGTCAACTGTTGCCAAAGGTCAAAGTTGATCAAAATGGGACGGGTTTCTTGTCCGGGGCGCGGCAGTTTGGCAGCAATCACCTTCGGTTGGTTACTACTGACAATTTTGCAGTACATCCGCCCGGAGGCTGGCATCACGTCAAGCAAGCGGCTGATTTCTGATCCTGAAGTCATCTCTCGTTTTGGGGCACAACAGCACAAAATTTTTCGACACAACGGGCAAATAGCTCAACTCCTATCCCTAGAGCCGTTTCGTCAAAGTCAAAGCGGGGATGGTGGTGGGGATAAGTCAACCCTTTGTTTAAGTTGGCAGAACCGAGGAAAAAGTAGCAGCCCGGCACGGCTTGCAGGAAAAAGGACATGTCCTCTCCTCCCATTGTCTGACATTCTGGGATAATCCCCGCTGGAGTTTCAATCACAGTTTCAGCCACCGAGCGAACCAACTGAGCGATAGAGCGATCGTTAATTACTGGCGGGTAGAGTTTTTCATAGTTGAGCGTGTAGGCTGCGCCGTGGCTTTGGCAAATTCCGGCAACAATCTGCTCGATCCGCTGCTGGAAGAAGCCATCTAAGCCCGGATTAAAGTAGCGAACCGTGCCGCTGAATTGAGCACTATCGGCAATCACGTTGGTTGTGTGTCCGGCATGAAACTGACCGACCGTTAGCACGCCTGCCTGGAGAGGGTCAACATTTCGCGCCACGATGGTTTGTAAAGCAGTGATAATTTGGCAGCCCACCACAATCGAATCTACGGTTTGATGCGGCATTGCTCCATGTCCGCCCTTGCCTTGGATCGCGCACTCAAAAATTTCGACGGCTGCCATGAGTGCCCCCTCTCGGACGCCGACAGTTCCCAGCGGCAAATTATTCCAGAGGTGCAGCCCAATCACGGCATCGACATCTGGCTGCTGAAAAACGCCCGCTTCCAACATCGGTTTCGCGCCGCCGGGGCCTTCTTCAGCGGGTTGAAAAATCAGCTTCACGGTTCCAGCAAATCGCTCAGGATGGCGAGCCAGGTAGGATGCCGTTCCTAGGGCAATTGCCGTGTGACCATCGTGCCCGCAGGCGTGCATCCTACCCGCATGAAGCGAGCGATAGGAAACCGAGTTTGCTTCCTGAATCGGCAACGCATCCATGTCTGCCCGAATTGCCAGAACAGGGCCAGGCTGATGTCCTGGAATCACAGCCACAATTCCTGTTTTTGCAATTCCAGTTTGGTGAGTAATCCCCCACTGTTGCAGCTTTTGGGCTACAAATTCTGCCGTCCAGTGTTCCTGAAACCCAAGCTCTGGATGCTGATGAAGCTGACGCCGCCATTCCACCAGTTCAGCCTGTAAAGACTGAATTTCGGCGCGAATTTGGGAGGTGTCGATTGAAAAAGGCGCGAGCGGTGTAGAAACCATAGTGTTGCAACCTGCGGATTGATTTGGTATTGATTTGTACGATTACTTGCTTATGAAATTAGCTTACCGAAATCAACCCATCGCCAGCCTGGTTGCTTCCTAAACTTACGATGACACAACGATCGTCTCTGTTGCCCCACTGGCATTTTCGCCCAGCCCTACCTCATGATCGCCATCAAATTTACCAATTGCTGCACAATCAGCGGCAGCCTATCCTTTGGCAACAGTTAGGACAAGGATTTGGTTGGGGCATGTTGTTGGCTTTAGGGCTACATCTGCTTTTGATCATTGGCGGGCTACAACTCCTGCTCTTTGGGCTTGTGAGCATCACAACCGTTGTAATCGGCGCTTGGCTAGATCGCTGGCTCTTTGGCGACTGGCAGAATTATTGGATCGTTGAGCAGAACAACAGCTTACTCGCCTGCGGTAAATTAGCCTGCTACCGCACCTATGCTGTGCTGTCGGATGTAGTAGTTAGCCCGCAACATCGTCAGCAGGGAATCGGTTCATTTCTAGTGGAATCTTGTATGCAGCAAGTAGGAAAGCCAATTTACCTGGCTTGTTTTCCCAATCGCATCAAATTCTACCAGCGGCTACAATTTGTTCCAGTCGATCCTCACTCACTCACAGCCCACTTGAGGCGAAGTTTAGAACTCGATCTGGAACCAGAGCTAGTACCTCTTGTTTGTTCAGCCTTTGCAACAAATGAGCCTCGAACTAGCCTGAGTCGTGGCAGCTAACATCGACAAAAGCCTTGGGAGACTATTGAGCGCTGTGGAAAAAGACATTGAAGCGATACTGATTTAAACAGAAGACACGGCAGTTCGCAGACTGAGACCACTACTGCGCGAAGCTTCCAAAATCGCAAATCAAAAATGGTATGGGATTGAGTGAAGCATTGGCGACGAATGAAAAAGCTCTTGGGAGTCTTGCCATGTTTCGACCCCAAGAGCTTTTTCTTGCTTTACTCCTCACACTGAGCTTAGTATAGCACCAGTTCTTCAAATGACTAGCTTTCTTCAAGAAAGGGGAGACAGCAGCGCCAATTCAGCAATTATTGCGGCAAAAGGTTGAGCAGAAAATATCCGTCAAAATTTAATAGGACTTACGCACTTGAAGCTTGAAATCTCAATCTTCCTAACCCGCTTTTTGAGGAGTAAACTTCTAAAGCCCCCTTTCTAAGGGGGTTGGGGGATCTCTTCTGCGTAAGCCCTATTTAATAGAGAGCAGCTTCTAGCTGGGGCAAGAAACGCTCTAGCTGCCATTCAGACGCAATTTGGGCAAGTTTGTTGATATCAGTTAGATCTTCGAGGAAAGGCAAGTGTCCTAAAACTGGCTTCCGAGTCAGCGATTGAATTAGATCGACTGGGGCCCAGTCTTCCCGCTCTTGGCGCGAGTCAGGTTGGCTGCTGTTGAGAATAATCCCTTTAAGATGCAACCGTGCCTGTTGAGCCAATGCCACATTTGCGACGGCTTGGGACACAGAACCAGGTTGAACTGGCACCACCAGTACCGTCGGGAGATGCCAATCCCAAGCGAGATCCGCAACGGTTGTTTCATAGGTGAGGGGCGCACCTAGCCCACCCCAAGCTTCCACTAAAACCAAATCCTTTTGCAGTTGCAGTTGTTGCAAGCGTTGCCAGATGTCTTCCAAATTGATCTGGACATTGTCTTGGGCAACGGCAATGGGCGGCAGGGCTGCTGTGCCAAGCGAAACGGGCGTAATCTCTGCCAACGTCTGATCGAGATTGAACAATCGACTGAATTTTTCGCAGTCTCGCTCGGTTGCATCGTCACGACGACGACACTCTACAGGTTTCATTACTCCCAGCGGGTGTGCCGCACAATAACGCTGCCAATAGGCTAGCAGCGCCATTATCACAACAGTTTTACCGACTTTGGTATCAGTTCCTGCAATGAGTAGCGTGTTCAAAGATTGCTCCTAAATTCTAAGTAATATAGCCGTAGGTATTTGAGTTTAGACAGGGTGCAGCAGGGAATTCCCCGGCTGGGGGCGCAGCCCTCACTCCCCTTGGTCTAAACTTTTTGCGTAACGCCACAAATTAGCCGTGACGAATTGGCTACTTCCAGTTAGTATGGGAATGGGTTATCATCATAGCCTATCGGGATGTAGCGCAGCTTGGTAGCGCGCCTGCTTTGGGAGCAGGATGTCGCAGGTTCAAATCCTGTCATCCCGACTTAAGTAAACTCTGAGAAAGTCCTTCCTGACCTGGGGTAGGTTTTGTCTCAGCCTTTTCAACAGGTTGAGCCTTGTTGGTAAATCTGCCCTGACCGGGCTAGCCGTTTGGCTTGACTTCCCCAGCTTGAACATCCGACTCTATTTTAATTTTTCCGGTATAGTCGATTGTCCAAATGCTGTAGCTAGCGATGCTATCTCCAGTAGCATTGAAC
Source organism: Cyanobacteria bacterium RM1_2_2 (assembly GCA_012033495.1). Taxonomy (GTDB): domain Bacteria; phylum Cyanobacteriota; class Cyanobacteriia; order Elainellales; family Elainellaceae; genus Elainella. The sequence continues at coordinate 7,953 of JAAUQT010000033.1, read as the reverse complement.
TCAACCGTGCCACTCAAGCCTTCATAGTCAATATCTTTGCCTTCTCGTACAAACGTCAGGGCTTGGCACATATCGCTGACTTTAACCCCTGGAGCATTGGCAATTGTCGGAATTTCGGTTTTGATAGCGGCTCCAGTTGAACTTTTAGCTGCTTCTGCTGCCAGGATAGCCACGGCTGCTGCGTCCCAAGTATTGGCATCATAAAGACCTGGATTACGGTTAAAGCGCTTTTTGTAAGCCTCCTGAAAAGGCGTCAAGGCAGGACTGCCTATTCGAGGTGTAATGCCAAGCACATTAGAAGCGATGTAACGACCATCAATGGATTGCCCAACTTGGTCAGCCAAGCTGTCGGTTTTCATGCTCACAGGCAGCAAGATTTTGGTATTCCCGCTGAAAAAGCCAAGCTCGTAGGCTACTCGCAAGATTGCCCCACCCAAGTCAGGCTCCGCAACAAGCAGAACCGCGTCGGGGTTTTCACCAAAAGTTGTAACGAAATCGATATTAGAAAGTCCGGCGAAGGGGCTGAACCGACTAGAAGTGCTAATCTTTCCTCCTTGCTGTTTGAAGCTGGTTTCAAAAGCTTTGACAACACTGTTTCCATAGTCATTGTCGAGCGCCAAAATGGACACCGTTTTGAACCCTTTTTGCTGAGCGACTTTCGCTAACGCTTCGCCTTGAAAAGAATCTGGAGGCATGGTGCGGAACCAGAACCCTCCAAATGTGCCGCTTTTGGCCCTTTCAGTTAGAACAGGGCTAGCACTAGCGGGCGAAATTTGCACGACCTGATTTTTCACCGCAATGTCAACCGTGGCATTAGAAACTTCGCTGCCGATCGCGCCAATCACGGCTCCTACCTGGTAAGTCTCCACCAAACTCGTTATGCCTGCCTTGCCCGCCACTGCGTTGCTGCCATCGTCTGCTGAAAACAATTGCACCGATTGCTTCAAGACACCACCACAGCCATTCACGGTTTCTACTAGCAGTTGAGTCGTATCTTGCATAGAATTTCCAAATCTTGCCAGGTTGCCCGACAAGGAAAGCAACATGCCCAGCTTCAGTTGTTCTGGACTAACTGAAGGCGTTTCACTGCTAGCGGGGGGCTGAATTTGACTGATAATCGGCAGGTTAAGGACATCGGGCCAGCGAATTGAAGCCGGCAGGGCCGTAATTGAACTCGGCAAATTAGAACAAGCGGTCAGGAGTACCAGAAAAAATCCGATGCTGCCTTGAGCGAATCGAGTAACGATTTTGCGGCGCTGCCAAAATGGGGCTGGATGATTACGGTTGAATTTTGAGCAAGTCATCAATCTTCCCCCTCAGGGATTGCAGTTTTCCTGGATAGGAGCGGGCTATGGGAATTAGGTTGGCAAGCTAAAAACCGGGTTGCAATCAGAGTTGCAATCAAACTACAAAGCTGCCTGCAAATTGCTAATACAGCCGCAGGAACTCCTAAACCGGATCAACAGTCAGTACAGTTATGGCAATAGTTATGGCAATTTGGTTGCTGTAATCTACACCCCCGACACCTTACTAGAGTCACAACTGCCATATTAATTGAGACGTAAATATAGAGTGGAGTGGTTCTGTTTGTAGCTAGATAGGTAGAGTTCGTGTGTCATGGAAGACCCCTGCTCAACGGTTGCCTACGAGATTAAAGTATGTAAATCTATTCACCTAGTTCTTATCGTTTTCTAACAAAATTGCGCTCTCGGTGCGCCGCCATTTTAGCGATGCTTAAAAAAATGCCGCAAACTCTTGAGACTGAATCGTGCCACTAAACTCATCCAGAGTTGCGAGGAGTGAAGTTGCAAAGCGTTAGAGTCGATCATTGAACAACAGATGGGTCTTTGAGCGTATATCCTATTCAAGTTGTACCCCATTCCACAAGCCAGTATTTAGGTTTAGGAGCAGTTATGAGATCGTTATTTCGTTGGAGCAAAACGCTGGGTTGGGTAGGAGGAATTCTACTAGGTTCATTGATTGCTAGCAGCCTGCCCGTGCTGGCTTTAACCGATGAAGAAGTTATTCAGCGGTTGCGTCCTGTGCCTGTGTTTACGTTAGCGAATGAGCAGAATAATTTGCTTCTGCTGAGATGTCCGGGGCAGAACGAAGGCGAAACGGTGCAATGCATTTATGTTTTCATTGGCCCGCAAGATGCCCAAGGCTTCCTGGCAGGATTGCGTCGTGAGAATGCCGAGATTGGCGGCGAGGTAGAAGTTTTACCGCTTTCGTTGGCGCAAATTTATCAGGAAATGACTCAAGAAAGGGAAGATCCGCTAGTTGTGAGGTTTATCCCCACCGAGCAAGATGTCGAAGCTGCTAGGACGATTTTGCAGCAGAATGGCAGCAACCCGGATGAGTTTCGCGGAGTGCCGCTGTTTGTGGCTCGGTCAGGTGGGCAAGATGACGAAGTTTATCTCAGCAACGAGCGCGATGGAGAAGTTTACATCCCGATGTTTTTCAGCCAAGCCCAGTTGCAGCAGCAGATCGATCGCCTCAAGCAAGAAAAACCAGAGCTTGTTTCCAGCGTTCGAGTTCAGGTTTGGAGTCTGGAGTCGATTATCCAAGCTTTCCACACGCAAGATAATGAAGGGCTGACTCAGCTTGAGTTTGTTCCTTATCCAGAAAGCTATGATTTTGTTCGATCGCTAGAGGCAGCGCCCCAAAACCCTGCTCCTCAAGTTCAGCCTGCCCCGCAGCAGTGAGGAAGGGAAGGCAGAGGGCAGAAGGCTACAACATAGGAGATTGGAAGCCTGGATACAGAATTCTAGACACGCTCCCCCTTTCCCCTTCTGCCCCTCAGCGCTGGTTGCGGTCACGGCCGTATTTTGTATCCTGCCAAACGTTGCCCAATCCTTTGAGAATTCCCCGTCCGACTAATCCCAGCCCTCGTCCAATTACTTCCGTCAGCACATAAACAAACCCATTGCCCGCAAAAGATACAACCGACCGCAGCCGAGGTGCCACTGCATCGCGAGTTTCAAGCGCCAGCGTTACGAGGTAGGGAAGCCCAGAGAGATCCGCCAATTCTTCGCTACGCGGGGCATAGATGGCGGTTTGCTTGATGGCGCGGCCGGTGAGGATGAACAACCGATACTGGCTCTCAAAAATATCTTTGGGTTCTCGAAAGACGCGATTGAGCCGATAGCGCCAAGACAAATCATTCCGGAACCGTTCAATTTCACGGCTAGAAAGCAGCCGTCGATCGTAAAAGTTTTGCTTAATGGTTTCCACATTGGCAAAGTGGTTGAGTAGGGGCTGCATGACGGCGTTTGCCACCTGAATGATCAGATTTTCTAGCAGCAGTTCGGCTCGGGCCAGCGATTCAGGATTACCAGCCGCATAGGGCACATTGTCTACAGCCAGCGGGGTTTGGAAAAGAAAATGTTGCAGTAAATCAGTGACACCCGGAATTTTGTCTAAAATCTCAGACTGAACAACTAGCGCATCTTGCAGCAGCGTTTCCACCACTTCTCTTTCGGTTTCGCCCAACCGCACCGTGTAATATTTGCCAAAAAAGTCGATCACCACCATTTGCCAAAGATCGAGCAGGAGGGTTGAACGCTTCCACGGCAACTGCTCCACGGCAACCTGGGAATAGCGCAATTCGTTGAGCAAATCCTCGAATTTACGCAAAATCAGGTAAAGCAGGTCGCGTTTCTTGTCTTCTTTGAGAATGTCAATCTCTAACGCCAGATCGGTTTGATTGAGGAGACCAGTCTGAATTTTGGCCAACACCGCGTCAAAAGCAATCGATCGGATTGCGGAAGGCTCAGCGATGGCGCTGGACGGCTGGGTAGTCAGGGCGGCAGGGTCGAGGTTTGAGGTGGGCAGGTTGGTAGGCAGGTTGGTAGGCGGGTTGGTGGGCAGGTTGGCTGCGGGCGACGGGCGGGGCAGTTCTCGTCTGGACGGATCTAGTGCTCTGTCGCTTGTTCTATCGCTTGTTCTGCCGCTGGGCGAGGCTTCCAGTCGGGGCGTTGCCAACAGTTGGTTGAGGAGCCATCTTGCTGCCCGCAGTTCTCGTTGCTGTCCCGCTAGAATTGCCCGATCCAACAGCGAAAGATCGAGATTTTGTAGCTCAGTGGTGACAGTCTCTAAAGCTGCCTCAATTTGCTGAATGCCTGACATCCGAAGATTGCGGCGAAAACCCGCTAGAGCACCGGCTGGTTCTGCGAGAGTTGGCGGATTGGAACGAGCCAAATTATTTTCGGTTGATTGCGATTCTGCGGTTTGCCAATCCCTGATCCAGCAGGGCTGACCGGCAGCAACCCGGCGAATCACGGTCATGAGTTCTGTTGGCTCGATGCGTTTTGGGCAGTAACCATCAGCGCCAACTTGCTGCGCCGCCGCTAAAACAATCGGTTCTGGCGACGCACTCAAAAACAAAAGAGGCAACGCCGGATAGCGACGCTTGAGAATGCGACCTAGATCTAGTCCTTGAAGTTGGTTGGGCTGAGGCTGACCCAGCCCGATATCTAGCACAATCAAGTTAATTGGCGTAAATGGGCTGCTGGTATCCGTTGAGCCAGCGTCCAGAATGGCTGCTTGGGTTTGGAACTGAGTGTCTAAAATTTGCAGTGCAGTTTCGCCATCTTCTGCTTCAGCAACAATCCTGACATCTGCATACTGGTCAAACCAAACTTTGATGCTCGATCGAAAAACAGCATCAGCATCAATTAACATCAGCCGAAGAGAATCAGACGACGGCATTTGGGAAATCATGGGGTTACAGGCGCATGAGATGCAAAAAATGGGTGCTTTTTGCATTTCCTAGTAAGATAGCTGACTCAGAGATTCAGCTTCAACTGTTTGCTTCGCTACATAAGAGGAATTTAGCACCAACGGCTCCTCACTTTCTGCTGTGTTGGAGGATGAGGCTGCGTTGGGGGTGCTCCGGTAGCCCATCTTCTGCTTTTGCCCAAGTTTTCACCCGCTTCAATCAATCTCGGTAAATTAATTTCATGAGATTCATTTCATGCCAACGACGCGCTTGCAACTGTTGGGCTGTTGGGTTAATCCACAGGCTAAAATCCGCTGCATCTGGCTCTTCAACCTGCCTTTTAACTAGAAACCGAACTAGAAACCGAACTAGAAACGGGGCGGCAGGGGATCGCTGGCTTCAGGTGGCAAAGGATCATTGGGTGGAACAGGTTCATACACAGGTGGAACGGGTGCAGGCTCAATCGGCGCAGGGGCTAGATTTAGGCTGGGTTCTGTGGGCTGCGGGAAGGGGGCATAGCCTGGAGGCAGCGAAGCGGGATCGGTTGCCGTTGGGCTAGGAAACTCTCCTGGCTGAAGCACTGGGTTAGAGAAAGGCTCCTCTGTGTTAGGTGGAGGAGCGCTAAACGGAAATTCTTCCAGCGTTTCGGAGGGCAAATCATCTAGGGCAGGCGCATAAGTATCGTAGTCAGGTTGGGTTTGCGGATCGGGTGCAGGCGGACGAAGCTGGTTTTCCCATCGATCAATCGCAGCCCGCGCCTGACCGGAAAGCGCCCGTCCTGAACCAATTTGAGAAGCGACGCTGATGGCCGCCGCTAAGTTGCCCCCATTGGCCAAAGCCGTTGCCCGATTCAGAATCGGCTGGTCTTGCGCAATTTGAGCATCCACAACTTGCTGATAGCGCCACTCTCCGATCGCAGACTGGGCATCTCGATACAGCGACCGCCCCGGCTGAATTAGGCTTGCCGTTTGGATCGCCTCCTCCAACTTGCCTTGACGCGCCAGTGACCAAGCTTGATCGAACTGAGGCTGATCTTCTAAGGTCTGGATCTCAGAGCGCCACATCGCAATCCAAGTCTGTGAGCGGGTGCGTAAGGCTCGACCGAGTTCAATTTGGCTGGCCTGCTGAATGGCTGCCTGAAGTGCTGCAATGCTACCTGATTTCGCAGTGTGGATCGCTTGATCGAGCAGAGGCTGATCGGCCAAACGTTCGGTTTCACGCTGCCAGGAAGCCACCAAACTTTGGGCATGAATTCGACGCGGACGCTCAGGATCAAGCTGTTTTGCCTGCCCAATGGCTAGTTCCAACGTTGAACGCTGACCCAGGCTGGCGGCTGCACTGGCATACTTTAACTGAATCAAGTCTTGCAACTGCGCCTGCCAACTTTGCTTGAGCGTCTGGGCTTGAGTGTAGAAAGGACTCTTAACGTTCACCTGCTCAATTGCAGCAATCGCCTCCATTAAGTTGAGCACATGAGCCGCTGACGGCAACCATTTCTCTTCTAATTGCCGGTAATTCGCCAGTTGATAAGCATTACCAAACCGATATAAATCTTCCGTTTCAGGCGTCATTTTGATTTGAGATGCCAAGCTGAGAGTTGCCACGGCTCTGTCCCGATTGCCTTGCTCCCACTGCTGCGAACCCATCGTGACCAGCTTTTGACTCCACTGCTTCAGGTTCACCTTTGCGGTTTCTGCTGCATAGGTTTTGGCGGGAACTTCTTGAGCCAACGGAATCGCCGCACCAATTTGCTTGAGATCACCCGATGCCGCCATTTTCTGAGCACGGCTCAAAATCTGCCATGCTTGCTTTTCTACGCCAAGCTGCTGGGCGACGGCACTGGCTCCTTTTTCTAGCGTCCAATAATCGCGCTCAAATTCGGCAAGCACCACAATCTGCTGAGAAACAGCACTCCAATCTTTCTGTTTCAAGGCAATTTGGGCCTTGCCATACATTTCCGAGGCGGTTTTGGAGTATTTGCGCCAGCGATCGAGCGATTGTTGGGCATCGGCATAAACCGGCGTAGTGTTGGGAATGTGGCTAATGGCGGCTTCTGCGCCTTTTAAATCGCCTTGAACGACTTTTTTGGTGGCAATGGTCAACACTTGGTTAGACCAATCCTGAATTAACCGCTGTGATTCGCGGTAGAGGGGATGGTCAGGCTGCCACTGCTTCAGCATCTCAATGCCAGCAATCAGCTTACTCAAGTCTCCAGTTTGGGCAGCTTCTTGAGCGCAGTAGAGCCGCTCCATATCCAGCGACAACTTTTCCGGTTGGCGACAGTCAACCTGAGGCGGCAAGCTGACGAGCCACACCAGCGCTGCCGTTCCCATGCCGCCTAACACACACAAGGAAGCTAACCACACCAACGACCAGCGCCACGGCTTCGCGCTCTTCACGTCGTCTTGAGGGGAAGGGGCATCGGGTGGGCGATTTGGGGTAGGCAACTTTCGGGGGCGGCAGAGGGCGTTCGGTTTCGCTACTAGAAGAGGACGGAGATTCGTTGCTGCCTCCAATGCCCTCAATGCCTTCCACTCGCAGTTCAGCCGCATAAGCGGGGCGTGAAACCGTCCCAGATACCTGCCGCATCCGACGGATAGCAAAAAAGCGGGTCATAAACCAATTTTGGAACTGGGAGTAATTCTTTAAAAATTCTTTTTCAAACGTTGGTTTCACCATAACGGTTTTACCTGTCACACCACACTGGAGGATGACTTTAATTTAGTTGCAATCTAGTCTGTTGAACAAAAGGATTAAACCTTAAACCCATCAGGTTTGCCAGCTTATGCAAAGAGTGAATTTGCAATTTGGAACGACAGAATCCAGTCATCTTGTCTGTTAATGGCGTTTAGTGGCGTTGAATGAATCGCCGTTTTTTGAGGGAAGCTACCGCAGGTGTTTCTATAATATGATCCGGTTGAATTCTACCGCCAAGTTTAGCGGCTGGCAAATTTTGCTTAACGAGGATGTTTGAAAAGTGGGTTGCTTCAACTTGGGAAACCTGTTGCTCCCCTCTAGCTCCCCTTCAAAAGGAGTGAATTGAACTCAAAGTCTCCCTTTCTCTAGACGTGAAGCAGCTTCCCGCAGGGTAGAGGAACTTAGGGGGAGCTAAGGAGATTTCTGGCAAACCATCTACCCCGGTACGGGCAGGTTTTGCAGATCAATCATCTGTCAATCGTAAGATTTGGGCCAAACCTGCCCCAACGTAGCGACAACTTTTTCCCCAGAAAGCT
>JAAUQT010000032.1 GCA_012033495.1 Cyanobacteria bacterium RM1_2_2 | reverse complement strand
ATTGGGCTATGCCAACCCCTTCAACATAACCTCTTGTAAGGGCAGGTTATGCGATGAACCCATTAGGCTATGGCAACCCGTTCTGCAAAACCTGCCCCCAAACTCTTGTAAGGGCAGGTTTAGTGAGGAACCCATTAGGTTAAAGCAACCCGTTCTGCAAAACCTGCCCCAATGAAGATATCTCTAAAACTGTCGGCGGGAAAAAATCAACACCGCAATTGTGAGTAACAGCGTGGTGTAAATTAAACCATAGGCAGCGTGGCTGAGTAGCTCCAGCGGAGAGGGCATCAGCGCCATCCCGTAAACGGCTTGATTTTTCCAATTCAGCCGCGACAGGTCGGGCAGAACGAGGTATAGCACTTGCGTGACTTGCTGGAAAACCGGATCTTTCGCCAAATTGCCCAACGTCAGCAGGTCGCGGCTGAGATGCCCGACAAAGTAAATCGCCAGCGTCAGCAGCATTGACAGCACAGAGCTTGTAAAAACGCTAAACAGAATGGCGACAGCAGTAATCAACGACAGTTCTAAAAGCTGAAACCCAGCAGCGATGAGTAGACTAACCGCTGGAAAAGGAATTTTGGCGTAAGTCATTACACCAATAAAAATGGCCAGCATTGCCAGCACGAGGACAGCCAGTACCGCTGTTAACCCCCAATGCTTGCCAACAATAAATTCAGCCCGGCTAATCGGCTTGGCAATCATGACAGAAACTGTGCGCTTTTCAATCTCTTTGCTGACTAAGTTAGTGCCGATGAACACCGCAATCAGTAAACCCAAAATGCCGATGGCAGCAATGCCCAAATCGAGAAAAATCTTGTCTTCAGTGTTGGCAGCCACTCTGGGTAATAGCTGGGTCGCAGCCACTAAACCCAAGGCATAAAACGCAATCAGGTAAAGCACCCGATCTCGAATCACTTCGCGGAAAACATTTAAGGCAATTACCCACGTCCGACCCAGATTCACGTTACACCTTTCCTTTACTCAGATACTCAGATCGCTGACCGATTAAGATTAGCTTACTTTACACAAAATCTCGTGAGGCTGCCCAACCAATGTTAGGGCGCGTCATCCATGAATGGTCAACCGTTGACGGCATCCACCTGATCGCGCGTTCCCCCAAACAGGCTAGGGGCTGTTGCTCTGCCATCATCAGGATTCTGGCTGAAGTGGATCATAGCCCTTAGTGCTGATGCGTAAGAATTGCATGTTGTAGTCTGATCTCAGCTAATCGTTCTGCTTGATTGCTGCGTGTACCTATCGTAAATTCACCAACAAGCGCATAGTAAGCCATTCGAGCGCGTACCATAGCCTCAAATGGCGCAAAGCCGACCTGTAAAAACAAGTTTTTTGTATAGTTCAAACGACGTTGATCAACTTGAGCCAGAACAGCAAGAATTTTAGAATCGTTGGTTGCCCAAGCTCGAATGGCACTTTCTGCCCGTCCATTATCCTGAACTGCTAACTCAAATAAATAGAGCAGTTTACTCGCCGCATCGCCTCCTACTTCTTCTACCCGTTCAATGATGCTGTTGGTTTGCAGCTTTACCCATTCCTGCAAAATCGCGTCTAATAGATCTTCTCTATTCTTGAAGTGCCAGTAGAAACTCCCTTTAGTCACCCCCATCTTCTTGGCGAGCGGCTCAACTCGAACTGCCTCGACTCCTTTTTCTGCCAAAGTCTGCAATCCTTGTTCAATCCAGTTTTGCCGTGTCAAGTTCGAGGATTCACCTTTTTTGGCCATACGGTGGTGTATTGACATCTGTATAATAACCACACTAATTTATATCCATACGGTAGCGTATTGAGGAAAGAAGTATGGTCACTCTGACTGAACAAAACAAGTCCATTGCTATGCGGTTTGCTCAGGACGGGTGGGGCACAAATCCAAATTGGAAGCAGACGTGGGATGAGTTAATGAGTGCAGATGTTGTCTATCATTTCAACAGCACAGCAGAACCCATTGTTGGATTAGAAGCAAATAAAGCATTTAACGAAGACCTTTTCCAAGGATTTCCTGACATTCATCAAGCCTTAGAAGATGTCATTGCTGAGGGCGACAAAGTTGTGTATCGCACAACAATACAAGGAACCCACACCGGTCAGTTTTTGGGAGCTGCGCCAACTGGTAAGCCTGTTAAGGTCAACGATTTTACCTTGCTTCGGATTTCTAACCACAAAATTGTGGAGTGGTGGTATGAGTGTAATTTGCTGGAAGTGATGCAGCAGCTTGGGTTAGTTTGAGCATCGATTCAAGCAGTTGAAAGTTTGGTGAGAGCCAGCTTAGTGCCAAGTCCCGACAATTAATCTGGAGCCGGAGCCGCTGCGCTTTCGTCTTGAGTTTCCTGGCACACAAACTCGTAGGAGCCGCCTGTTTGCTGTTGGGTTTGCATCTCTTCAAAGGTTTGGGGTGGGGGGGCGGCAGCTTGGCTAACTAGACAAGGGCGTCGTAAGGTGTAGCCATTGGGACGCGAGCTTGCGCCTAACCAGGTTGCGCGTAGATTTAATTCGATCAGAGTTGGACTAAAAACCGGATCGACTGTGATTGCCAGAGTTGCTTTTCGCGGATCGGCTGATTGTCATAAACCTGATCAACCACCTGACGGCTCAACTCGGCTTCAATGCTATCCACGTTACGCAACCAAGCCTCTGCTTCGACCCAGGTTTTGCCAGCCAACTCTCGACGCACCGTTAATTCAGCCGCTTCTAACAGAGAGAAAGCTTTGGTATTCGTTCTACGGCGGGGGTTCAGCCGCGTTACAAATACACTGCGATCAAAATTCTCCGATAGCAGGTTTGGGTATTGCTCCACAAGGTCTTGAACCAGAAAATGAAACTGAACCCAACAGGACAGCAGCCCACAAAACAGAAAAGAAAGAACTAAATCTTGCCGTCCGCCCGGATCAGGCAGTTGCCACTTCAAGCCGTTTTGAATGAACTTGGAATAACCCATAAATACTGCTGCAAAGATGGGATAGCTAATCAAGGCACTGCGCCAGTCTCGAATTATAAAATCGTTGCTGAGAAACGCCGCACAAGCCAAAGCGCCGGTCAGCCAAGGAGCATATTGAAAGGGAAAGCTAATCAGCGGAATTGTCACTTTTTTGCCCATGAGCGCCCAGTCTGTACCGATGATCAAAAATCCCCAAGCAAAGATGGACACAAATTGCTGAACCAGCCTGCCTTGTACGAGCAGAAACACAAACCAGGAGAGCAGGCTTAACAGCAGTGCGGTTTCCCAGGAGAAGGGTTTGATTTTAGAGAGCTGCTCTCGCAACTGTTTGAACCGCTCTTGCACAAACGGCACAATATTCTTGAGCAGAAAAAAGTTGAGGAGAAACCTAGTCAGTGCATTCACGGCGTTTCGGTGGGCTGGTGTTTAGGGTTGGCTTATGCTGAGTAGGGGACAGGTAGGCTATCAGCTACAGGCTGCCTAAAGGGTCAAAATCAGCAAAATTGCCAGAATAGCGCTGTAGCTCCAAGCGTTGGCAAACAAAACTGCCGCAATATCATTACGCTGGCTTTCATCACGGGGATTTTTGCGTAAGTCTCGGATGCCTTCAAGGCTCGCCTTGTCTTTGTCGAGGTCATTATCCTTCACAATTTGCGGAAAATCTGGGTGCAGAAACCAGCGTAATCCCCACAGCCCAACTTGCTTAACCACGAAGCTGGCAAAAAAGGTTAGGAATCCGCCCACAATCAAAAAACTCAGAGATTGGTTGGAAAATTGATTGAAAAACAAAAAATTGAGCAGGGCAGTTTCTAGATCGCGTGTCCACCCAGAAGGTAGACCGGTGGTCAGGTTAAAAAACGAAAAGATGGTGAACCAGCCCAACACCGTAGACAACAGATCGATGGAAGCTGCATATTGAATGCTTTGCTTCGGAGAAATCTGCTTGTTGTCGGCGGTTTTAAGCAGGCGAAACAGCACAACTGCCTCGGTTGCAATTGAAACTAACAACAGCAAGCATTGTAAACCGATTGCTCGGAGCGGCAAGACATCAGTTACCATGAGAGCGTCTTGAATAGAAAAAGCACATCAGACACGATTAATTCCTTTCATCATCCTAGATCGACCGCTTCGCTCAGTGGGCGATCGGTAAGCTAAATTAGCCTCAACTCAACCCTCAATGTACGCTCTTTCACGATATGACTAGAACAGGTGTTGGCATTCGCACGGCTCAAACGCGCTCAGAACGGATCGTAGGTCAGATTCACGTCTATGATGGTGTCGGCAAAGGTAAGTCTCAGGCGGCGCTGGGGGTCGTCCTTCGTTCGATTGGGCTAGGCATCCACACAGGTTGTCAAACGCGCGTGCTGCTGCTGCGATTTCTCAAGGGGCCAGGCCGCACCTACGACGAAGATGCCGCGATTGAAGCCCTCCGACGCGGATTTCCTCATTTAATTGATCAGGTGCGCACCGGACGCGCCGAGTTTTTTAGCGCTGATGAAGTCACCCGATTTGATCGCCTAGAAGCCCAACGCGGGTGGGATGTAGCCAAAGGCGCAATTGCTTCGGGTCTCTATTCGGTAGTGGTGCTGGATGAACTGAATCCGGTACTTGATCTAGGTTTGCTCTCGGTGGATGAAGTCGTCAAAACGCTGAAAAACAAACCCGAAGAACTCGAAATCATTGCGACCGGGCGGGCTGCCCCTCAGCCGTTGTTGGATATTGCCGATCTGCATTCTGAAATGAAAGCCTATCAGTATCCCAATGCTGTCGCCCACGGCATCGACGGCATCGAAATCTACACGGGAGCGGGCAAAGGCAAATCTACGAGCGCCCTCGGTAAAGCGCTACAGGCAATTGGCAAAGGCATCAGTCAAGATAAATCCCATCGCGTTTTGATCATGCAGTGGCTCAAAGGCGGAACGGGCTACACCGAAGATGCGGCCATTGCAGCATTGCGGCAAATTTACCCGAATTTGGTCGATCATCAGCGCTGTGGCCGAGATGCGATTGTTTGGCGTGGGCAACAGCAAGAATTAGATTATGTGGAAGCCGAGCGCGGTTGGGAAATTGCCCGTGCTGCAATGGCTTCAGGACTCTACAAAACTATCATTTTGGATGAGCTAAACCCAACAGTTGATCTGGAGTTGCTGCCGCAAGAGGCAATTGTTCATGCCCTGTTGCGCAAACCCCGCGATACTGAAGTGATCATCACCGGGCGCTGCAAGAACCTACCCGATTATTTTGATTTGGCAAGCGTTCATTCTGAAGTTTACTGTCACAAACACTATGCCGAGAAAGGCGTTGATCTGAAACGCGGCGTGGATTTTTAACGTTTAATGTGATCCTTTGGATCGTGGATTGAATCAATTCGTAAACTGGACGGGCAGGTTGAGCAGATCAATCGGCATCCGGCAATGGATTTGACCGCAAAACCCGCCCCTACCCACGATCGAACGGATTGAATTCCCATTCCTTAGATTCCCGGATTCTTCGAGAATTCAGGGATCGTGCGTTCACGAATCATCAAGGACGCATAGCGCCAGAACTTCATCTTTTCATCCCAAGCCGTTGTCATGGATTGACTGCAAATCGTATTGTGCCTTAAGGTGCGTCATCCACGAATGGTTAAACGCTTGCAGCAGCAGGATTGCGCCCGTTCCCAAAACCAGTCTAGGGGCTGTCGCCTTGCCATGACCAGGGTTGTAGCTGGAAGGGATGACAGCCTCTAGTTTCGCCTGTGTGAATCTGGCTCGCCGCTATGGTTGCCGCTGATAGTTTGCGGTCATGAAGTGATGCCACTGTCCGTCATCCCCTAATACATGGGAGGTCATGACTCGGTGATTGTCACTCTTGAACTCGATCACATCCTTGTACTTTGCCATCTTCTGCTCGCCCGTCATCGCTGGCCCATCAGAATGGAGCGTCAGCACCTTTTCATTGGCGTCCAGTTCGCCTTCGTATAACCAGAGGTAGGTCATCATTGATCCAACCCAGGTGCCTAGATAGCGCTGTTTTTGTGGATCATAGCCAAGGGTTATCAGCGTTGTTGCCGTGCCGCAACCAGGCATTTCACCCTGCCCTTCAGCCAAAACCCAGAGTCCACCCAGCGAGCGCACACGCTCAGTTCCCGTTGCTTTTTCGGCAGGTTGATCTGATCCCATCGTTACTTCAGTTTCATACGTCCACTCACCAATTAGTTTTTGGAGCCACTGATGTTCTTTTTGAGGCACAGCCTGCATGGTTGAGTCTTGTTGTGTTTGGGTTGTTTCCATTGTTCTAGTTCCTTGTGATGAATTATTCGCGTCTTCATGGGTGAAGTGTCAACTTTGACATTCACGAGAACCTCGGTTTTCCTACCCATAGGTTGGTTGCTGCGGCCAACCGGACGGAGAGTCTTCAAAGTCTTCTTGCCGCCCATAGGGTGTCATATCAAGCAGGCTATAGGCATCGGTGAGGGATTCAACGCCACGAGCATAGGTCGAGTAGGTGTGGAAAACATCTTTGCCGATGCGGAAGAAAACGCTGAGTCCATGACTTTCCCCCTGCATGACATTGGGGCCGTTTCTCTTCTCTAGCTCAGCTTTGTCTCGATAGTTGTACTCAATGGGCGCAACGGTTTCGTCTAGGGTGACATGGAAATCATAGTTGAAATCGCTGCCAAAGGAGGAATACCAGGGAATCGTCCAGCCTTTAAGCGTTTTGTAGGTTTCAAGCTTGGGCAGGGGAGCACGAGAAACCAGCGTAAAGGTGGTGTCACGTTCATTCAATAGTGACAGATCACCTAAGGCATTGACATAGCCCGTGCAACCCATACAGCCCTTCTCCCACTCCGGAGCGAACATGAAGTGGTAGATGATCAGTTGGGTGCGTCCTTCAAACAGATCAATCAGTCTGACAGCGCCATTTGATCCTTCAAAAGTGTATTCCTTCTCAAGTTTGACCATAGGCAGCCTGCGTCGCTCGGCGTTGATGCGATCGCGTTGCCGGGTGTATTCTTTCTCGTGTTCAAGCAGTGTTTTACGAGCGGTTAGCCATTCGTCTCGTCCAAGGATTTTGGGATGGGCGATTTCGTTCTTGATCATTGTCAATCTCCTTTGATTAATGGATTGCGCTGGGTTCCATGTACATCAGTTCCCAAATGTGTCCATCTAGATCTTGAAACCCGTGTGCGTACATAAATCCATGGTCTTGCGGTTCCTTGTAGGTTGTGCCTCCAGCCGCGATCGCCTTACGAACCTGCTCATCAATTTTTTCGCGGCTCTCATCCGACAAGCATATTAATACTTCTGTACTACTTATAGCATCACAAATCGGATTTGGCGTAAACATTTTGAACTTTTCATGGGTCAAGAGCATGACGAAAATATTCCCACTCACAATCATGCAGGCGGCTGTTTCATTGGTGAATTGCGGGTTGAACTGGAAGCCAAGTTGCGTGAAAAACTCGATCGATTGCTTGAGATCTTTGACGGGTAGATTAACAAAAATTTGAGTGTTCATGGTTATCCCGTCATTGGTTATTAGTCCTTGGTCATTAGTTCTTGCTCATCGATTAACGGTTGTTCACGATGGTTGTTCACGGTGGTTATTCACGAATGACAGATGGCTTAAACTACCTGCTCGCAGTTGACCATCCACGGCGTACCAAACTGATCGATCAACATGCCGAAACGAACCGACCAAAAGGTTTGCTCGATCGGCATCTTTACCTTGCCGTTTTCTGCCAGCGCGTGAAAAATGCGTTCGGCTTCGGCTGGTTCGGGGACGCTAATCTGCACGTAGAAGCCCTGAGGGGTTTCAAAATATCCAGGTGGACTGTCAGACCCCATCAGGAGGCGATCTTCCAGTTCGAGGCAGGCGTGCATGATCTTGTCATGCCATTCGGCAGGCACATCCTCGGCTGAGGGGGCTTCCTTGTGAGTCATCATCATCGTGATTGTGCCGCCCAGACAGTGCTGATAGAACTTGAATGCAGCTTCACAGTTGCCGTTGAACATGAGATAAGGATTGATTTTCATGATGTTCCTGAGAATAATTTTGTAAATCAGATTATGGATTCAGCGTGAAGACAGCGTTAGACGTTGCGGGGTCAAATGGCACTGAGATGTGTTCATGTAAAATCTGCCAGTTGCCCTGATTTTTCTGGCAAACAGCGGTGGCGCGCATCCACATTTGCATCGCAGGATGGTCTTCTGTTCCGGTGAAGCGAAACAGCCAGTGTGCTGCTGCTAAGTCTTCACGGACGGTAATGGTGAGGTCTCGTGTTTCCATCTCGAAAGAGTCTGGAAAGTAAGGCAAACAGTCTTTCCATAGTTGACGAACTGCTGCTTTACCTTTGGTTTGAAACGGAGGTTTGACATCAAAGAGAATGACCTCGGTAGCATAGCGAGACATGATTTGATCTACGTCTTCGGTGCAAATCGCGCACTGTTGGCCGGTAATCAATTGGCGGATCTCAGCTTCGTTGGCTGTGATTGTATTTGCAGTTGTCATGATTGCTTCTCCTTTAATTTAAGGTTCAAGTTGCTGATAGATTGGTCATCACCTTAAGATTCTGGAAGTCCTGCGATTCTCCTTGAGTAATCGATTCTGCGTTCTGATCAATTGATCGTTCGCGCATGAACATTATTTGCGCGACAACTGATGAAGTTACTTTTGCTGTCGCGTTTCAACCTAGGCGCGAATGCGGTCTTCCTGCTCCCTTGATTCGGGTGTCAGGGCTTCACCAAAATCCTCTGCCTCGAATACAGGACGAATCTCAATATCGGATTCTCCTGGCATTGGGTTGGGGCAACGCTTCACCCAATCGATCGCGTCTTCAATGGAGTCCACCTGCCACAGCCAGTACCCTGCAACTAGCTCCTGTGCTGGAGTGAAGGGCCCTTTGATGACGGTGCGTTCCGTTCCTGAAAAGTGAATTCGTACCCCTTTTGAGCTAGGATGAAGCCCCTCACCAACGAGCAAAATACCTGCCTCGGCTAATTCTTCGTTGTACTGCCCCATTTCAGTCAAAAGCTGTTCGCTTGGCATGATCCCAGTTTCGGAGTCTTGGGTTGCTTTGACGATGACCATAACTTTCATTGTGAAATCTCCTGTTGAGTGTTTTTGAGTTGGATTAAGCAATTGAGGACGGTGACTATGCTGGTAGTCCTGCAACTTCAATGACAGGGCGAATTTCGACGGTGCCAACTTTTGCACCTGGGATTTGGGTGGCGATCGCGATCGCTTCGTCGAGATCTTGAGCATTGATCAGGAAAAACCCACCCAGTTGTTCACGGGTTTCAGCAAAGGGGCCGTCTGTCACCAGCGATTTGCCGTCACGCACCCGGACGCTGGTTGCCGTTGCAATGGGATGAAGCGGCGCCGTTGCGAGATACTGTCCCTTGGCGTTGAGGGCTTGCGCCAGTTGGGCAGATTCCCCATAGCAATGTTCTCGCTCGGCTTCGCTCAAGGCGTTTTCGTCCATGTAAATCAGCAGCAGATACTTCATTCGGTTGCCTCCAGTTTCTCCTTTACAAGTAAGTCGAATGGGAATTGCTCAAATCGACATCTCGTTGAAAAAAATCTTATCTAGTACAATTGAACTTTACTTCCTTTGTCAGTTAGTCGAACGAGAACTCCTCAAATCGACACCTTGCCAAAGTTTTTTGTTAAGTATGGTCACTACCGCAAAATCAGATGTAGATCGGGCGATCTCTGCCGTTTATCGGGCGGAGTGGGGGCGGATCATCGCCGTCCTGATTCGGTTAGTCGGAGATTTCAACATTGCAGAAGAATCTGCCCAGGAAGCTTTTGCCGCTGCTGTGAATCAGTGGCAGTCGGATGGTATTCCAGATCTACCTCGTGCCTGGATCATCCGAACTGCCCGATACAAAGCGATCGATCGCCTGCGACGCCGTACTAGACTGACAGAAAAACTGGAATGGTACGCGGCATCTGGGCTAATTCCAACTCACGAGGAGCCAGCCTACGACTCTGATCAGATTCCAGACGATCGGCTGCGGCTAATCTTCACCTGTTGTCACCCAGCATTGACCATCGAGGCGCAGGTCGCTCTGACGTTGCGGATGCTAGGCGGGCTGGAAACTGACGAAATTGCCCGTGCGTTTCTCATGCCCACCGCAACCATGGCACAACGACTGGTGCGCGCCAAACGCAAAATTCGGGATGCGGGAATTCCTTACAAAGTGCCAGACACTAACGATTTGACCGAACGGGTAGACGCGGTGCTGACAGTGATCTATTTGATTTTCAATGAAGGCTATGCGGCGACAAAAGGTGCCCTGATGAGGGCTGACCTCTGCACTGAAGCGATCCGATTGGGGCAACTGGTGCAAACGTTGATGTCCCCTCAACCGCCCTCAGAAGTGACGGCACTGGTGGCGCTGATGCTGCTGCATGATTCCCGACGCGACGCCCGTCTAGATGAAGCAGGCAATTTGGTACTGCTCGAAGATCAGGATCGGGGTCGCTGGAACCAGCCGCAAATTGCCGAAGCACTACCGTTAGTCGAGGTGGCACTGCGGGGTGGAGCAGGTGTGTTTGCAGTGCAGGCGGCGATCGCAGCCCTCCATTGTCAGGCAACACGGGCGGAAGAAACCGACTGGGCGCAAATTGTTCAGCTTTACGGTGTACTGGAACGCTTACAGCCCTCGCCAATCGTGTTGCTGAATCGGGCAGTGGCGATCGCAATGGCAGAAACTCCTCAGGCAGCGCTTACCCTGATTGATAGACTTGCCACTGAACTCGACAGCTATCATCTATTTCACGCCACCCGTGCTGATCTATTACGGCGTGTCGGAGCTTTAGAGGAATCTGCCCAGAGCTACACGCGGGCCCTAGAACTGGTTACGAATGACAGTGAGCGTCGCTTCTTGGAGCATCGGCTGCGCGGAGTTCAACCTGCTTAAATTGTCGGCAGCAATAACATGATTAGCTGCACTGGTGGGTTGTTTGTTCCAAACAGAGGATTTACTTCAGCGTTCCTGGATAGTTTGTGAAGTTTATGTAGGATTTCATTGCAATCTTGGTGATCTCGTTGCTATTACCTAGAGAAATAGAGTCTGATTGGTAAAGATCGATAAAGAAAATGGTAGCCAAAATCACCCAGAATCACTTAGCTTGGGCGTTTGCAGGGGCTTCGACAAGGGCTTCGTCCAACAATGAACTTTCTGCAATGAAGGGATTGCCCGCACCTGGGTCTACCTCTATCTTTGAATTGATATCAACATTAGTCTGAGTATTTTAAGCGACTGTTTGTAAATCCATGTTGCAATCTTCCTAAATCCCCGGCTTGACTAAGCATCGCAGCTTGTGTGAGCCTGACCGAACACCGAACGTCCTTACAAAAGGAGAACTTCAGACATTGGACTCGGTTCCCGCCTTTTTAAGAAGGGTGAAGGAGAATCGAGTCCCAGAGCCAGAGAGAGGTCTCGCACCTCTATATTTACAAACAGTCTTTAACTGAATAGGCTAAGTTGAAATTCTTTTGATTTTCTCAGTGTGTCTACCCGAAGGAAAGCCCCCATGACGCTTGACGTTGCCCGATTTTTTAGAGCCTGTAACCCCAGCCGTACACTATTTGTCGGCAACCCCGAAGATCGGCAGTACTACATCGATTTTTCTCCGGTGCGCGGCAGTAATATCATCCGAGAATTGGGGCGCACGATTTTGTTATCGGCAGATGAGCCAAACTGTCAGTTGTTTACGGGGCACATTGGCTGCGGCAAATCGACCGAGCTGCTCCGCCTCAAAACAGAGCTTGAAGAAAAAGGCTTTCATGTCGTGTACGTTGAATCCGATGAAGACCTTGACATTGCCGATGTTGATGTCAGCGACATTTTGCTTGCCATTGCCCGGCAGGTGAGCGCCAGCCTGGAAACGGCTCAAATTCCAATGCAGCCCGGTTATTTCGTCAATTTGTTCAACGAGATTGGCAGTTTCCTCAAAACGCCCATTGATCTTGGCTTTGAAGCCGAACTTTCTGTTGGGATCGGCAAACTCACGGCTAAAACCAAAGACAGCCCTGAACTGCGCAGCAAGCTCCGTCAATATCTGGAACCGCGCACCAACGGCATTTTAGACGCGATCAACCAAGAGCTATTGGAACCTGCTCGTAAAAAATTACAGCGGATGGGCAAGCAAGGCTTAGTGGTGATTATCGATAACCTCGACCGAGTGGACAGTTCTCGCAAAGCCTCTGGACGGACGCAAAGCGAATATTTGTTTGTCGATCGGGGTGAACAGTTGCGTAAACTCAGATGTCATTTGGTGTATACCGTCCCAATCCCGCTGATTTTTTCTAGCGAACTGGGGCCATTAACGAACCGCTTTGGTGTTAAACCAAAAGTGCTGCCGATGGTTCCGGTGCAGTCGAGTGACGGCAGCAAATATCCACAAGGCATTGCCCTATTGCGGCAAATGGTATTAGCGCGAGCTTTCCCGAATTTGAGCGAAGCAGAACGGTTGGAACGTGTTCTGGAGGTATTCGACAGTCCCGAAACGCTGGATCGCCTCTGTCGGGTGAGCGGTGGGCATGTGCGAAATTTGCTCGTGTTGCTGTATAGCTGCCTGCAACAAGATGATCCGCCGTTGTCTCGCAGTTGCCTAGAGTCTGTGATTAAGGGCTACCGAGATGATTTGGTGCTGTCGGTCACGCACAACCAATGGGAGCTTTTGCAGCAAATCCGCCAAGAGAAAACCCTTGGAGAGGAACCCGCCTATCAAAATTTGTTGCGCAGCCTGTTTGTCTATGAATACCGCGACAACCAAAAACGCTGGTTTGACGTGAATCCGGCTTTAGCAGAAGCAAAGGAGCTACAGCCATGAGCGATCCCAACCAGCCAGACTCCCCGGCTCATTCTGATCCCCTTCATGCTTTGCCTGATCCCATTACTGTTGTCAACGAACGTTCGCTCAACACGCTGAATCGGGCAATTAAAAACTCTTTGGGGCAATTCGCGCTGATTTTGGCCCACTGCAACTATGCCAACTTGCGCGCTGAGATGGTGCAACGCTTGAAGGCACGCTGTCCGGTGGAGCTACAGGAGCTTTACCTCACTGCCTCCATTAAAACACTCTACACCACCATTCAAACTGAACTGGATGGGCGGCATCCGCAAGCACTGATGGTGTTTGGGCTGGAATGGGTGACAGCTATCGATCAGGTGTTGATCTCTGCGAACCAAAGCCGCGAGCAGTTTCGCAAAGATTTTCAGTTCCCCATTCTGCTCTGGGTGAATGATGACATTCTGCAAAAATTCCGTCCGCTTGCGCCCGACCTCAAAGCCTGGACATCTGTGCCAATCAAATTCGAGATCGCTCCCGACGCCCTGATCGCCAACCTGGAACAAACTGCCGATGCAGTGTTTACAGCCATTCTGAATCTAGGCGCAGGACGGTTTCTAGACAACGATTTCCTCAACTCGGCGCTCGGTTCCAGCCATTCTCTAGAGATGGAATTTGCCGCCCGCGACCTCCACAACCGAGGCGAAACCCTTACCCCCGAACTCGAAGCCAGCCTTAGCTTTCTGCGCGGCCGCTCTGCCGATGCCAACGGCGACAAGCTGCGAGCCAGACAATATTACGAAGAGAGCTTGCAGTACTGGGAATTGGAGCGGCGAGAAGGGGAGGGAGGGAGTGGGGAAGATTGGGGAGATGGGGGAAATAAAGCAGTCACTGAGCAAGACACCACCTCCCCCACCCCCCTCGAACGCTACGGCTGTCTTCTCTTCTATCTCGGACTTTGGTGGCGGCAGTATGCGGCGCTGCATCGAGCAGATTATCAGATGGCTTGTTTGACGGCAAGTGAATATTACCGACGCTGCGTGAAGGGCTTTTTGCAGGGAGAGCGTCCTGATTTGGCGGCGCGGTTTATCAATGCGTTGGGAGAGGTTCTGACCCGTTTAGATCAGAACGGCGAGTTGGCGAGCGTGGCAGAAACGGCGGTGGATTTGCATCAAACCTATTCGGAGCCGATTCGCTTAGCCTATGGGTATGGGTTACTGGCAGAAGTGGCGCTTAGGCAGGCAGAATGGGCAGAAGCGAGGCAGTTTGCGGAAGTGGCGCTGATCACAAATGATCAGGATGCACCGTCTGCGATCAACTGGGATTGGGATCGGCATTACTACCGCAATCTTTACCTTTTGCTGTTGGCGCAAGCGCAGCAGCATTTAGACCAACATCAGGAGGCAATTGCCCATCTGGAAACGGCGCGGGCTAGCAGCGATCCTCAGTATGATCCGTCGCTCTATGTCCGGATTTTAGATACTTTGCGGACGCTCTATTTTAACCAAGGCGAATACCTGGATGCTTTTCAAATTAAGCGGGATCAGCGATCGATTGAGCAGCAATATGGGCTGCGGGCGTTTATTGGGGCAGGACGCCTCCAACCAACTCGTTATGTGGTGAACGTCGGATTGGCTCCGCTAGATCTGCCGCCGAGTGTAGCGCAGGAAATTGCCGTATCGGTGCGGCAGCAGGACGTAGAGCGGTTAATTGAACGGATGACCCGCTCTGACCGCAAACTCAGCGTCGTATATGGGCAATCGGGTGTGGGCAAAAGCTCCATTATCCGGGCAGGGTTGGTTCCAGCCTTGAAACAAATGACGATTGAAGCCCGCGACATTTTGCCAGTTGTGCTGGATGTTTACACCGATTGGGAAGGGGCACTGAAGCAACGGTTGGGCATCACTGGTGATATAAACACTGATATGCCTTTTGGAATAGATGATGATATAGACGCTAAAGAGAACAAAGGCAATAAAATACACAACAAAGAAATTAATCTAATCCTAGAACAGGTGCAGCACAATATTGATCGCAATTCGCTAACAGTGCTGATTTTTGACCAGTTTGAGGAGTTCTTCTTTGTCTATAAAGATCGCAGCAAGCGGCTAGTGTTTTACGATTTTTTGAGCCAATGTTTAAACCTGCCGTTTGTGAAGGTGATCTTATCGCTGCGGGAAGATTATTTGCACTTTCTGCTGGAATTTAATCGGCTTGGTTCGCTAGATGTGATTCAAAATAACATTCTCGATCGAGAAATTTTGTACTATTTGGGAAATTTTTCCCTCGCTGATGCAAAATCGGTGATTCAAAGCTTGACGCAGCGCTCGCAGGTGTATTTGGAACCGACGTTGATCGAGCAACTGGTGCAAGATCTGGCAGGCGATAGCGGTGAAGTTCGCCCAATTGAATTACAAATTGTTGGCTCACAGCTTGAAACCGAGAAAATTACAACTCTGGCTGACTATCAACAGCGTGGCACGAAAGAAAAGCTAGTTGAACGGTTTCTAGAAGGCGTGGTTCAAGATTGCGGTAAGCAAAACAAAAATGCCGCCCGATTGGTGCTGTTTCTCCTCACTGATGAAAACGGCACTCGTCCGCTGAAAACACGGGCCGAATTAGCCGCTGATATTGCTTCAGAAGCCGACAAACTCGATTTAATTCTGGAGATTTTAGTCACTTCTGGGCTGGTATTTTTGCTGCCAGAAGTGCCTGCCGATCGCTATCAGCTTGTGCATGATTATCTAGTTTTGTTTATTCGCCAGCAGCAAGGACTGGGACTATTAGCAGAACTAGAGAAGCTACGCCGACAAGAACAGTTGAGCCAAGCTGAAATTGAACGACTGCGTAAAGAAAAAGAGTTGCTTGCAGAATTGTCAGAAGCAAAAGAAAAGCAAAAGAAAAGTGAAAGCCGGCTGAATCTCGTTTTGCGAGGGATGTTAGTCAGTGCGACGGTTGGATTAATGGCGATGGGTTATCTGGCAGTTTCGGCAATTCGGGCAGAACAGCGGGCCCAATCTCGTCGAGAAGAAGCCGACAGTCAACGGCGACGGGCCGAAATTAACCAGATTGAGGCAATGAGCATTTCTTCAGAAGCGCTGTTATCAACTGATCAACTAGACGCGCTACTCAACAGCGTCAAAATGGGTAAACTGCTGGCTCAAACCGAAAATGTGCCAGACCAAATTCGGCTGCGCGGTATGAGTGCCCTGCAACGCACGGTTTATGAAGTGCAGGAACGCAATCGCATTGAAGGACATAGTGATCGAGTGCTGAGCGTCAGTTTTAGCCCCGATGGTCAACAGTTTGCTTCAGCCAGTGAAGACAACACCGTGAAGCTGTGGAGCGCAGAGGGCAAATTACTAAATACGCTGAGTGGACATCAGAACATCGTGCGAGAGGTGGTTTTCAGTCCTGATGGTCAGCTACTTGCTTCTGCTAGTAACGATAAAACGATAAAACTTTGGAACATTGACGGAACGGAAAAAGCTACGCTCAGCGAACATGATAAAGAAGTGACAGGCGTTAGCTTCAGTCCTGATGGTCAACGGCTTGCTTCCTCCAGTTTAGACGGCACCGTTAGGCTGTGGAATCGAGAGGGCGAATTGCTGAAAACCTTATCGGGTCACAATAGCTGGGTCTACGGCGTTGCCTTTAGTCCCGATGGAAAATTCTTCGTTTCCGCGGACGGCAATGGCTTGATTCGGCTATGGGACAGTAACGGCAGTTGGCTGGCAACCTTGGGTGGGCACAATGACGAAGTCTATAGCGTTAGCTTCAGTCCAGACAGTAAAACCATCGTTTCGACAAGCAAAGATCGGACTCTAAGGCTCTGGAACACAGACGGTGCTTTGCTTTCTACGCTCAACGGACACAACGACGAAGTGTTTGATGCTAGCTTCAGTCCAGATGGCAAAACTATCGCATCGGCTAGCCTCGACCGTACTGTGAAACTATGGAGCCGCGATGGACGGCTGTTGCGTACCCTCACTGGGCATAATGACTGGGTGTATAGCGTGACGTTCCATCCCGATGGGAGGCAGCTTGCCTCAGCGAGCCGTGATAAAACCGTGCGACTCTGGAGCGCCAACAGCACACTTCGGCAAAACTTTACTGGACATGATGGCGCAGTTTGGAATGTTAGCTTTAATGCCACGGGTAAAACATTAGCATCGGCTGGTGAAGATGCAACAGTGAAACTTTGGAGTACGGATGGCAAGCTGCTGACCACACTGCGAGGGCATACTGGCCCAGTGATTGATGTACGATTTCAGCCACAAGGCACGCTCTTAGTGTCCGCCAGCACCGACCGCACTGTCCGCTTGTGGAATGCAAAAGGTGCTTTAGTCAAAACCCTGGTGGGACATCAAGATGAAGTTTATAGCATTGAGTTCAGCCCCGATGGTAAACAGATCGTGTCGGCAGGTTTAGATGGAACCGTCCGGCTGTGGGATCTGACAGGACGGCTGATCCGCAAGTTTCCTGGCGAGTATGGCAACACAGTTTACAGTGCAGTATTCAGCCCAGATGGCAGAATGATTGCGACTGCCACTAAAGACAAACAGATTAAGTTGTGGAATATCGATGGCAAACTGCTCAAAACCTTCAATGGGCACGGAGACGAGGTTTACAGCGTTAGTTTTAGCCCGGATGGTATGACCTTAGTTTCTGCCAGCCGCGACACGACTAGCAAACTTTGGCAGGTGAATACAGGAGACTTGCTCAAAACGTTGGAAGGTCACAGTTATGCAGTTGAGAATGCTGTTTTTAGCCCAGACGGAAACGTCGTTGCTTCAGTCAGCGATGATCAAACTATCAAACTTTGGAATACAGCAGATGGTACATTACTGAAAACGCTAGATGGGCACACCAATTGGGTCTATGGAATTAGCTTTAGCCCAGATGGAAGCACATTAGCCTCCGCCAGTAAAGATCGGACAATTCGCCTCTGGGATACGGAAACGCTAGACTTCGAGAGATTGCTGGAGCGAGGCTGTAGCTTTTTGCAAAACTACCTGGAAACCAACACACGATTTGAAGATGAGGACGATCGGCATTTGTGTGAATGATTTATAATTCAGGGTGTAGTACATTCCTAAACCTGGACATCTAAAGAACCAGTTTTAGTCAAAGCGATGTGCTTCCACAAGTGCGCAAAAAATTATTATCCAGTTCGTCTCATTTTCTTCTTTTTGTCGTTCCTTCCACTGATTCTTAAAATCTACTGGTGTTAGACACCCGAATCACGAATGTATCCTCTCCTTCGTATACACATCGTCTAGAAACTTCCCAATCTCTTGATACGCTTCCTCAGAATTACGATACTCGGCACCTTCTCTAACAGCAGTTAATCGAGGATACCTTTGGTTTCCTCACTAATCATCCTCCACTGTGGCGCCTCTACAAACATGTTGTCCACAGTTTCGACATTCGTAATCCTGTTTGCCGTGTCGAATGTGGCCATTTTTCACGATCGATTCAGAGGGGCAACTGGAGCAAGTAGGAAGAATGATAGACATCGCCAACGAGAGCATCAGATCAATTCAATCTTTTCATCCTTTCCGCTTTGGCATTACCCTGTTTGTTGTATTTAATCTATCGCTGTTTGATTAAGAGTTGGTACAGGCGATAGGTCTATTGGTCTAGTATTAATGTAGCAACGGCTTTTGGTCATTTAATCAGCTTTTACGAGGCTCTACAAGATGAATTCAACGCAGTTGAAAGTGCCTACTTTTACTCAATTCTCGCTGACTAGCCTACATTCTCCCTTCAGTATAATTACTCCTCCTACACCTGTTCCGCCGCCTAGCCCTGAGCCATCGCCGCTACCTGATCCTGTGCCTAACCCTTTACCTGATCCTTTGCCCAATCCGGTTCCAGATCCAATGCCAGATCCATTCCCAGACCCCTCTCCAAGCCCGTTACCTCAGACGGAGCCTGAGCCATTACCTGCACCAGATATTTAGCACTTAGGCAATAACGCAGGTCGAGTGAGTTGAAGTGTTGGCTAGATCGTATTACCTTTACTTAAGCTGATATTCTGCATCTAACCAGCACTTTGGCAACTCCTCGCCTGATGGAAAAGCGAGATTTTGTTTCTCGAATTGTTCTGGCTCTTGTTCCTCCTGTCCTTCTTGAATCTGACCTCGAATGTGATCTTCAGCCGGATTCACTAAAGCCTTCACGTCTAGGACTTCAATCAACGTTCCAGTTTGCTTATTTTGTAACAGCATAGCGCCCTAAATAGACAACAGAATGCTAGGAGCAGTCTTTCCGAATGGAGGACTGCCCTAACATCCTTTTCAATGCTGAGGGAAAAGCCAGAGAAACGCTTCTATCTTTGGATGCAATTAGAGTCAGTTTTACCGATGAGCTTGTAACCTAGGAGCTTGCGACCAGCGCTTGTCCTCGTTGGTAAAGTTCGCGGGCATAGTCTGTCCACGAGCCTTGTCCCCAATAGCGAAAGCAGCTAGTTTGGAGCAGCAAATTATAGAGGAGTGCCTGCTGATAGTCTGAGCGACGAGTCAGTGACGGATCGCGTTCCACGAGCGGATCATATTTTTGGTGAAAGGCAGCGCTGAGTTGGTTCATTGGCTCCAGCACGTTCTCATAGCCTGCTACCCAGCTCAGGTGATTTGTCCAAGAAGCTCCGTCCATATGAAAACTGGGATCGGTTTGTTTCAGTTCTGCGATGACTTTTTCGACAGCGGCTGAGCTTGCTTCAGAGAGGTTAACGCGCTGCCAAATTTTGTGTTGCTGCACGGCTTGGCAAGGCGGATAGTCTTCTGGAGCTATTCCGGCTGCATCCAAAAGTTCGAGGTATTCTGTGCCGTTGACCGGAACTGTGCCCGTGTAGTTGCTGCCACTATCCCGAATTTCGTGAAAAATCCGAAATAGATCACGCGGATATTCGTTCATCATGACGCCGCCATTCTCGCCATCGGCAATTTGGCTCACAATCGATGGCACAAGTTTGTCGCCTAGCATCTGTCGATTGCGCCCCTTCGCTTCAAAATAGGGCTGCATTTGGGCGACGAGTTTAGTGTCTGAGCCTTGGGTTTTGATCAGTGCCGTAATGCTGATCGTTTCGCCTTGAGAATTGTGCGCGATTAATCGATTCGGAATGTATTTTTGCGCTTGCTGCAAACTAGAGCCATCTAGATTTTCAACCGAGTGTTCCTGCACCAGCAGCCAACGATAGCCGCACTCTTTCAACGCTTTGATGTACTGATACAGCGTGTCGGGATGATTCGGTAGATGCATTTCGGGCGGTGAAAAACCGCGTACCCGTCGCAAGGCATCGTAGCCAAAAATCGCCGCGAAATGATGCTGCCAAGCCTGAATGTGGAGTTTGAGGTCGGGAA
The DNA here is from genome assembly GCA_012033495.1 of Cyanobacteria bacterium RM1_2_2. GTDB lineage: Bacteria > Cyanobacteriota > Cyanobacteriia > Elainellales > Elainellaceae > Elainella. The sequence continues at coordinate 16,678 of JAAUQT010000032.1, read as the reverse complement.
TGGGCGTGGAAGGCACAACTGCATGGCTCCACATTGTTCCCAACCATTCCACATAGGGTTGATATTGTGGATCGCAGGTGAGCCGCTTTAAGTTGTTGAGAATATCGTCTCGGTTCATCTGCTGGAAGCCCCACAGCAAGTTGCCGGAATAGTCCAGCATGATGCGAGGATTGCAGCCCTCCTGCACCAGTTGCGGAATAAAATCTCCCATGCGGGCATAGCATCCGGCAAACACAGCCGCGTTGTGGTTATCGCCGTCGTGGGGATGCTCGAACATATACTGCAAATGGCTGATTAACCCACCTTGCCAGCCTGCCGGAATCGTGGGTTGGTGCATGTGAAGCGCACAGGCGAAGCTCGCCGTAATTTTTTCTAGCTGAAGGTTTGTAGTTGGCAGAAAAACTGGATCGCTGTGATTGGAGACTGACTGAATCTCAGTTTCCCAGCCGCAAAAGTTGGGCAGTCCGGCTCGAAGAGAGTCCAGAGTGGGCAAAGAGGGGGCGGTGCTGGTCATGGAGGTATTCCTGCGAAATTGCTCGATAGAAAGAAAACTAAGTTCCTTCCCTGTTGTCTAAATTGTAATGAGCGCGTTTTTCTCTCTTCGGTGATTTAATTGACTGAAGCCATGCAGCAATTTGACTTTCTACGCTCCTGTATTGGATTTAGGCTTTATTTTTGGTTTTTAAGCCTCTATAATCAGTTTCGACCAGAATTGGGGTTACTATGGCGATTATTCGGCGTAAAAGCCGAGTTCCTCAAATTGGCAATGGTTCGCTCGCTCATTCAAAAGCTTACTCACGAAGCTTAATCACCAGTCCAATCTGGGTTGCAGGATGTGGCTCAAAGACGTTGAAAATTTACTCAGTCTAGACAATTATTTCTTCTGGAGGAATCTACAAATGCGCTCTAATTTTCAATTGGGAACAGTGATAGTAGGTGCCAGTACGCTGGCGCTAGTGTTTGGCTGCTCGCTGCCTGCTTTGGCACAGTCTGGCACACCGATCACCGATCAGTATGGTTTTGACAGTGCCACTCCTGATGGCGCAACCTGGCTAGAATCCATCAATGAGCAGTATGGCTTTGTCGCTGAAACGCCAGTCACCGATCAGTACGGGACAGAGGTGGCAACTTGGGCAGAGGAAATTCGCGGCACTTACGCCATCGGCCCATATCCCACGCCGGTCAGTGACGAATCGGGCGGAACGGGTAGCAGTCCTGATTCTGCGGCTTGGTACGAGAGAATGAAGGAAGAATACAGTATTGGACTTAGCGTATAGCGATTGCCAACTTCAAATGGTTCAATTCAACAACGCAACCTAGGGCGCGTCATCCATTCAGGGTCAAACGCTGGCAGCAGTAGCCGGATTGCGCCCGTTCCCAAAAGCCCGCTGGGCTGTCGCCTTGCCAGGGTCAGGGTTTTAGCTGGAATGGATCACAGCCCCCAGTAAAGTATTGCAATGAAGGGTGGGCTAAGCTCACCTTTTTTGTTTGGCTTTTGTTTGGCAAAATTTCTGGCGGCTAAAATTTCAGCTATGGGAAGGTGGGCTTGATTTATGAACCAGTCGCACAGCGGTAGAATCAGGGAGGTTCTCCGATTGGGGCGAGTAGCGTGCGAGCAGCAGTGTTGTATGGTCAGGAAGATTTGCGGCTAGAAGAACAGGCGGTTCCCACACCTGCGGCTGGAGAAGTGGTGATTCGAGTGGGCGCAGCGACCACCTGCGGCACAGACTTGAAGGTGTGGCGGCGCGGAGGTCATGCCAAAATGCTGAAACCGCCAACTCTCTTTGGTCACGAAGCGGCTGGAACCATTGCTGCCATCGGATCAGGCGTGACAGGCTGGAAGGTGGGCGATCGGGTGGTGGCAAACAACTCGGCTCCCTGCATGACCTGTTTTTTCTGCCGTAAGCAAGAATATTCGCTGTGCACCGATCTCAGCTTTAATAACGGCACGTTTGCCGAATACCTGAAAATTCCGGCTCAGATTGTGCAACATAATTTGTTGGCAATTCCGGCAGGCTTACCGGATGCGATTGCTGCCATGACGGAGCCGCTGGCCTGCGTGCTGCACGGAGCCGCCCGCTCGAATGTGAAGCCCGGCGATCGGGTGGTGATGCTAGGAGATGGGGCAATTGGGCTGATGTTTGTGGCGGCGCTGGTGAGGCAGAAGGCAGAAGTTTATCTGTTTGGCGGCAGCGATTCGCGGCTGCAAGTTGGCGAACAGTTTGGCGCGGCAAAAACTTTCAATCACCATCAAATCGCAGATATTCCAGCCACGGTCAGGAGATTAACAGAAGGTTGGGGGGCTGATGGGGTAGTGGAAGCAACCGGCTCGCCTGCCGTCTGGGAAACCGCGATCGCTTGCGCCCGTCCGGGAGGCACGGTGAATTTGTTTGGCGGCTGTCCACGTGATACCACCATCACCGTCAGCACTGAGCTGCTTCATTACAGCGAACTGACGCTGAAAGGTGTGTTTCACAGTACGCCATCCTATGTCCGGGCGGCGCTGGATTGGTTGGCGAGTCGGCAAGTTCCGTTTGAGTTGCTGATTAGCGATTACCGTCCTTTACAGGCGTTAGAGCAGGTGTTTCAGGAGATGAAGCAGCGGCAAGTGATTAAGGTGGCTATCGAGCCTTGGAGGAATTCGGAATGACGGAGTTTGGATTTAGACTGCCTTGACCTAATTTAACTCAACTGAGAACTTGGGGTTCGGCTGCGCTCACCCCACTTTAGCTGGTAGTTTGAGCGTGCTCACCCCACTTTAGCTGGTAGTTTGAGCGTGCTCACCCCACTTTTGTCCTTAGTTTGAGCGCGTTCACCTTGCTTTCGTCCTTAGTTTGAGGGGTGAGCGGAGCCGAAACGCATCTGCTCTTGAATTGCACCTATCGACTTACTTGAATCAAAAGAGCTATAATAGGAGCCGAGATACAAATCGGTAGCAGTGGTTGTTTATAGTCTTGACGAATTTTTCACGTTTTGCATTGGCAGGCTTCTCTCCGAAATTTCGTTCTCTACATTCCTCTAATTTTGGAGATAAACTATGTCAATTTATGTAGGCAACCTGTCTTATCAGGTGACAGAGTCAGATGTGACTGAAGTGTTTGCAGAGTATGGTTCTGTGAAGCGGGTTCAGCTTCCAACCGACCGGGAAACTGGCCGTATGCGCGGCTTTGGCTTCGTAGAAATGAACACAGATGCAGAAGAGCAGTCCGCCATTGATGCCCTAGATGGGGCTGAGTGGATGGGACGCGACCTTAAGGTGAACAAGGCTAAGCCTCGTGAAGACCGGAATTCATTTGGCGGGCAGCGTCGGGATAGCTTTTCTCGTAGCTATTAATCTGTAACTCATAATCTGTAACTCAATGAGTGATGGCGAACTGAGCATCTTCCAGATCTGACCGTTAATTTCTAGGAGCAGTTCATAATTAGGGGGTTCAGGCAGCAATGCTTGAACCTTTTTGCATAGATACCTTTTTCTTTAAGTAAGGGCTATGGGAGTCGCGGTTTGTTTCTGTGAGGCTGACAAAACTCGACTAGCCAATCTTTAATGCGGTATGTAGCGCGGCAGTCGTCTTCGTTGTATCGCAGAATCGCGTCAAGATATCGCCGATCACCTGTTGCCATCCATTGCGCATACCAACAAATGGACTGCGCTCCATTCGCATCTGAATCGCGCCAGTTAAAGCCTAACCATCGAGCAATGGGCTTGAGTGCGTAGCTCTCCACTGGCAGAATGGCAACGCGGGTGACGCGCTCGTGCAGATCGACAAATCGCTCAACCAGAGGTTCTATCCACTCAGAAGGCGTGCCGTAATATTCTCCTAATCGTTTAACTGTTTGCACCTCGTAGGGGCAGAAGTGAAATATTGGTGCATCGGGATAGCGCCACACCAGATCAAGAAACTGTTCCCATACAAGCTGTTCATCTGATTCGGAGTGGGCTAGCAGCGGATGAAAGGTTTCGGTTTCACCAATCCGATCAACCACCAAAACGCCATGCAGATAGATCAAGTTCTGTTCTGGAGCCGCCTCAATATCAAAATAAAGTTCGACTGAGGCCGTCGGCAACTCTTGTTCAGACAATGCAGCTTGATCGGGTTCCAAGCCGTCGGCAATGGCATAGTTATGTAGCATTGCCTGAGCCTGCCGTACCAGCCGACGGGCAACGGGAAGCCCAAACCCTGGCAGACATTCTAACTGTTTAGGATTTGCTGCCGCTAAGGACTCAAGCGTTGTCAATCCGAGCGCTTTGAGGTGAACATAGCGGCTAGGGGTCACTCCTGGCAGCAGGGAAAGATGACGCTGTTGTTGAGCTAACCCATAGCAATGACTAAACCACTGACACAAATCGCAGCGATTGTGGGCAATAAAAACCTCTGGTTCTTCCGGTTGCAGCAGCATTTGAATGCAGTCGCGGAGAATTTCCTGCATTCGGGGCACGGTTTCGCTGAGGTTAACCGCATAGGTGCCGCGCTGTCTGAGCATCAGCCAACCTGTTTCTGCCCAAGCTCCCTGAACCGCAGCCAGCACATAGGCATGAAAGGCAACGGCAATCTGATAATCCATTTTGGGGCGTTTGCCAAGGCGAACGTCGGCTGGCTCATAGACCCAATCACCGAAGCGAGATTGTCCTGGCTGCTTAATCAATAAATTGGGGCAGCTTACCAACCGCAGACCGTTTTCCAATTCAACCAGCAAAACGCCTTCAGCAATTCGATCAACGCCGCGAGCCATGAGTATCTGCGTTTCGGCTGCACCGCGCAACCAGTCTCTGCGAGCATATTGGGGGCGATGGGCAAACTGTTCTGCTAGAACGTTTCGCTGATGGGCTTGGCTGTCTTGCTTCAGTTTTGCCAAATAATCGCTTGGCGGATCGCGTTGCTCAAGATCGCCGTAAGTTTCTAGAAAAGCCCGCCGCTGACAGCGCTGATGTTGAAACAGCAGATCATCGGTTAACCAGATGCCGTCCAAATTAGATTGGGCTGGAATCGAGGGCAAGGGCAAGAGTGCTTTAGACACCAAAACAGTGGAGGCTGGATTTTGTCCTTCAGCCTCCGGGAAATTGGGGAGGTGAGGACTAGCCGACAACATCCTCCTGGGAGAGTAATCGGCAATCAGAAACAGTGACAAAGGCTCGGACACTTTGAATTTGTCTCAGCTTACAGAAAGCTAATGACCGCTGACATAAATTAAACTGGCGTTGCTGACGAACGCGGCAATGACTCATACCAGGTTACATGCTCACAAAAAGTATGTATCTTTGCGCCCTACTTTACATATGAATGTAACTTGATTTGCCTTAATTTGACTATTTTTATTTACAACTTACTCTCTTTTCTCTATTTTTTCTCTATTTAAGTTAAGTAGCGAATTCCAGGCGGGTGCTCTGCCTTATACCTTCTGCCTTCTGCCATCACTGCTTCCCAAAAAAGCTAAGGCTCTTTCATCCTTGAGGTCTGGTTGACATAGTTTTCATGACAACGCAACTAAGAGCAATTGCTAGTGGCAAAACGCTGGCAAATCAACTAGACTAAATGCTGATTAGGGGGAGTTAGCGCAGTTGGTAGCGCGTCGCGATCGCACCGCGAAGGCCAGGAGTTCGAATCTCCTACTCTCCATAGGATGACGGACGAGTGGAATGTTTCTATTAACTTGGCAATTGTTATGCAATGCCGTGCTTCGACTACGCTCAGCACTCAGAGACCCGTGGGTTGAGCACTTACAGACTCGGTGGTTGAGCCTCAGAAACCCACTGGGTTGAGCACTCAGAAACCCAATAGATGAGCCTCAGACTCAATGGGTTGAGCACTCAGAAACCCCGTGGGTTGAGCACTCAGAAACCCACTGGGTTGAGCGCAGTCGAAACCCGATTCCAATGTTGGGGATTCTGTTGCCGGGTTGATAAGTTGGAATCCACGAGTTTTATACCTTGTTTGTGTGCTGTATTTGCTGGCGGGTGTGCTTACCTGGGGCTGTCGGGTGGTTTGTCCGGGCATCAGAGGTCGTCACCGTGAGTGCTCCATCCAGATCAAGCATTTTTGCATCTGCTCTGCCATAGTTTGGCGATCGCTATGATAGCGGCGACCATGTCCTGGCAGCACCCATTCAAACGAGTAATCTGCTAGTCGTTTCATCGATTGGATGAGTTCTGTCCAGGAATACCAGCAGGCTCTCCGAAACGCATACAGGTGATTGAGGTGAGATGACCAGGCCAGGTGATCACCTGTAAATAAAATGGTGTTGTTGTAGAGCAATACCGTGTGTCCTTTCGTGTGACCAGGAACAGGAATAATCAACAAATCGGATTCTAGCTCCACTGGCTCAATGCCCGATAGCTGAATTTCAACATCTTGAGTGGAGCGGTTAATCTCGTCCTTGTGGAGAATGCGATCGCAGCCGAAGTGTTGATGAAATTTCTGATGGTCTGCTACATCATCTTGGTGGGTCAAATAGAGATAACGAATTCCACCCATCTCCTCTAACCGTTTCACCAGCGGAGGGGCAAAGCGAGGTGAATCAACCAGCACATTCCCTTCAGGTCGTTGAATCAGATAGCTGGCAGCCCCATAGGAAGTTTCGGCGTGATAGCCGCAGTGATACACGGTTTCTGTAATAGGGATGGGAAAACTGTGCTGTACCTGCTTGATATCTGGTGGCTTTTCGACAGTGCCAATTGATGCGGTTGGGCAAGACAATAGCGCCTGCATTGCCCGCAGACGTTCAGCTTCGTTACTTGGCTGATGGTGTACGGCAGATTGATCACCCGCTTCATGAAAAATTTCTGGCGCCATCCAGCGGCAGGTATCACAGTCGATGCAAGTAGAGTCAACGTAGAAGTCACCACTCACGTTTTCGGGGCGGCGTTGAGTGAGGTGTGCCATAAAAAAATGTAGTGAGGATTACCTCCAGAATAAACACTAGCGCTTATTTTGTGGTGTCACTACTCGGCTAGGATGCTGATGTGGGAGAGGAAAAATAACTTGAGATTCTGATGGTGAACAGCTTTGAACATCCGCCAGAAGCTTTAGCCCAACTCTTTCTGGGGCAGCCCTAACCAGCAATCTCTGAAATCAGGGCGAACGATGGGACTCGAACCCACGAATGGCGGAACCACAATCCACTGCCTTAACCACTTGGCTACGCTCGCCGTATGCGATACCTAATATAGCATTTTGAACAGGAGTTGATCTAGGGTTAGCTAAGAGAATTTTAGTCCGAAGGCAGCGTGATTCAGAGAGCGCACTGGGCACTGAGGGGTAGGATTAGTTCGCCGTCTAGTTGGTTGCGTCTGCGGTTGCTGATTTGGCAGCGGGCGGTGCGCCTCCCATGCGAATTTCCGAACAGAAAGACGCCACATCACATCGGCCTGCCCGTTTCACGACGCTGGTTCGTAGCCGAAAGTTGGGGTTGGCAAACCAAATTCGCTCTTCGGCATACAAATCTGGAGTGTCTGTCACGAGGGTCAGCACTTCGGTTTCGTCCAGGCTGTAGCGTCCACGGATTGGCGTTGCTTGATTCGACTGGCTCAGCAGTTGCCCTTGATTGGGCTGCTCGACATCTGCAACCAAAACCAGCAGGCTAGAACCCGTTTGCGGCTTAGGGTTGCCTTCTAAAACACCGCTCCAAGACAGCTTTACTCCACATAGCGCTATGGCTGGATCAATCCCCTGCTGTTGGCATAGCTGCACGACTGCCGGATCATCTTGAGCCAGCACATCGATGATTAGATCAGATTTTGCGCCTTCCGATTGGTTTTGCGCGAGGCGGTGATTTGTGCGCTGAGACACCCACTTCCCGGCACTCTGCTGAAAAAACTCTGTGATATCCATGAACGAAAAAACAGACCGTTACAACAATTTTTAGCCTATTTAGATTCTACGTGCATCCGGCATCATCCCGGTTGAGATGGAGCCAGCAGGCATTTGGCATCGAGCAAAGACAGATCCCCCGCAGCGGAGACGGTGCAGCGGTTTGCCAATCGCTTCAGGGCAGGCGTTTTTTGCTGCTGAAGTGAGGTTTTTGCTGCTTCTACAGCCGATGGATACTGTTTTACCCACTCTTCCTGCAAAAATTTGCGGCTAAAAGAATCTTGGTCAATTAGCCAATAGTCTACGCCGTAGGTTTGAATAAACTGGCGCAACTCAGCCCGATTCGTAGTGTATTGCGCCTTTAGTAAATCGGTGGCTCGCTGCCGAAACTGATTGGCATAGCCGACATGGTAAGGAATGGCATATTCTCGACCCACCAAAATCGATCTCTGGGCGAAAGTGGGGATAAAGTCTGCTTTGCGAACCAACGATGCTACGACAATCTCTTTGGGCTGCTGCGCCAGAAAAGCATAGAGTTCGGGTTCTTCTCCAACTTTGTAATTGGTGTCAGGAAACTCTGGCGCATAGCTGGGAAACAATAAGATCGCCAACGCCAGCAAGCTTGATACGCCCCCCACTAAAACCCGCGCACCCCGACTTGGTTGAGACTGCCGGGACAGCCACCGCAAGCCAGCATCGAGTAATAGCGTCAGGACAACTGCCGTTGCCAGCACCAGCGCAAATCGCAGCGTATATGCCGTGTAGCGGCTCGGCAAATGCAGCTTGAACAGCACCGCATGAGCCAGGAAGAATAGCCCTAATCCGACAATGGGCAAATGCAGCAACGTCGAAGTTCGGTGCGTCACTTGGCTGACCAGCGGAAATCGGTGCGGGAGTTTGAGCAGCAAGGGTAGTAAAATCCCTAATCCCATGATGGGGGGCAGAAAATAGGGAAAAATGCCGCTGCGAATCCCAATGAGCCAGAAAAACAGCGGGTCTTCGTTAAAAAAGACGCTTCGCCCACCGGGATAGAATTCGGGCAACGGTCGCGCCTCGGCTGCTGTAATCGTCGGGCCAAACGCCGATGAAGTGAGGGCAAACGGCAGCATCACCAAAAACGCCACAACTAATCCGGCGATACAGAACCAGTAGTCTTGTTGATTTGAAGAGAGGCGCAGTCCACGCTGCCAGCGCAAAGGTTGGAGCAGCAATATCCCGGCAAACACAAAAACATACTGTGGGTAGAATAGTCCTTCCAGCGCAATGGTCGCTAAACAGGGCAGCAGCGAGCGGCGATGCAAATAGTATAGAAACGCCAGAAAAATTAGTGGCATAAAGGCTCTGGGGCTAGCCGAGGCGATGTCTTCGTGCCCCCAAACCACCTGACTCACTAATAGGCTAGACAGGAATCCGGTTAGCGGCACGGGTAATAGCTGTAAACCGACTCCAAACCCATAGGCTGCCGCCCCCAGACCCAACGCCATCGGCAACAGCTTGCTGAGCAGCAGCGGATCGATGCCCAACAGCGCAAACAGCCGATAGAACAGGGTGTAGCCCCAAGGGGCAACCGATTGGAAGTAGTCGGCAATCAGGTCATTGGGAAACAGGTCTGGATCGGTAAATCGCCGCATCCAAAACACATGCTGTCGCGCATCGTCTTGCACAAGGTAGGCACTGCTAAACGCCTCTTGCCAAGCCAAAACGCCATACACCAACGCAAACGCGAGGCTAAGGCTAAACCAGAAAACCAGCCGCGAGCGCGGGGTTTTGGCAACCGGAGTCAGAAGCAATTCGGATAAGGAAGGCATGAATCAATCTGTCGAGGGTGCTGCTGGGAAGGCTACGCCCCATTAAATCACTTTACCCAGCGCTTGGTCGCTTATTAGTTGCTTAACGGTCGGAAAAATTGCGGTTTGGGTCAGTCAAAGACTCCCCATCGTAGCAGCAGAAATTCTGTTGAGTCGAGCAGATTCGGGCAGATCGATCCGGTACAATCTCATGAAGTGGTGGTGAGACGTACATGGGACGCCTATGGACAGTGTGAGGACTTGGCAAACTTTGCCGAGATGGGTGCAGTGGATTTTGGTGATTGGGTTGGCGGCAGGCATTTTTCTGCGGTTTTACCAGCTAGATCACAAAGTTTATTGGATCGATGAAACCAATTCCTCACTGCGAACCTTGGGCTACACCAAAACTGAGTTGGTTGAAACCATGTTCACCGGTGAAGTGGTGACGGCTGACCAAATGCAGCAGTTTCAGCGGCTTAGCCCTGATCGCGGTTGGGATGATACGTGGAACGCCCTAACCGGAACCGCTGAACACACGCCGCTGTACTTTCTGATTTCTCGCGCTTGGGTTAATGGAGTCGGGCATTCGGTTGCCTCCATGCGCTGTTTAACGGCGATTTTTAGCGTGCTAGCGCTGCCCTGCCTCTATTGGCTCTGCCGCGAATTGTTTGGCTCTGGTGCAATCGGCTGGATTGCGATGTCGCTGGTGGCAGTGACGCCTGTGCATGTTTTCTATGCTCAGGAAGCCCGCCCCTACAGCTTGCTGTCCGTTCTGATTCTGCTGTCTAGCACTTTGCTGCTGAGAGCCATGCGGCTGAACGCCCCTCAACACTGGATTTTCTACGGTTTGTCGATCATCGCCGGACTTTACACCCAACTGTTGTTTGGCTCAGTTGCAATGGCGCACGGAATTTTTGTGCTGCTGACGCAAGGCTGGCGCAATTCCATTAGCCGCGCTTATTTGCTGACCTCTACGGTGGTAGTTCTCAGTCTCGTGCCTTGGATGGCGCTTTTGATTCGCAATTGGCAGAAGGTGCAGCAGTCTACACAGTCACTCAATGATGGTTACTCAACCTATGGGCGTTTGGTCGATCGCTGGTTTTTAAACCTGAATCTGGCATTTTTTAACCGCGAGTTAGGGGCTGCCAATCTTCTACTGATTGTGATTACCCTGCTGGCGCTATATGGGTTCTGCCGTCAGGCTCCTAAACGTGATTGGCTGTTGGTGCTGCTGCTGATTGGCGTTCCTTTTGCTATGCTGGCAGTCCCCGATCTGCTGCTGGGAGGGCGGCGATCATTACGAATTCGCTACCTTTTTCCCTGTTTTTTCGGCTTACAGCTTGCCTTTGCCTATGGGTTTGCAACCCAGGCAGTTTGGGTGAAAAATTGGCAACAACAGCTTTGGCGAGTGTTTTGGATGGGCTGGCTTTTGGCAGGTTTAGCGACCTGTTTTCTCAGTGCGCAGGAGGTGGTAGGTTGGCATAAAAGTGTGCCCCGCAGCGGTTATTATCCGCCTGTTGCTGAAATGATCAATCAAACAGAAAATGCTTTGGTGATTAGCGATGGCCCAGTCACCGACACGCTTGCCTTCACAGCTTGGCTGAAGCCCGACACAAAGCTGCAACTGATTCAAGAAGAACCCAGAAAGCTGAGGATTGCTCCAGGTTACAGTCCGATTTATTTGCTCAATCCCTCTGAGCAGCTTTTGAGGATCATGAATCGACGGGGCTATACGCTGACGGTGAAATATGAAGATCGGGCTGACCCTACCGAAGTGGAAAACCGTTTATGGATCGCTGAGAAGACAGCCAAGTGAGATTTTGCGAGAGCCACCGCCTGTAATGCTCTACTCCTGCCCTAAGCGACGTCTTTCACTGCGGAAGCGGAGATATTCCGAGAGGAACGCTAGAAACCCAGAGGCTAGGATCAAAATGACGCTGAGGGCATTGATATCTGGCTTTACACCTGTGCGTACTCGGCTAAAAATTTCCATGGGGAGGGTGTTTGCGCCGCCGCCTGCCGTGAAGCTCGACAGCAGCAAATCATCCATACTGAGCACAAACGCTAGCAGGCAGCCAGAAAAGATGGCGGGCATGAGTTCGGGTAACAGCACTTGAATGAATGCTTGGGCCGGCGTTGCTCCTAGATCCAGCGCAGCTTCTTCTAGGTGGGGGTTTAAGCCCGATAACCGAGTCGAAACCACGACGGCAATGTAGGCGAGGCAGAACACAATATGAGCGGCAATGATGGTCCAAATGCTCAGCGAAAAACCAATCGATACTAAAAACACCAGCGTCGCTACGGCAATGGCAATGTCGGGAATGATCAATGGCAGATAAGACACACCTCGATATAACCCCTTGCCCGGAAACCGATATTTGGCTAAGCCAACAGCCATCATTGTTCCTAAAACGGCCGAAATGCCAACGGCAACGCAGGCGATAAACAGGCTATCTTGCAGAGCAGAAAGGATGCGGGAGTCGTTCAGGAGGCTGCTATACCAGCGGAGGCTAAACCCACCCCAACTGGCGCTAAACCGAGAAGCATTGAAGCTGTAAAACGCCAAAATTAGAATCGGAATGTACATGAAGGCGTACATCAGTAAGGTGAGCACAAACTGCCAGGAAAACGGGTGTTTGGGCTTCGAGGGCGGTTTGGAGGGCGAGCTAACCATGTCAGGCTCCTTACTTAAGTTGGTGGGTTAAATGGGCACTCAAATCGAGCCAGGAAGAACGACGTAGGGGCAGGTTTAGCGATCAATCCAGTTGCTTTGCTAAAAATCCTTGAGCAAAACCTGTTCCATGCTGAGGTAATCAATCCAATTGCTCTGCTAGAAATCTTTGAGCAAAACCTGCCCCATTCCAGGGGGAACCTTCTTCCCAGAATCTCTTAGGATAGGACTGACGCAGAAGAGATCCCCCAACCCCCTACCCTGCGGGAAGCAGCTTCGCGTCTACAAAAAGGGGGCTTTAGAAGTTTACTCCTTGAAAGGGGGGGTTAGGGGAGATTGAGATTTCCAGCTTCAAGGGCGTCAGTCCTATTAAGGAGATTTCTGGGGAAAAAGTTGTCGCTACGTAGGGGCAGGTTTGGCCCAAATCTTACGATTGACAGATGATTGATCTGCAAAACCTGCCCGTACCGAGGTAGAGGGTTTGCCAGAAATCTCCTAAGACTGAGCCGCATCTCGATCGCCATACTTCAGCAGCAGGGCAATGGAAACACTCACCGCGAAAATCAAAATCATGCTAAGGCTAGAACCCAGCCCCCAGTTGCGGGTTGCGCCTAAAAACTGGTTGTAAATCAACCGCGAAACCGTCATACTCGACGCGCCGCCCAACAGTTCGGGGACAACAAAATCTCCTAAGCTGGCAATGAACACCAGCAGGCTGCCTGCCGCGATGCCTGGCAACGTTTGCGGAACGGTAATTTTCCAGAAAGACTCTTGCGGCGTTGCGCCTAGGTCGGCAGCCGCTTCCAGTAATCGTCGATCGAGTTTTTCCAACGAGGCATACAAAATCAGCACCATGTAGGGCAAAAAGCTGTACGCCATGCCAATAAACACAGCCGGACTGCGATTCAGCCATTCTTGCCCCGGTAAGCCAAACGCTCCCAGCAGGCTGTTCAGCAATCCGCTAGGGCGCAGAATCGTAATCCAGGCGTAGGCTCGCAGCAGCGAAGAAGTCCACAGCGGCAAAATAAACCCCACCAGCAGCAAATTACGCCAGCGTTTGGGCGCTTTGATGGCAATCCAATACGCGACCGGATAGCCCAACAGCAAACAAGCTAGGGTGGTTCCGAGGGCAAACATCACCGAACGCCAAATCACCTGAAAGTAAACAGGCTGGAAAATTTCAAAATAGTTGCCAATACCATAATCTCCGGCCGGTTGCCCTAGCCGAAACCCTGGAATTAAGCTCAGTTCCAAAATCAGCAGGGTGGGAACCACGAGCAACAGCAGTAGCCACAAGCCCGACGGCGCAAGTAGAACCAATGGCTGAATCAGGTTTTTGAGCTTGCGTTGCCAGTTTGGGCTAGTCGATGACCCCGCAATCGGGGAAGTTGGAGTGGTTGTAGACATTGATTTAGGGGACAATGAGCAATCGAGAGTTCTGAGAAAAAGTGTCCCGGTTGGGGCAGGTTTTGCTCAAAGACTTCTAGCAAAGCAGTTTTATTTATCTATCAGCTAAACCTGCCCTTACGGATCTCTGTAGAGGGCTTCTAGGTGCTAGTAAGCTGAGTCCAGTAGCGATCGTAAAGGTCGGCAATTTCTTGGGGAACTGGAGCAATGCCTTCACATTTCGCCAAAACCTGCTTAGAGGGGAATAGATTTCTGTCTTGTTTGAGCGTATCAGGCAATTGATCAAATGCCGCTTCATTTGGGGTAGAAATTTTTAGCCGCTCGACTAACTTTGCGGAATTCTCTGGCTCGTTGATAAAGTTGATCCACTCGTAGGCCGCATCAGGATTGGGGGCAGATTTTGGAATCACCATCGTGTCTGTCCAAAGCGAGGTTCCCGATTCGGGCACAACGTACTTCAGGTCAGGGCTTTCTTCCATCAGGGCAATCGCGTCTGTCGAATACGCCATCGCTAGCTGCAAGTCACCGCTTGCAAGCTGATCTTCCCAACCGTTGGTGAGAAATGAAGCAATAGTGGGTTTAATCTCCAGCAGCTTGTTGTAAGCCTCCTCAATCTCTGCCTGTTTCGTTGAGTTGTAGGAGTAGCCCAAATATTTCAGCGTCGCTCCCATCACTTCTCGCACATCGTTGATCATGGTTAGCTGGCGACTCAACTGATCGGCATTGTCCCAAACATAGTCCCAGCCTTCAATATCGCCGCCCGTTTTGTCTGGATTGTAAGTTAACCCGGTTGTGCCCCAAACCGCAGGAACGCTGTGAGCATTTTCGGGATCATAAACCGGATTTTGCCAGTTCTCCATCAGCCGATCAACGCCTTGCAGCTTCGATTTGTCTAGAGAAACCAGCATTTCGGCTTCCAGCATTTGTTGCACCATGTAATCCGATGGATAAACGATGCTGTATTGCTTGCCCCCACCCGACTGCATCTTTGCCAGCATGGTTTCGTTCGAGTCGTAGGTGTCCACCACCACTTGAATGCCCGTGGCATTTTTGAAACCGTTAATCAGTTCATCATCCGTATAGTTTGCCCAAGTGTAAATATTGAGCGTTTTGTTGGCAGCAGAACCCCCTGAACTCGTCTGATTGGGGTCAGCTTCTGAAGAACTGGTTGATAGATTTCGGGCGCAATTTGAAAGGACAATGCCCGATACAGCGGCGGCTGATGCTTGCAGAAATCGTCTGCGTGTTGCCAGCGAAATCTGAGGTGAGTGGCTCAACAGTCGGAAATTTCGGGAACGTGTCGGAGGCATTGTCTCCTAACTCCTGCTGGATAACCTACACATTTAGAATAGCGAATGCTTGCCAGAAATCCGCACATTTTTTAGCCAGCAAACCCAAGGAACGTGCTTTGGGCTGCTGAGCGAAGGTTATGACTGGCTTAAATCGGCAGGGCAATACAGTCGGCGGCTGACCAATAAACCTGAACAAGGGTGTCTAGTGCTGGTAGTTCGCTGGCTCGGTTGGGTTGCAGCACCGTCAGCGAATCGCCATTCAGCAACTCCACCAGATAGTGAACATGAGTGCCGAGATACATCACATGCTTGAGTTTGCCTTCATAGCAGTTGTGCTGCTCAGGTGTGTCGCTATTGCCCACCCGGATTTTTTCAGGACGCACACTCACTACCACCTCTGAGTGATTGCCCTGATGCTCGGTTTGCCAAGTTGAATTGGGCTTGACCCAAATTTTTAAGCCCTTTTCGGTGAGGACTTGCAAATCTGCGCCATTGCTGGTTTCCACGCGCCCCTGAAAGAGGTTGGTGTCGCCAATAAAATCGGCAACGAAGGGCGAGCGGGGATGTTCATAGATTTCGCTAGGCGTGCCAATTTGCTCAATTTTGCCCATGTTCATGACAGCAATGCGATCCGACAAACTCAGCGCTTCTTCCTGATCATGCGTCACCATCACAAACGTAATGCCCAACTCTCGGTGCAGAGTAGAAAGCTCGACCTGCATTTCTTTACGCAGCTTCAGATCCAGCGCACCGAGCGGTTCATCCAACAGCATTACAGTCGGGCGGTTGACCAGCGCTCTGGCCAAAGCGACCCGCTGCTGTTGTCCTCCTGATAGCTGCACCGGAAACCGACGGGCGAAACTGTCCATTTTGACCAATTGCAGCGCTTCCCCAACTCGCGTTTGCAACTCCGATTTGTTACAGTTTTGCAGCCGCAAGCCAAACGCCACATTATCCCAAACTGTCATGTGTCCAAACAAGGCATAGCTCTGAAACACCGTATTCACCGGGCGCTTGTAGGGCGGCACATTCACCATCGATTTACCGCGAATCAGCACTTCGCCGCCGGTTGGTTCGTCAAAGCCGGCGATCATGCGCAGCGTTGTGGTTTTGCCGCAGCCCGACGGCCCTAAAATACTGAAAAATTCGCCCTGATGAATATCTAAATCAATTCCTCGCACTGCGGTTTCACCGTTGTACACCTTAAACACTTTGCGGAGTTCAACGTCGAGTTTAGTGTTGGTTTCAGCGG
This sequence comes from Cyanobacteria bacterium RM1_2_2, assembly GCA_012033495.1. Taxonomy (GTDB): domain Bacteria; phylum Cyanobacteriota; class Cyanobacteriia; order Elainellales; family Elainellaceae; genus Elainella. The sequence goes on along the minus strand of JAAUQT010000032.1, from coordinate 464 downwards.
CATCGCGGTTTTGGACAACGGTCTGAGACATTGGCGGCAGTTCCCTTTGGGTTTCAGTGATGAATGGATTCAGCTAAATCCTGGGTTGGTTGAGGAATGAAGCGACATTGGATTAAAAGTTTATTTTTGTCCCTTAGCATACCCCTGATTTAATTTGGCTGACAATTCGAGCTTAGATGGAATTTCAAACCGAGTTTGTTCAGTTTCAATCAGTTTCAATTAGTCTAAAGCTGCCCAGCGAGATGTCAGCAGAGGGGCGAAATGACAGGTAGAATACATTTCGGCTCCGTCCAATGCTCGAATGCCTGTCGGTAGGAGAGTTGAGTGCAGTTGAAACTCAGTCTTTTGGCTTCATTTTCATTCTGCTGCCTGACTTAAGGAGATTTCCAGGAAAAAGTTGTTGCCACGTTGGGGCAGGTTTGGACTCAGTCTCGCGTCGCCCAGATGATTGATCTGCAAAACCT
>JAAUQT010000031.1 GCA_012033495.1 Cyanobacteria bacterium RM1_2_2 | reverse complement strand
AATTGAAAAACAAGGAAAATTAATTTTCGGCTCGTTCAAACTCAAGATGAGTGGGTTTTAAAAATAAAAATAATTGCCGCACAATGAGCCATTGTTCCTAGCATCCCTTTCCCGCTATTTCATAAAAATTGATTCAAAGATTCTATAGCGATTCGATTTGAATTGTGAATGTCAGGTGGGCAACCTACCCGTGCTGGCTAGGAGCCTGCTCTACAAGATTTACCCATGATGGAGGACGGCTACTTGCTCTATGAAGCAGTCAATCTTAAAGTTTGGCGGTTGCAAATCGGTGAAAACCTGAGTTGAACGGTGATCATGGTATCCTACGTGAGCTAAACTTGCCTAAACTCTGTGATCGAAGGCGGTTTCCCGTCCCGATCGCGTCTCGGTTGAATCTCCCGATCGAATCAATTCTATGAAGTTAGAACCCATCGCCATTATTGGGATTGGCTGCCGTTTTCCTGGAGGTGTCCACAATCCAGCTTCATTTTGGCAGTTGCTCTGTAACGGGGTTGATGCCATCACCGAAGTGCCCGATTCCCGCTGGGATGTGCAGCAATTCTATGATCCTGATCCGACCAAACCGGGCAAGACCAACACTCGATGGGGTGGTTTTTTGGAGGCGGTTGATCAGTTTGATCCGCAGTTTTTTGGGATTGCCCCCCGCGAAGCGATCACCATGGACCCGCAGCAACGGCTCTTGCTGGAAGTGGCTTGGGAAACGTTGGAGGATGCTGGCCAAATTCCAGATGGCTTGCGCGGCAGCCGTACTGGGGTGTTTATCGGCATCGGCACCCACGATTACTCAATTCGACTCTGGCAGCATCCGGTCAATGACCCCTACGCCACCACCGGGACGGGCAACTGCATTGCGGCCAATCGCATTTCCTATGTCTTCGACTTTAAGGGGCCGAGTTTGGCGGTTGATACGGCTTGCTCGTCGTCTTTAGTAGCGGTGCATTTGGCGTGTCAAAGCCTGTGGTGTGGCGAATCGAGCTTAGCGCTGGCGGGTGGAGTGAATGTGCTGCTGTTGCCAACCGTGACGGCAGGGTTCAGCAAGGGCGGGTTTATGTCGGGGGTGGGGCGCTGCAAAAGTTTTGATGCAACGGCAGACGGCTATGTCCGCAGTGAGGGTGCGGGTTTGGTGCTACTGAAGCCGCTGTCTGAGGCAAGGGCGGACAATGATCCGATTTATGCCGTGATTCGCGGAACTGCGGTGAACCAGGATGGCTTCAGTCACGGTTTGGCGGCTCCGAATCCGCAGGCGCAGGCTGCCGTCCTGCGAGAGGCTTACCGACGGGCGGGCGTGGCTCCGGCGCAGGTGCAGTACATCGAAGCGCATGGCACAGGCACGAAGTTGGGTGATCCAGTCGAGGCGGAGGCATTGGGCGCAGTGCTATCAGCGGGACGCGATGCAGACAAACCTTGCGCGATCGGTTCTGTTAAAACCAACATTGGGCATACGGAAACCGCAGCAGGCGTGGCAGGGTTGATCAAAGTAGCTTTGGCGCTCAAACATCAGCAAATCCCACCCAGCTTGCACTTTCAGCAACCCAATCCGCAGATTCCATTTACCCAGCTTGGTTTGCGAGTACAAACTCAACTAACAGATTGGCAGAACCATGATCAGCCTCGGATTGCAGGCATCAACTCGTTTGGGTTTGGCGGCACCAATGCCCATGTGGTGATGGCAGAAGCACCGCCGCAAAAGCAGAAAGCGGGGAAGGGCAAGGGCAAGCAGGCAAAAAGTAAACCGCCTCAAATTAACCCACCTTTGCTAACGCTATCGGCGAAGAGTCCGGCTGCTTTGCAGGCGTTGGTGCAGCGCTATGTTGATGAGTTGGCAAAGCATCCGGCCGTTTCTCTGCCTCAGCTTTGTCGCGCTGCCCAAACGAAACGAACTCACTTTTCGCAGCGGTTGGCGGTGGCGGCGGAGTCGGTGGCAGAGTTGCAGGCACGGTTGGTGAGTTTTAGCCAAGGGGAAGCAAACAGTCCGGCGATGGGCGCGGTGGCTCGCGGTACTGCTGCCGATCGAGCGCTGCCGGTGGCTTTTCTGTTCACAGGTCAAGGCTCGCAGTACATCGGCATGGGACGCGAACTCTACCAGACTTGCCCGATCTTCAAAGCTGCTCTTGATCAGTGCGATCAACTTTTGCGGAAAGAGTTAGGAAGCTCGATTCTAGCCGTGATGTGGGGCAACAACGGCAAGTCTGGGAAGCAGCACCGCAAAGCCAGCCAGCGTTTCGAGCATATTACACCTGATGCTCTGCTCAATCAAACGATTTACACCCAACCTGCCCTGTTTGCAATTGAGTATGCCCTAGCCCAAACCTGGATGGCTTGGGGAATTCGTCCGTCTGCCGTGACGGGACACAGCATTGGCGAGTATGTGGCAGCCTGCATTGCCGGAGTATTCAGCTTAGAAGATGCGCTAAAGCTGGTGGCGGCTCGCGGTCGGTTGATGCAAGCGCTGCCAACGGATGGGGCAATGGTGGCGGTGATGGCAGATGTAACGATGGTGAGTGCATTTCTGCAAGGCAAAGAGACAGAAGTTGCAATTGCTGCCGTGAATGCGCCGCAGAATACCGTCATTTCTGGACGAAAAGCCGCCATTGACGGCATTGCAGCCGAGCTAGCTAAAAAAGGCATCAGCACAACTGCGCTGAATGTTTCCCATGCGTTTCATTCGCCATTAATGGAACCGATGCTGACCGCATTTATGCAAGTGGCAAAGCAGATCTCGTATCACTTACCGCAAATTCCGATCGTCTCTACCGTAACAGGTGCGCTGATTCATGATTTGATCGCAACGCCAGACTATTGGCGTGATCAGGTGCGTCGGGCGGTGCGCTTTGCCGAGGCAGTAGAAACTCTTCAGCAACAGGGCTGTGAAATCTTTTTAGAAATTGGCGCTAAACCGATCCTATCCGGCATGGGGCGAGCTTCTCAACCTAATGGAATGTGGCTACCAAGCTTGCGTCCAGGGCAGTCAGATTGGCAGCCACTTCTGCAAAGTTTAGGGCAGCTTTATGTGCAGGGGGCTAACGTAAATTGGGCAAATGGGGCTGACTTCAGTGATGCTAGTGAATGGCTGCCGTTGCCTACCTATCCGTTTCAGCGTCAGCGATTCTGGTGGGAGCCTGATGCTGTGTCGCTGCCATCCTCTACAACCCGCCAACAGCAGCGATCCTTCCACCCTTTGCTGCAACAGCTCGTGCAGATTACAGAACAACAAATTTGTTTTCAGGCGCAAGTGAGTAAGAACGCTCCTAGCTATCTGGCTGATCACTGTATTCTGAATCAATCGGTGTTTCCTGCCGCTGCCTTTGTAGAAATGATGCTGGCAGCAGGAAGACATCAACATCCGTCTAATTCACTAAAACTGAGTCAATTCGAGATTGAACAACCGCTGCTACTGAATGATCAACTTCAAATCCTACAGATCAGGCTACGTTTAAACGAACAGTCAGAATATGCAGTTGAGATTTTTAGTGAACAAAATGGTTTAGAAAAGCCCTTGGTTCGTCATGCGTCTGGTAAATTAGAGCCGTTAGAAACTAGAGAGCCTCTGATTCCGTTCGATCTTGCCCAGCGTCAAGCGAGTTTAACTCCTGACTCTACGCCAATCTCAACCTATTATCGGCAGCTTGAAGCCCAAGGGCTACACTACGGCAAATCTTTTCAAGCAATTCGGCAACTCTGGCGAGGGCAGGGGCATGCATTAGGGCGAATTCAGTTACCGGAATCACTCACGGATTCATCTCAGATCCATCCGGTTTTATTAGACGCCTGCTTTCAATTACTCGCTGCTGCAATGGGTACGGCTCAGTCTGAGATGTCATTTCTGCCCGTTAGCATTGATACATTGCAGCTACATCGCCAGATAGGTCAGCAGCTATGGTGCTTTGTTGAACTGAGAGAGGCGCAGGAAAATAGCGCGAATCATGCATTTTTGAAAGCCGATTTATGGTTGGTTGATGACCGAGGAAACTTAAGCGCTAGTATTAAGGGCTTCACGTTAAAACAGATTCACTCACAATCACTACAACGATTGTTTGGTGACTCTGCAACATCAGCAACCGATTTTTATGAAATTAATTGGAAGCCACAAGCGCTCAGCCAAACTACGGTATCGAATCCAGGAAAACTATGGCTAATTTTTGCAGACCAGCATGGTTTGGGAACCGAGTTAGCGAATCACCTGACTCAGCAAGGAAGCCGCTGTATCCTGGTGTTTGAAGATGCAAATCAGCGAGATGATATCCGAAATCAGACAAAGCAGGAAACCTATTTTGTCGATTCCACTCAACCTGAATTCATACACCAATTACTGCAAGATATTTTACTCCAAAATATCGACACCATCCCAGATCAGGTCGTGCATCTTTGGAGTTTGAATCACGCTAGCGATCACAACTCCCTTAACGCCTCATTTGATCCGTGCCAACAAACCCAAATCTGCGGTAGTGTGTTGCATCTCGTGCAGGCATTAACAACGCAAAGATGGAATCCGCGCCTATGGCTGATGACGCAAGGGGCACAGACCGTGAGAGCAGCTTGGTTGCCGATTCAGATTCAACAAGCTCCACTGTGGGGGCTGCATCGCGTGATTCGGTTGGAGCATCCCGAATTGCAATCAACTTGCATTGACCTTGATCCTGCTCAGGTGGATATCGCAGCCCTGCTGAACGAGTTAAACGCCCCTACACCCGCAACCGAACTAGAGGATCAAATTGCCTACCGACAGGGAGACCGCTATGTGGCGCGGTTCGTGCGGCAACAGGAAGCCGATCAGGAGCGGTTGTCGATTCCTGAAGCCCAGCCCGAAACCGAAAGCTTCCAGCTTAGAATCTCTCAGTATGGGATGCTCAACAATCTTTTATTGATGCCGAGCTTGCGACGCCCCCCTGCTGTGGGAGAGGTGGAAATTCAGGTACGAGCCGCAGGACTGAACTTTCGAGATGTACTGAACGCGCTGGGAATGTTGAAACCCCATTTGGAGCAGATGGGCTTGACAGAAGCGACGGAAGTTCAGTTTGGTTGGGAATGTGCTGGAATCATTACCGCAGTTGGGGCAGGGGTTGATCAGCAGGTGGGAGATGTTGTCATTGCTGTCGCGGCAACCGGCAGTTTGGGGCAGTTTGTGACGGTTCCGGCTGCCTTCGTGATCGCCAAACCTGCCAATCTTAGCGATACAGCCGCCGCATCGATTCCGACCACCTTTTTGACGGCCTACTATGGGCTGCACAAGCTAGCGAACATTCAGGCAGGCGACCGGGTGCTGATTCATGCAGCGGCAGGGGGAGTTGGTTTAGCGGCAGTGCAGTTGGCGCAACAGGCAGGAGCAACAGTCTTTGCAACGGCCAGCCCCAGTAAGTGGAATTTTTTGAAATCCCTTGGCGTGGATTATGTGATGAACTCTCGCACGCTAGATTTTGTTGATCAAGTGAGAACGCTAACGGATCATCAAGGGGTCAATATTGTTGTCAATAGTTTGAACGGTGAGTTTATCCCAAATAGTCTGTCAGTGCTGGCAACAGGCGGACAGTTTGTAGAAATTGGTAAAGTGGGGATTTGGGATGCAGAACAGGTACGACAGGCGCGAGCAGATGTGAACTACTTGCCATTTGACCTGTTAGAAATTGCGCAACAGAACCCACTGTTCATTAAGGCTTTACTCACAGAATTGATGCTGCAATTTCAGCAGGGTAGATTGCAACCACCGCCTTGCACTGTGTTTGGTATTACTGATGCCGTACACGCCTTTCGCTACATGGCCCAAGCCAAGCATGTCGGTAAAGTTGTTTTAACTGTTCCTAATCCATCTCGGCAGCCCGTCATCAGACCAGACGGCAGCTATCTGATTACAGGAGGACTGGGCGGACTCGGACTCAAAGTGTCTCGTTGGCTGGTTGAACAAGGCGCTCACCATCTGATTTTAGCGGGGCGCAGCGCTCCTTCTCCTGCCGCTGAAGCCTGCATTGCTGAACTGAGAAAGTTAGGTGCAACGGTGCAAATTGTTCAAGCGGATGTGGCTAACCCAACCGAGGTGAAAAACCTGCTGGCAATTGCAGCATCTCCAGCAGAACCACACTCAGCAGAGCCCCACTCAGCAGAGCCACAGAAAATGCCATTACGCGGCATTATTCATGCAGCAGGCGTTTTGGATGACGGACTCCTGCACCAGCAAACGTGGCAGCGATTTGAAACCGTGATGGCAGCAAAAGTGCGCGGTGCTTGGAACTTACACCAATTGAGCCAAGACTTGCCGCTGGATTTGTTTGTTTGTTTTTCGTCGATTGCCGCCGTGATCGGTTCAGTCGGGCAGGGGAGCTACGCCGCCGCCAATGCGTTTCTCGATGCGTTAGCCCACTATCGTCAGCAGTTAGGATTACCGGGACTCAGTATCAACTGGGGAGCATGGGCAGAAGTAGGCATGGCGGCTGAACTGACGCAAACGAATCAGCAGCGCCTCGCCCAAAGCGGTATGAGGTTGATTGAGCCGCAACGAGGCGTGCAGGCTCTCAATCTGTTGCTTCAGCAAAATCTGGCTCAGGTCAGCGTTCTGCCGATTGATTGGTCAATGTATCGAACTCAGTTCACTCAACCGTTCCCTCTATTAGATGAGATCGCTCCGCAGCAGAAACCCTCTCTACCATCAAATCAGCCTTCAGCGTTGAAACAACCTCCATTGCCGCAGCACTTAACCCGTGATCAGATGACCACTTTGCAGCAGCAGATTCAGCGACAGTTGGCGCAAGTGTTGGGATTTAGCAGCGCAGAAGCAATCAATCCCCAGGAGAATTTTGCAGATCTGGGCATGGATTCCTTAATGGCAGTGGAATTTAGGAATCGCCTAGAATCAAGTCTTGGTTACACAATTCCCCAAACGTTGACCTTCGATTATCCAACCGTGGCAGCCCTAGCCCATTACTTAAGCCAACATTCACAAGAAAGCCAACATTCACAAGCATCTGCTGATGTTCTGGTTACGCCAATTGCAACGCCTCAACTGAGTTCCGAAGAATTGACGCTTGAAGTGAACGGGAATGGCAGGGATATAATCAGTCTCAATCAAGCCGCCCTCTCTGTGGTGACACCCACTGAATCTAAAATCTCTGAGCCTGTCCCTTCATCGACAGGTTTAGAACTCACAAGTTCAGAATTTATAAGTTCAGAATTTATAAGTTTAGAACCTAAAAATTTAGAAATTCCAGCCCAATTCTACCAGTTTGAACAATCCTCAGAATATTTGAGCTTATGTTCCGATCTAGAGCGATTAGAACAATTAGGCAATCCATTTTTTGAAGTTCATGATGGCATTGCTAAAGACACAACTCAGATTAATGGAAAAGAATTTATCAGCTACGCTAGCTATAACTATCTGGGAATGTCAGGTGATCCAACTGTGTCACGAGCAGCACAGGCAGCTATTGATCAATATGGTACTTCTGTTTCTGCCAGCCGTGTGGTAGCGGGTGAACGTCCGATTCACTTGAAGCTAGAACGCTTCATTGCAGACTTCTTGAATGTTGAAGACTGCATCATCTATGTTGGTGGACATGCCACAAATGTCACCACAATCGGGCATTTGTTTGGTGAGCGAGACTTGATTCTATTCGATGCGCTCAGCCACAATAGCGTTCGTCAAGGTTGTCAACTGTCACAAGCCACCGCAATGGAGTTTCCGCACAACGATTGGCAAACGTTGGAGCTTTTATTACAAAAACATCGCAGCCACTACCAGAAAGTGCTGATTGCAATTGAAGGCATTTACAGCACCGATGGCGACATTGCGCCTCTGCCAGAAATTGTCACCCTGAAGCAGCGCTACAAAACGTTTTTGCTGGTTGATGAAGCGCATTCGATCGGCACACTGGGCGGAACAGGTCGAGGCATCAGCGAACACTTCGGCATCACTGCTGCCCATGTTGACCTGTGGATGGGGACGTTAAGTAAGTCGTTTGCAAGCTGTGGCGGCTACATTGCGGCCAGCAAAGCGATCGTGCAGTATTTGAAGTATACGGCTCCCGGATTTGTCTACAGTGTCGGCATGTCACCTGCCAATACGGCGGCTGCCCTTGCTGCCCTGCAACTTTTACAGCAAGAACCCGATCGAGTTGCAACCTTACAGGCTCGCTCTCGCCTCTTTTTGAAGTTGGCGCAACAGAAGCTAAACACCGGCAGCAGCCATGATTCGCCAGTGATTCCAATTATTGTCGGCGAGCCTTATAAAGCGGTAAAACTTTCTCGCTTGCTGTTGAATCGCGGCATCACCGTACAGCCAATGGTCTATCCTTCCGTTCCTTACAATGCGTCGCGTCTAAGGTTTTTCGTCACCTGTTTACATACGGAAGCCCAAATTCAGCAGACCGTTGCGTCTATTCAAGCGGAACTGAGTCAGCTAGCCTAGACGAATTAATGAGAGAACAGGAAGTGAGATGAACCCAATCAGCCGCCGTTATCGTGTCGTTGCATTGCCTGGTGAGGGCATCGGGATTGAAGTAATTACAGCAGCGGTGATGGTACTTGAGCATGTTGCACAACAGCAAGGTTTCTCAGTGCAAATCGACCAAGCGTTGATCGGTCAACCTGCCCGTGAAAAATATGGTGAACTATTCCCAGATATTACGGCTCAATCCTGTGAAGGCAGTGATGGAATTCTGCTGGGGGCTGTGAGCCAAGGTGGGTTGCTGGAACTGCGCAAGCGATTTGACTGTTTTGCCAATTTGCGTCCGATCCGTCCATTTGCCAGCCTGTCGCACCAGTCTCCGCTCAAACCTGAAAGCCTCTCTGGAACCGACATTTTGTTTGTGCGGGAGTTGGTCAGCGGCATCTATTTTGGGGCATCCGGGCGGTCGGCAGATGCTCAGGGTGACTATGGCTATCACACGATGCAGTATCACGATTGGGAGATCCGGCGGATTGCCAGAATTGCCCTAGAAAAAGCACAGCAGCGGCGAAAATTGCTGACGGTTGCCCACAAAGAAAATGCCTTGCCCCATTTACCGTGGACTGGAATGGTGATGGAGGAAGCTGTAAAATATCCAGATGTCCAAATTGAACCCATGCTAGTGGACAACCTAGCGATGCAACTCATCGTGAAACCTCGGTATTTTGATGTGATTTTAGCGAGTAATCTGTTTGGAGATATTCTGAGTGACATTGGTGGGGCGATTGTGGGATCGATTGGTTTATTAGGTTCGGCAAGCTTAAATAAACTAGGATTTGGCATCTACGAACCTGTTCACGGAACCGCCCCTGATATCACTGGGCGAGGCATTGCGAATCCTTTAGGGGCAATCAATAGCCTCGTTTTGATGCTGCAACAGTGGGGCGAATATAGGGCAGGAGATTTAATCATGCAGGCAGAGGAGCGCGTATTGGCGCAGGGCTACGGAACGGCCGATCTCGTGGCTAGCAAACCCGTTACCACCCAAGATTTTGTCAAGCTATTATTGGATGAAATCACTTCTCAATCCTATGAACTCTGACTCTGTTCTCAAACTTGGCGATCACATCAATACAGACGACATTATTCCCGCCAAACGGGGAACGAATCTTGATCCCGATCATTTGAAGCATTATGCGTTGGAGCATTTAATTGGGGCAGGCAATTTGTTGAACTACAGCGTAATTGAAGCAGGCGACAATTTTGGCTGTGGTTCCAGTCGGGAAATTGCTCCCATTGCCCTCAAAGCAGCAGGTATTCAGAAAGTGAAGGCGCGATCGTTTGCCGAAATCTTTTACCGTAACAGCATCAACATTGGACTACCGCTTGAAATTGTCGGGCAACCTCGCCAAAATCCAGTAGAAGCCGCAATTGTGGCAGCAGGCGGACTGTTTGCCTTTAACCAAAACCGCCTGAGTGAACAAACCGCAATTCCGGTCAGCCAAACGCCACCCCGCCCGATGACCTTGGCAGAAAAGCTGTTGGCGCAAGCTTCGGGTCATGCCTACGTGCAGCCCGGAGATGTGGTATTTGTCAACGTTGATTTGGCGATGTCCCATGACGCGATTGCGGGGGCAGTTGGGCAGTTGTTTTACCAGCAGTTTGGCAATACTGCGAAAGTTTGGGATGCAAACCGGATTGTGTTAGTTGCCGATCATTTTATTCAAATTAACGATATTCGAGCCGATCCAAAAGCTGTCACGATGCATCAACAGATGGTGGAATTTGCACAGCAGCAGGGATGTCATTTGCTGGATGTGGTTTCTCCCGGAGATGCCGCCGGGATTTGTCATGTTTTGCTGCCCGAAAAAGGGTTTATCCGTCCGGGAATGGTGATTGCCGGAACCGACTCCCATAGCTGCACCTACGGCGCGTTTGGCTGCTTCTCGACTGGAATCGGCACCACCGATATGGCCAACCTGTTTGCAACTGGAGATATGTGGCTTCGCGTTCCCACTACTCTGCGATTTGAATTAACCGGGACGTTACCCCACCACATCAGCGCTAAAGATATCATGCTGTTTATTCTGGGACGAATTGGCTGTGACGGGGCTATTGGCAAGGTGATGGAATTTCACGGTAGCGTAATTGCTCAACTGCCCATTGATGAAAGAATGACGTTAGCGAATATGGCGATTGAATGCGGCGCGATGTGCGGTTTAATTCCGCCTGATCAGATCACTACGAATTATATGTACAGCAGAGCGGTTACGCTTCAGAACAATGAACTGGTAGGCGATTGGGATGCTGAATATGAGCAAATTTATCGATTTGATTTAAGTAATTTAGAACCCCAGATTGCTCGTCCGCCGAAGCCCGATCAGGTCGTTGGCATACACGAACTAGAAGACGTTAAGATTACGCGCGCGTTCATTGGATCGTGTACGGGTGGAAAACTCTATGATCTGGCTCAGGCAGCAGCCGTGTTGCGCAAGCGGCAGGTGGCTCCGGGGGTAAGTTTGTTTGTTGTGCCCGCTTCGCAGGAGATCAAACAGCAGGCAGAGGCATTAGGATATTTGCAAATCCTAGAACAAGCGGGGGCGCAAATCTTGAAAACGGGCTGCGGAGCTTGCATTAATGCTGGACTGGGCGTTTTGGAACCGGGAGAAGTAGGACTCTATGCCACCAATCGCAACTTTCAAGGTAGAAGCGGTGATCCGACTGCCCAAAACTATCTAGCGTCTCCGCGAGTGGTGGCCATTTCAGCCGTCAGAGGCAAAATTAGCGATCGGTTAGAGGAATTAGAGGAATTAGAAGATTAGCAACCAATCTACCGCACGAACTTTGTCAAGCTTTTCTGACTTATCCTGAATCTTTCACGGGTTGCGTCCAGATCTGCGAATTCTTCGAGAATCTGGGGATCTAGGGGCTGCGAGCCATTTCAGTCAGAATCCTAATGATGGCAGAGTGACAGCCCCTAGCCTGCTTGGGGGAATGGACGCGATCCGGCTGATGCCGCCAACGGTTGACCAATGAATGACGCGCCCTAAACCGTCTTGCTACCATTGGCGCAGCTTGTGAGAGGCTCTCAATAAAAAGCCCCAGCCAAGCGCGGACTGGGTGCTTGATCCCGTTTTGCTGAAATCCACTCTACTAGGTCAACCTGAGATTTAGCTGAGAGGTATTGCCGCCTGACTTACGTTGTTCTGATTTGCAGCAAGCTTGTCACTTTTGTTGCAGATTTGTTGCAGATTTTGTGCATACTCCCAGATTGATTAACTAGAGTTATCAAATTTCGTTGGAGTCGATGTAAAGTTTTATAAAAAAAGTCTGTATATCTTGTTACGATGTTTTCTGGAAAAGGATAATACCAGCTTGTGGATTATTCTTAGGACTCACTGCCGATTTGGGAACGCGCAGTTTGGGGTTCCTTCAATTTCCTTCGATTGAGATAACGACGTAAATAATAGACTGCAAGGCTGGCTCTGGGAGGAGTCGGCTTTTTTTTCATCTGCCGCACGCGCTACAGTACAAATAATAGAACAGTACAAGCAACAGAACAGTACAAGCAATAGAACAGTACAAGTAAGAGTATAGCTGTCGCCAGCTTGCCGAGAACATGGGGGCGGGGGTTTGGGGGCCGTAGCCTTCAGCCAAGTTCACCTCTGCATTCCGCTCTAACACCAGCGACTATAGCGATGCAAACAGGCAAACCAACAGGACAAAGAAAGCTGCATGGGGCAAACAGCATGACAACTTCAGTCACAATCACAACTGCATTAAAAGAGTGGGCGGTTGCCGTAGATGCGCTCGCTTGTGGCAAAACTATCCTGCTGCTGCGTAAAGGCGGGATTCGAGAGCAGGCAGGCTCATTTACGGTCGAGCAGTCTCGCTTCTGGCTGTATCCCACGTTTGAGCATCAAAAACCGCATTTACTGAAGCCTGACTACGCAAAACAGGTGGTTGCCGTGGCTTCCGGTTGGCATCCCGAAACTGTCACCATTCCAGCGTGGGCAGAAATCACCCATGCCTTTCCAGTGAGCGACGCTGATACTGTCTTCAAGCTGCTGCCTTTTCAGATCTGGACAGAAGACTTTTTGACGGAACGGTTGAAGTGGAAGCCACGCACGCCTTTATCGGTGCTGTTGCTGCGCGTTTATCGACTCATTCAACCGTACTCTATTGCCTATGATTCAGCTTATGGAGGCTGCAAATCTTGGATTGAGCTAGCAGGAAGTTTGTCTCCAACGTCGGCAATTCCCGCCTTAACCGAAGCGGCATACCTACAGCAAGTGCAAGCGATTTCGCAGACGATTTCACCAACGATTTCGGGCGTTGCTGAATAGAATGAATTCTTGAGATGCTATTGCTCTGATCGCCCTCCAAATCCTTCATTCTAGGGGACTTTGAGCGGCAAATTCATATCATGATTCCGCAGCGCCGCGAATCCAATCCGGCAACAAAGAAGTGACCACAGCCATCTACAGCGATTTAGAAATGATGATGGTAACGCGCCGCCGGCCCAGCGCAACTCGGCTATTCATCCGACTCGGTAAACCAGCAACAGTCGACAAATGGACAAAACGCCAACGCAAAGACGCCAACGCAAAGAATGGATTAAAGAGCACTCCTTCAAAACCACCTTAACACCAGCAATTCAGAAACTCGAACTAACCGAATGGCAGCAACATAACCAGATTAAAGAATGCCTAGCCCACCAAGATCCCTCATGGTTGTGGTAAAAAGCAGCAGATTACTCAGAAGTAAGCTTACCAATTGCTAGACTACAACTATTCTATGAGTTGCCCCTCAATGCCAAAACTTAAAAGCCAAACCTTAAAGAAGACAGCCCAAATTTGGAAAAGCTACCCAAAGTTCTGTCAATGGTTGTTTAAAGATCTCTACAAAGCGTGGCAAGATGGCCAAAACGATTTAGGGTTACTCAGTCCAGACTAGCCAGGACAACGATCGTTCAGGGACTTCTCCTCAGAAGCTCCATTGACAAAAGAGTGCCAGTAATACTAACAGTATTTATATTCCTAGCCTCAACAAATTGAATTTTAACAGTTCGTTACCAAAGGAATCTTTTGCTTTCGATGCTATGCCAATCGCCGTTTAATCGCCTAGCTTCTTCACAAGATTGTAAAAATCTATATCAATTTCTTGACTTTTGCCAACAACAATCACTTGCTGATCGGCAGTCTAAGATTGCCAGCATTGCATTAGAAATTCCATCCATTGATCCGCTGGTAGCGCTGTGTAAGTTATCCCAACCTGATCAACTTCACTTCTATTTTGAGAATCGAGACAGAAATCAGGCAATTGCTGCTTTTGATACCACAATTGCAGTTGAATTTTCTGGTCGAAATCGGTTTTTGCAAGCCCAATCTTTGATGCAGGATTGCTTCAGCCGTCTCTTGCCAAATCAAGCTTCGGTGCAGGCAGTACAGCCCCCATGGATGACTCCATGTTTCTTCAGTAGCTTCACTTTTTTTGATCAAAATCGTCTTGCCGAATCGCCCTTTCCACCAGCAACACTCTTTCTTCCGCGCTGGCAAATTGGACGCTGGCATGAAGTCAGTTTTGCCATTGTGAATTTAGTGATCGAGGCAACATCTAAGATTGGTGAGTTGACTCAAACGATTTGGAATCAGTTTCAAAGGCTGCAATTTGCGCAATATAATATCTTTCATCTTTCAGATCATCACTCATCTGTTGATCGATGGCAGATGACAGATACTCACAATTTTCAATCTGCCGTTCATTCGGCGTTACAGTCAATTCAAAATCAAGATTACCAAAAGCTTGTTCTGGCTCATGCCGTAGACGTTCACTCAACTCTACCATTTCAGCAAGGAAGATCGTTACATCATTTGCGTCAGCTACATCCCGACTGCTGTGTTTTTTCGGTCGGCAATGGCAAAGGGCAAAGCTTTATTGGAGCTAGTCCAGAGCGGTTGTTGAACATTCGTAACCGTAAACTCATTACTGACGCGCTGGCTGGCTCGGCTTCTCGTGGGCGCACCGTTACCGAAGACACAACTTTGGCACAGCGATTGATGGACAGCGAAAAGGAACGGCGTGAGCATCAGCTTGTGGTGTCGTTTATTGCTCAGCAGCTTACAGAATTGGGCTTGAATCCGCACTATGCCGACGTTCCAGGACTGTTGAAACTGTCGAATATCCAGCATTTGCATACGCCGATCCAAGCCGTGATGCCGTCCCATTTGCACCCGTTAGAGATCGTGGCGGCTCTGCACCCAACGCCCGCTGTTGCCGGAATGCCGCGTCAAACTGCCTGTGAGCAAATCCCGCAATATGAGCAGTTTGACCGTTCTCTCTACGCCGCGCCGCTGGGTTGGGTAGACGCGCAGGGCAACGCCGAGTTTATCGTCGGGATTCGCTCTGCTTTGCTAGACGGCAATCGGGCTAGACTCTATGCCGGAGCCGGAATTGTGGCAGGTTCCGATCCTGACCGCGAGTTTGCAGAAGTCAAGCTGAAATTGCAGGCATTGCTGCGAGGTCTAGTTTAGTTGACGCTGCCAGAATCAGCGCTCACTTCGCTGGAGCCGTCCACCAGGCTAGCGCGTAGGGTTGGGTGGGTTCGTTTGCCTGATTGGGAAACACAACCCGAATTTTGTAGCGTCCGGTGCTGGGAACCGGATGGAAAATATGCTCAACGCTGTCAACTCGGCTCACCGACGACCAAATGCTTTGATTAATATCGGTATCTTCGGCTCGCATCAAATAAATATCCAAGTTATTCAAGCCACGATCACGAAAAGATTCACCTTCATCAAAGGCGTCGTTTCGGTTGCGATCTTGAAGTTCTACTAACCGATTCCACGCTAACGTTGCCGAAACATAGCTACCGCCCTGCAACGGCTCAGCAAACACATAGTCTTGATAGGGTGCTTCACTATCAGTTCGACTGACGGCGCGGTAATCCCAGCCGATTGCGCCAATTGGAGCATCAGGACTCATCTGCCCCGGACTAAACTGCTGATAGGCGCGGTAGGCATTTAGGTGTCCAGTTCCCATCTGAGCATCGAGCGGCAGTTGCACATTTTGATACGCATCTGATTCTAACCAGGTGCGATTGTGAATATTCAGAGCCGTTCGGCTCATGCCTAAATGCAATCCATCGCCTGCATCCTGAATCTTATCTACCGAATTCATCAGCACTGCTTTCATTACTTCCTGCTGACGTGCGTCCAACGTCCATGATGTTGCAGCAGCACCTGTTCTTAAACCTTGCCGAATCATGCGGTCGCCATATTCTTGCAGCAAAGCCACCGTTGCTGTGACATGAGGAGCCGCAAAGCTAGTGCCGCCTGTATCGGGAGGAGCAACCGAGCCATCGGGCTTGAAGGTAGCAATTGCCCGGCCGGGAGCCATCAGCGTCACCGAACGACGTGGGCCTACGTTACGTTCATCGGCAGGATTGCGTCCAATTACCATCGTGGGTTCGCTACCCAAGCTAAAGAAATCGACTTTGTTGAAGATGTCGTCTAGCGCCATCGAGTTGGCAATCGTCATGCCGTTGAAAGTATCGGTTGGAATTGGGAATCCGCCCCGTCCTTGGTTGCCAGAGATTACATACAGCATGTTGTGAACGCGGCTCGACCAATCGACACATTGAGTCAGCAGCGCATTGCCATCTAGAACAGGTTTGGGGCGCGGATCGCGTTGCAGCGACTCTCCGAAGCTGAAGTTAATCGCCCGCACATCGCCGCCGTTTTGGTTCGCCACCGTCTGCGCTGCCATGCATTCCTGGGGCTGTCCGCCATCTGGATCATTGCCAATCGCGGAGGAATACAGCATCGCATCGGGCGCAACTCCCTTCTGGCGTTTGTCGCGGCTAATCATAATGCTGGCAACCCGTCCAGCGTGGGTGTCTACCAAATCATTTGGCTGAGCAGAATTGTTGCGCACAAACAGCCGCCGCACCCGCACTGTAGGATTCGAGTTGGCGGCCTTATCCAACCCCTGTCCTGCCGGGCGACCCACTTCCACCTGTCCGATCGCAATTTTGCGTCCGGTTAAGTTGTAGGGCGCTGCTTGTAACCGATAAGCATCAATGCCCGTATCCCCCACTGAATTTTCTAAGGCAATCACCGGAACCCCAATCAAACTCAGGATCAGGCTGCTCCAAATCCCATACGCTGACCACCACAGGCGACCTCTTGACTTGCGGTTCAATTCACCAACAGACTGCCGATCTAGATGAGTCATAGGGTAATCTCGCTATCCAACAGACTAGAGCATTTAATGGTAAACTTCTGATGAAATTGCCAGCCACCGGCGCATCAATATCGAGGGGCTGAGGGCGTGTTTTGTTACACTGATTACAAACCGGACGCAGGAAATTCGAGGAGAGCTATGAGCCAGACCCTATCTCAAAAACCGATTGTTGTTGCCCCATCGATTCTATCAGCAGATTTTAGCCGCTTGGGAGAAGAAATCAAGGCAATTGATGCAGCAGGCGCTGACTGGGTTCATGTGGATGTGATGGACGGGCGCTTTGTGCCTAACATTACCATCGGGCCGCTGATTGTTGAAGCCATCCGTCCTTACACTCAGAAACCGCTGGACGTGCATTTGATGATTGTGGAGCCAGAAAAGTATGTGGCAGATTTTGCCAAAGCAGGGGCAGACCACATCACGGTTCACGTAGAGCATAACGCTTCGCCGCATCTACATCGCACCCTCGGTCAAATCAAGGAATTGGGCAAAGTGGCAGGCGTGGTGCTAAATCCGTCTACGCCGCTCAGCTTTCTAGAGAACGTGCTAGACCTGTGCGATTTGGTGCTGATTATGAGCGTCAACCCTGGTTTCGGTGGGCAAAGCTTTATTCCCAGCATGGTGACTAAAATTCAGAAGCTGCGTCAAATGTGCGACGAGCGTGGGGTTGATCCGTGGATCGAAGTAGACGGCGGCTTGAAGGCAAACAACACGTGGCAAGTGCTGGAAGCAGGCGCAAATGCGATTGTCTCTGGCTCTGGAGTCTTCGGTCAGAAAGACTACGCCACCGCAATTGAAGGCATTCGCAACAGCAAGCGTCCTGAGCCTGCTTTGGCAACTGCATAGGTCAGGGTTGTGATCCCTGGAATCTTGAAGATTCCAGGGATCTGAGTGTGCATAAAATTTTGCAGTTTAGCTGGGCGTATTTTGTAATTCGGGGCGTTCTTCTGGCACGATTGCGCCTTCAACCGGACAAACTTGCAGACAAATTCCACAGTCGATGCAGGTGGCAAAATCAATCCAATACCAGTCTGTACCTTTGGCGTTTTTGCTGGGGCCTTCGTGGATGCAGGCAACGGGGCAAGCATCAACACAGTCGGCAACGCCTTCACAGGTGTTCGTTACGATCGTATGAGGCATGGTGTTCTCAGAAATAAGGTTCTCAAGGTCAATTCTCAAAGGAGCAAGCAGGCGGCTAGAAGCCTGTCTTATCATTAGAATAGTTTAAGAAACGTAACTAACGATCGTGACCACTCAAACTCCGTCTGTTGCAACGGCAACTCCCATTGAAACTCAATTTTGGACTTGGCAAGATCACCGCATCGCCTATGCCGAAATGGGCAGCGGCACTCCCTTGATCTTAATTCATGGCTTCGGCGCATCGATCGGACATTGGCGCAATAATATTCCGGCTTTAGCAGCGGCAGGCTATCGCGTTTTTGCGATTGATCTCCTAGGCTTCGGTAAGTCAGACAAGCCGCTGGTGGACTACCGCATGGAGCTATGGCAGGAAATGCTGCACGACTTTTGCGCTGCCCACGTGCAAGAACCGGCTGTGTTTGTCGGCAATTCGATTGGGGCGCTGCTCTGCCTGATCATGTTGGCCAACCACCCTGAACTGGCGCGAGGCGGCGTGTTGCTGAATGCGGCAGGTGGCTTAAATCACCGTCCTGAAGAATTGAACCCACCGCTGAGGCTAGTGATGGGCGCTTTCACAAAACTGGTCAGTTCTGAGATAGTGGGGCCGTTTTTGTTCAACCGGATTCGGCAAAAGCCGCGTCTGCGTCGAACCCTGCACCAAGTTTACCGCGACCGCACTGCTGTCACCGATGAGCTCATTGATCTAATCCATGAGCCAGCCTGCGATCCGCAAGCGCCGAAAGTCTTTGCCAAAATCCTCACGGCTCCGCCTGGCCCAAAACCAGAAGATCTGCTGCCTCACGTCACTCAGCCGCTGTTGATTTTGTGGGGCGAAGCCGATCCCTGGACGCCCATCACAGGCGCAAAACTCTATCGAGAACTGGCCGCCCAGTCAGAACAGGTAGACTTTATCCCGATTCCTGAAACTGGACATTGCCCCCACGACGAGCGCCCCGAACTGGTTAATCAAGAGATTTTGGCATGGCTTCAGCAGCGAATCTCAACGCTGCCGGAATCCGAGATCGGGTGATGTGCTGGCAGCGGTGTCACCAACAGCTAAATGGATGCTTGACCAAATTGACGTTGTAATAGCGCGGATCATGAGATACCTCTTCGCCAATCCAGTCGGGTAGTTCCAAAATCTGGGCTGCGTCGGTGAGTTCCACTTCTGCCACAACCAACCCCTGATTTTCGCCAGCAAACTCGTCAACTTCCCAAACCACAGTGCGCCAAGGAATCCGGTAGCGCGTCTTTTCAACCAAGGGACGCTGACACAGCGTATCTAGTAGCTCGTTGGCATCTGTGACCGGAATGGCATATTCGTACTCGGCGCGGCTGATCCCCTGGGTTGCTCCTTTGATCGTCAAGTAGCCCTGCTCGCCCGCAACCCGTACCCGCACGGTGCAGCCCTGCCCTGAAGCCAGATAACCCTGACGGTAGACCACTCCAACTGCCAGCGAGCGCCAGCCGTCTCCGTTCACCAAAAATTTGCGTTCAATTTCAACTGCCATTGTGGCGATAACCTTATGGCTCCGGCGCAATGGTTCGTTCGCGGCTGCCTTCTTTCACCGTGCCATTCACCGTACCTAACTGTTGCCGCACATCATCGATTGCGTCGTTCAGTTGAGCGATTTTGTCTTCCAATCCGCGTCGAGCCACTTCCATATTTTGTTCGGGCGCTGCTTTAAGGGGGCGCTTTTTGGCTGCTTTGGGATCTGTTTTGCTGCCTTCCAGTTTGGCGGCCGGCTCAGTTTGGGAGAGGCGAGAGGCAGCCAGTGCCCCAATTACACCCCCCACCGCGCCACCGACAACCGTTCCAAGCAAAAAACCACCTAAAAAATTCCCTTGCTGACTCATGATCCAATGCCTAGTGCTCTGATTGCTTCAATTTTAGTACCCTCTGCTAGCTTAGAACCGTCTGCTAGCAGGAATCGAAATCTGAATTAAAAAAGTAATCGGTCTACAGGGTTTACAGAAGGGTTCACAGAAACAGCGCTATGTGCCAAAAGTGCGATCACCCGCGTCGCCTAGTCCAGGAACAATGTAGCCGCGTTCGTTCAACCCTTCATCAATGGCGGCAGCGTAGATCACCAAACCGGGATAGGCAACATTGAGTTTTTGGAGCGCGGGGGGAGCCGTCACCACCGAAATAATTCGCACCATTGCTGGATCGATGCCGCGTTGAGTCAGTTCTGCCATCACGGTGGTAATCGTGCCGCCTGTTGCCAACATCGGCTCTGTGATCAGCACTCGCGTTTGCGAATCAAACTGAGCCGGAAATTTGTTTAAATACATGCTGGCTTCTAGCGTCTCTTCGTTGCGCACTAAGCCAATGTGATAGATCGACGCAAGGGGCAACAAATTTTGCGCTCCTTCCAGCAAAGATAATCCGGCTCGCAAAATGGGCACGATCACCAGCGGCACTTCTGGATTAATAAAGTTGGCAGGACAGGGCGCTAGAGGAGTATTCACTTGCGTGTCAACGGTAGGAAGCCACTCTCGGATTGCTTCGTAGGTGAGCCATCGCCCCAACTCGGTCATGGCGCTGCGGAACAGCACAGAGGGGGTCGCTTCATCGCGGGCAACTGCCAGCCAATGTTTAATCAGCGGATGAGGAGGAACATAAACGCGCAGTTGCAAAGCCATAGGAGGGTTAGCAAGGATTAGGGGTTGTGCTGTATTACCATATCAGGAATTGGGATTGCTGATAACGGGTTATGGGGCGCGTCATCCATGAATGGTCAACTGTTGACGGCATCAGATGACAGCATCTTTTGGATTTTGGATTTGCGTTCGCGCAGCGTTGCGCTAGCAACTTTTGGATTTTGGCAGCTTTGCGCAGCGATGGTTTCAGTCTGCGAACTGCCGTGGCCTCTGTTTCAATTGGTTTCAATTGGTTTCAATTGGTATGACAAGTAGCTGACAAGTAGCTGACGAGTGGCTGATAAGCGGTGTGAAAAGACGGCACAAGTCCCCAATTTCTGCGAAAACGCGCTGATCTCTGGGGAATGTAAATTGAGCAGCTAGGGAGCTTTTAGAGTTGCAGAGAAGGTTTTAGGCAAGAAAATCAGATTCTGAACTTTCTTCTATTGGAGATACTAATGGGTGAGATATTAGTGGGTTAGACATCGCTGAGAAAGCAGAGTGGGCAGAGTGAATCTCTGGAATTGGTAATTGCACAACGACCGTGGTTTGTTCTTCAATGGCGCTAGTGATGGTTAAAGTGCCGTAATGTAATTCCACCATTCGCTTCACCAACGCTAAGCCTAAACCAACGCCCTGTTGCTCAAGCTGAGCGCGTTCAAACTGCATGTAAGCTCCAATTAGCGCAATTTGATCAGCCGTCATCCCGATCCCTTGATCAGTAATTGCGAGGCAAAATGTCTGTTCTTGAAGCTCAGTTTTCACCGAAACTAACGATCCTGGTTCAGAAAATTTAAAGGCATTGTTGAGCAGTTCCTCTAATATTTTTCGGAAGTAAACTTCAGACATGGGCACTGCAAAATCGGCTAAGTCTAGGCTTAAATCTGCCTGACGCTTGAACAGACTGGCTTGTTTTTCAGCACAACTAGGAATCACGTCTTGAGTCAGGCAAGCTTCGCCTTGCCGCAGGTTTTTTAGTGTTTGCGGACGAGAAGCAAGCACCTCTAATTTGGCGTGTAGCAAGAAGTTTTGACAGATGCGTTCGAGTCCCACGACAGAAGTTCGCATACATTGAAGCGTTTCTAGCACTTCAGTTTTTGACATGGAATCGTAATAACGAAGCAACAGATCGGTAAAGCCCAATAAACCATGCAAAGGCGTATTAATTTCGTGAGGAAGTGACAGCGTAATACTGTTTCGCAACATTGCCAATTTAAACTGTTCCGTGTTGTGTCTAACCAAGGCAACTTGAATGGCAATGTTGAGTTCTTGAGGCTGAAAAGGTTTGAGCACATAGCCAAACGGTTCTGTCACTTTTGCGCGTTGCAGGGTATCAGCGTCGGCATAGGCTGTTAAAAAAATAACCGGAATTTGAAACTGATTGCGAATGCGTTGGGCGGTTTCAATTCCGTCTTGCTCACCTTGAATCACAATGTCCATCAAAACGAGATCGGGTTTGGTTTCAGCCACTTTTGCCAGCGCTGCTTCTCCATCAGAGACTAATCCAACTACTGAATAGCCCAAGTCTTGCAGCGCCATTTCAATTTCTCGCGCAATTAAGATTTCATCCTCGGTCACTAGAATTTTGATGGGCTGCATAGTTTGATGGACTGCATGATAGCTGTGTATGTGAATGCTATGTATATGTAATAAAGCGCGCTAAAACCGCCTCCGATATTCCAACTCTGAAAACGTGAGTTGAAACCGAGTCCCAGAAACCCGCTCTAACTCTAGTGTTCCTCGAATCTGTAGGGCGAGATCATACACAATCTTTAATCCCAGTGATTTGAGATCTTTGAGGTTTAAATACTCTGGAATTCCCACCCCATTGTCTTGAATCACCAAGCTGTATTGGTAGGCGGATGACTGCGCCGATTTCCGTACCGGAGAGACAAGCGGATTGGCGGAAGGGAATGGGTCGTTCTGTAAATCTGAACGGTTGATAGACTGCAAAATAATCCGAATTTCGCCTTGGCGACCATAGGGAAAAGCGTGCTTAATCGCATTCGTGACCAGTTCGCTGACCAGCAGCCCGCAAGGAATCGCGGTTTCTAAATTCAGCAAAACGGGCTGCATTTCATACACCAAACTAATCTGGGTGTTGCTGTAGGTGCTGAGAATGGTTCCAACCAGCCGTCGAATGTATTGCTGAAAGTTTAGACGCTCTAAATTATCAGACTGGTAAAGCGTTTCATGAATGAGGGCAATGGCTCTTAACCGACTGCGGCTATCTTCTAAAACATCTCGCACTGCTTTGTCTTGGGTGACGCGGGCTTGCAGATTCAGCATGGCAGAAATAACCTGCAAGTTATTTTTAACCCGGTGATGCACCTCTTTGAGCAAAACTTCTTTCTGCTGAAGCTGGGTTTCTAGCTGCGAGTAAAGATCAGCCTGCTGAATCGCAATCCCCATCTGCACTGCAACCTGTTGGACTAGAGCCACCTCAGCGGATTCCCATTGGCGACAGCGGGTGCAGGAATGCACAATCAGCAATCCCCAAACAATCAAGTCTCCGGTTTCAACCGCCTGGATGATCGGGGCAACCAGCTTCGACTTGACGTGAATTTGGTGCATGAATTCCGCCAAACAAGGCGATAACTGGTCGGTTTCAGCGTTGGCAATGGCGCGGGCTTGTCCGTTTAGATAAGACTCGTAGCTTTCTAACGGAAAGTGCTGATCCGAAAGCAGCATTTCAGCCGTAACAGGATAATCCGCCATGACAGATTCTTTGATTACAACGCCAGAGCGATCGGAATTGAGGCGAAACACCAGCGCTCGATCGGCTTGGAGCACCTGCCGCACTTGAGTGACGGAGGCTTCCAAAATTTCGTCGAGTTGCAGCGAACCGCGAATTTGTTGAGCAATCGCCCGGATTAGCTGTTCTCGCTGCACCTGTTGCTCTAGGGTTTGCTCGACCCGTTGCCGCTCAGACAACTGCATCGCAAGCTGAGCATAGAGGCTCGTTTGGCGGATGGCAATGCTGACCTGATTAGCTAATTGCTTCAGCAGTTCGAGTTCAAACGACTGCCATTCTCGTGGAGCCGTGCAGTGATGAGCAATCAGCAGCCCCCAAAGCTGGTTATCTTGAAAGATGGGCACAACGAGGTTAGCCCTCACCTGAAACTGAGCCAGCAGTTCAACATGACAAGGCGCAAGATCGGCAGCATAAATGTCACTGATGGCGCAGGTGCGGCCTTGTTGATATTGGGTGCCCAGATCCAGCCGGAAGCAAGGATCTTCAATGTGTTCACCAATGATGGCAAATTCAGGCTGAGAGACAGCTTCAATCACGATCTGACCGGTGCCGTCTGGCTCAAACTGGTAAATCACGACGCGATCTGTTTGCAGGAAAGCCAGCGTTCGTTCAACAGTGGTGCTGAGAATGTAGTCTAGATTCAGCGATTCGCGGGTTTGAAAAGCCACCTGCTTCAGCAAACTTTCTCGCTCAGCTTGCTGTTTCAGCATTTGCTCTGAGGCTTTGCGATCGCTAATATCCGTAATCCGAATTAAGGTTGTTCGCTGCCCTACCACTTTAATTCCCTTGCCTGCAATGTTGCCCCAAAAGAAATTTCCTTTCAGCGTTCGGTATTCAATTTCTCGGCTCCAAACTCCTTGCGTTCTGATCTGTTCCCGCGCTGCCGCCAGTTCTGTGTCCAAGAATGGGGTTTTATGTAGCACATGGCCTTGGATGCCAATTAAATCGGCTTTGCTGTCGGCTTCAAATAGTTCAACGGCTCGTTGGTTGCAATCTAGGTTCAGTAAGGTGGCAGGATCGACTAGGAAAATCGCGTCTGCCGACTCCTGAAACACCGCTTCAAACAAATCATGATTACGCCGAACTTCTAGTTCCGCCTGCTTGCGTTCGGTAATGTCTTCTGCAAAACCCGCAATGCGGTAGACTTCACCTTGGGCATTGCGAATGGGAAAAGTGCGATCGTGAATCCAGCGGATCTCGCCATCAGGTCGAACAATCCGATACTCCATTTCGGGATGCGGGCTGCTCCACAGGTCGATATATTTGGCTGCAATGGTTGCCCGATCGTCGGGATGGATTGCTTCTATCCAACTTAAGGAGTTTTGGTAAAGCGATTCGATGCTGGTTCCCCAAATTTGCTCATAGATCGGGCTAACGTAAAGGGTTCGCCGCTCCATGTCTTCCATCCAAAAAACTTTGCCAACATTTTCAGTCAATTGGCGAAATTTTTCTTCACTCTCCTGGATTGCCAGACCGCGCTGGCGCAACATGATTTGCTGCTCACTAATATCGTGCACAATGACTGCGTAGTGTTGCAGAAAGCCAGCGGCAGCATAGAGTGGCGAGACGGTTGTGTTTGTCCAGAGGATCGAGCCATCGCGCCGCAGATAGCGCTTTTCCAGCGTAAAATGGCTTTGCTCTCCAGTATGGATTTTTGCAGATGGTTCCAAGCTGCTTCCCAGTCGTCTGGATGGGTAATTTCTTCAAATCTACGAAACTGAAGCTCGGTGGCTGAATAGCCCAAAAGATTGCAGAAGGCTGGGTTGACCTCCAGCAGACGATAGTCGAGATCAGCAATAACCATGCCTACAGCAGCTTGCTTGAATAGGCTGTGGAAGGGCATTGCATCGAAAGCTAAATCGGTTGAATTTGAGCTTGAAGCCTCAGCCGGTTCTTCCCCTAGCTGATGGTTTAATTCGCCCAGAGATGCTGCTACTTCGACGGGTTCCGCCAATGAGTCATCTTCCATCCATCTGGATTGAGCCATGATTGAGAAATCATTACTTAGTAGATAATTCAGAAACAATTCACCAACTAGAGACATCGGTTGGAATAGACACCAGCATTGTGCTCTTGCTACTGAGAGGCTATTCCACAGTTTTTTGAGCGTTGGGCGACCGCTACAAAACGCTGTCTCTGACAAATCACGATGGTTCCTAATCAGAATTGGAGGTTTAGGTCAATACCCAAACCCCAATAAGAGGAGCTTTTTTTACTTACAGCAGAGGGGCTTCCGCTATCGAAGTGCAGTTAGGAGAAAGAAATGAGGAAATATAAGCAACCAATCAACTTTAAATCTAGCAGATGCCACCGCTGATACAGAAATAAAGTATGTCAGATTTATTGGGCTTCTGCGCTTTTTTCTCCGTGTTTTCCTACCGTTATATCAGCTTTGCTTGCTAGTCATCTTCTAACATCAAAATCTTTTCGTCAATCTGCTGTAAGCGCCCCTTCACCGTGGATTCGGTCAAAATTCCTCGCCGCAACGCTTCGCTGAGTGCGCCCTTCTCAACAAGCAGCAGTCGTTTGCGAATGGCATCCAGTCCAGAGGGGTCGCGTTGTCCGGTGGTGACTTCGACTGCCCATCGATCGTGCAAATCCCGCAGCGCTCGTTCTGCTTTAGCCACCTGCACCTGATACATCGCTCGCATTTCTTCATAGATTGATTTGGGCAGCACTCCAGTTTTCAACATGCCTTCTAGCTCATCTTGGGCCGCTTTGGCTGAAATTAGCTGGGCGCGTAGCTCTTCGGTTTGCTGACGTGAGGGCGAAAGTCCTGCAATTCGCAACCGTCTGACCATCCACGGCAAACTCAACCCCTGCACCACCAGCGACAGCAAAACTGCCCCAAACACAATTGCAATCAAATTACTGCGCCCTTCAATCGTCAGCGGCAAACTCAGCGCCAACGCCATCGACAGCGATCCTTTAATGTTGCCGAGAAATAGTACATGCTGCCAGCGGAGAGGCAGAGGACGATCGAACCAGCGCAACAGCGTCAACAAAGGATAGACCGCCAGCAACCGCCCAATTTGGTACGCCAGCACCGCGAGCAGCACTGCCGGGAGCCGTTGCCAAAGAGTCGCAGGAGCCAACTCTACGCCAATCAGCAAAAAAATAAACGTGTTGACGCCAAATCCGGCATAGTCCCAAAAGCTGTAGAGTGTAACTCGATTCGATGCCGAAACCCGCCGCGATAGCCCCACATTGCCGACCATCAGCCCAGCAACCACCACTGCCACAACTCCTGAAACTTCCAGCCAGTGTGCCACCTGATAGGCTCCAAGCGCCAATGCCACGGTGAGTAAAATGCTGCTGAGGTTGTCATCCGAGCGAGCAAACAGTTCGGCGCTGAGATAGCCCAAAATCAACCCGACCAAAATGCCGCCTGCCATCACGACAACGAGTTCCTGGATGCCTTCGCTGAAAGAAACGCTGCCCGTCGTGTGAACCAGCAAAATCAGGTTAAACAGAACGAGCGCTACGCCGTCATTAAACAGGCTTTCTCCTTCAACAATGGTACTGAGCCGCGAAGGAACAGGGATTTCCTTGAAGACGGCAATCACTGAAACAGTATCGGTGATGGCCAAAATTGTGCCGAGCAGCCACGCCGAAACCCACCCTAGCCCCAACCCCAGTTTGAGCACAGTTGCTGTCACGCTAGAAGCAATCACAACCCCTGGCAGGGCTAACAGCGCAATCGGTTTGACGGTGCTGCGCAGTCGGCTGATGTCGGTATTGATCGCGGCTTCAAACAGCAAAATGGGCAGAAACAGATTCAGAATCAGCGAGGAGTCTAGTCCAATGCTGCTGGGCAAAAAATGAGTGATCGTTAAGCCAGCCAGAACTAATCCAGTCACATAAGGCATCCGCAGCCGCCGAGACAACAGCGCAACAATCGTGGCAACCAAAAGCAAAATGATGGCATTGGTGACATAGGCAAGATTGCCCTGTACGACTAACCCACTCTCAGCAGGACTAGCAGCAAGCAAGATCGGGAAGCCTGCAATTGAATTGGTGAGATGACACGGCATGAGCTTTGCTTGAGAAGAGACAACCGATTCTTTATGATCGCTGAGACTGAGCAAAACGATCGCTTTCTTTGAAAGAGGATTTGGTGGAAGGGGTTGAACCGTGGCTAAGAAATAGAAATTCAATCCGTTTGATCGTGGGTAGGGGCAGGTTCTGCGGTCAAATTCATTGCCGGATGCCCATTGATCTGCTCAACCCGCCCGTACAGTTGACGGATTGATTCAATCCACGATCCTAAGAGACACATACAGCAATTTTCACGGGTTGATGATCAACAATCGTGCTGTTCGAGGTCTAGAAGCTGGATTCTGAAAGGCTTTAAGTGAGGTGACATCGAATAGCCCGCAATCGATTTGCGTGTGGGTCAGGCAGCAAAGCGGCTCAAATCAATTTATCGCCTGAAGCTGAATTGACACAAAACTCTAAACCTCCTTACTTCTGCCTTCTGCCTTCTGCCTTCTGCCTTCTGCCTTCTGCCTTCCCCAGGCAAAGATGAAATGAATCTACTGGTTTCTTTTAGGCTTCGACCAATAGAACTGCTATAACAGCAGGAGAAAAGCTGTTAGCAAAAATAAGGATAACTGCCGTGGCAGAGGTGACTACCATTTGGTTACAGGAGGAGCCGGATACATTGGCTCTCATGCTGTGTTAGCGCTCCAGCAAGCCGGATACAAGGTTGTCGTTTTGGATAACTTGGTTTATGGACATCGAGATCTGGTGGAAACGGTGCTGAAAGCCAAATTGATCGAAGGCGACACGAACGATCGCCCGCTGCTCGATCAGCTTTTTGCCAGTCACGATATTGCCGCCGTCATGCATTTTGCCGCTTATGCCTATGTGGGTGAGTCGGTGAGCGATCCGGCAAAGTACTACCGCAACAATGTAATTGGCACGCTAACTTTGCTAGAGGCAATGCTGGCGGCAAACATCAAAAAGTTTGTGTTTTCCTCTACCTGTGCCACCTACGGTATTCCTGAAATAGTGCCGATTCCAGAAGACCATCCGCAAGCGCCGATCAATCCTTACGGCGCTAGCAAGCTAATGGTTGAGCGAATTTTGGCAGATTTTGATGTAGCGCATCAGTTCAAATCGGTTTGCTTCCGTTATTTCAACGCCGCAGGAGCCGACCCTCAAGGGCGCTTGGGTGAAGATCACGAACCGGAAACACACCTGATCCCGCTAGTGCTGCAAACGGCCTTGGGCAAACGCGAGGCGATCTCAGTGTTTGGCACTGACTACCCCACCCCTGACGGAACCTGCATTCGAGACTATATTCATGTCACCGATTTGGCTTCGGCCCATGTGCTGGGGGCTGAATATTTGCTGAAGGGCGGCGACAGTCAGGTATTTAATCTCGGCAACGGCAGCGGCTTTTCGGTGAAGCAGGTGATTGAAACGGCACGACAAGTCACCAGACGTCCAATTACCGTCATTGAACAAGACCGCCGCCCCGGAGATCCGCCGGCTCTGACGGGCAGCAGCGAGAAAGCCCAAACGACTCTAGGCTGGCAGCCACAATATGCCGATTTGACGCAAATCATCCAACATGCTTGGGCATGGCATCAAAAACGCCACTAACCAACTGCAAGGGCAGGTTTAGCGACTAGAAAAATTGTCTAATTCCAAAAAGCCTCCAACAAAACCTGCCCCCTCCTAGCGTGGCGGGCGGCGGCGCTGAAGAAACTCTGGAATATCGAGTCCGGGTTTGCTAGTAGGCCGTGGCTCAGAGGCGGGCGGCGGCAGCGGAGTGGGGCTGGGCGGCGCAGAAACGGTTGGTCGCTTCAAGGGCGAAACTCGCGTGGACTGCTGCACGGGGGGAGCCTGCACCTCAGTTGTGAAGCCAGTCGCAATTACTGTAATGCGGATTTCTCCTTGCAAACGGTCGTCGAGCACTGCCCCAAAGATGATATTGGCGTTTGGATCAACGGCTTCGTAGATAATTTCGGCTGCCGAATTCACCTCATGCAACGTCAGGTCAGAGCCGCCTGTAATGTTGAATACAACGCCCTTTGCTCCGTCAATCGAAGACTCTAGCAGCGGTGACGAAATCGCAGCAGTGGCGGCTTCTCGCGCTCTTGACTTACCAGAGCCAATCCCAATGCCCATCAACGCCGAACCCGCATCCGCCATTACGGCTCGCACATCGGCAAAGTCTACGTTAACCAATCCCGGAATTGTAATAATGTCAGAGATGCCTTGGACACCCTGCCGCAGAATGTCATCAGCAACCCGAAACGCTTCCTGCACCGGCGTTTGCTCAGAAATCACCGAAAGCAGCTTGTCGTTCGGGATAATGATCAGCGTATCGACTCGGCTTTGCAGCGCGGCAATTCCCTCATCAGCTTGACTGGTGCGGCGTTTGCCCTCGAAGGTAAAAGGACGAGTCACCACGCCAACCGTCAGCGCTCCGACTTCTTTGGCGACTTCTGCCACGACTGGGGCTGCACCTGTGCCCGTTCCCCCACCCATGCCTGCGGTAATAAACACCAAGTCAGCATTTTCCAAGGCTGCGGCGATCTCATCACGAGATTCTTCGGCTGCTTTCTGCCCAATCGCCGGATTGCCGCCCGCGCCCAGGCCACGGGTCAACTTTTGACCAACCTGCAAACGGTTATGGGCGGAAGCAAGCGTCAAGGCTTGAGCGTCTGTATTGATTGACCAAAACTCAATTCCAGCCACATCACTGGCAATCATTCGATTCACGGCATTGCAGCCGCCACCACCAACCCCAATCACTTTAATTTTGGCTACGCTACTTGGCACGATCTCATCACTCCTAATTTCCTCCGCCAATGTGCCCCTGGAATCACGAACTTGACCTAAGTGTACTCCAGAGTTTGTAAAAGGATTTGCAGCATTCATCGGTAGAGAGAAATTGACCTGATCGGCGTCGGGATGGTCGGAGTGAGTAGCCATTAACTTACTATTAAATGTCATTAGGATTGCGAGACGACTGATACAAAGGCTTTTTAACTCTAGATAACTATAGGCGATGTTGCTGAAAAAGCCAAATTCAGACTTTCAGTTTATTTTCGGTTCAATCACTGCAATATCAGCAGCCTGGCAGTTAATTTTTATGAAAGAAATCAAAGATTTTTAGGTTGAGATTCTTTTTCACTTAATTCTAACAAGCTCCGCTAAAGAGCCTGCTTTAAGCTGTACAACTGCACAACGATTCGCCTCCGACTAGCCAACTGACAGTCGATCATCGACTTAGAGACAGCCATCCTACTTTTATCGATTTTCGATTGATCTATGCAAGCTTGATTAAGCAGTTTCAGAAACCTTTTCAGGCAACATTTGAACAGCCAAAATCGCCGCCAGATAGTCTCTAGTAAATCTAAAAAGACACCCCGAAAAACTACTACACTTGCCAAGACAAAACAGCTAAAAAGCATTGTTGCTGGCAAAGCGACTCTTGCCAGAGCTAACCTTCTAGAGTGAACAGTTTAGGAGTTGGGGTTAAGCCAAAGCCAACGGTTCAGTAGATGTCTGGATGCACCTCGAAAGATTTAGGAAATCATCCTAGCAAAAGACCACGCTAATGGAATAAAATTCTGCGTTTTTTCCTAGGTCAGGCTTCCGCCTGGCTCGCCGAGGCTGAGCGACGATTACTCTTCCGGTTTGGGAGAAGGCTTAATTGCACCAGCGGTTAATTCTAGCATCGGCATATCTGGATTGCTCAGATCAATATAGGCGATTTGATCAGTTTCAAGACTGTCAGGCAACTTTCGCATCTGATCCAGCACTTGAAGCTGTTTCGGGAAGCGCTCGCTCAACGCCCCAAAGTGAACCAGCCCCAAATCGGTATGCAAAATTAAATTGCTCGGCTCTCGCCAATCGATGGTTGTGACTTTAATCGGGCTGCGGCTTACGCTCTCATAGAGACTTTTCCACTGCTTTTGATCGGGTTCTCGGATGCCAATCACCTTTAAAGCAGGCAGTTTTTGCGAAGGGTTCAGCGCAGCATACTGCTCGTAAGGCATCCAGGTTCCTTGATCGTCCAGCAGGGCCGTGATAAACAGGTGCTCCAAACCTCCACTCTGCGGCAAGGTGACAGCCGTTGGCGGAGCGGCATATACCACAGCGACCGGATGGCGTTCTTGGATGTGAATCGTCACGCCAGGCGGAAACATGCGGCGAGTCACCGTGGCATCAGCAATCGGGGCTTCAGCTTCCAACTGACGGGCCAACGCTTCCGGTTGCAGCGCCAACACCGACTGCGGGTAGGTAATGGGCAACATAGAGCGGATGACATCCGGTGAAAGCGATTTACTGCCTTCAATCACCACCTGGCTGGGATCATGCAGCATCCAATCAGGCAGCGTTACCAGCCAGACGACACCGACTGTCAGCCCAGTCATGGAAATAATTTGCCAACTCGTTTGCAAAAACCGCGCTCGTCGCTGCCGTCGTAACTGCCGCCGCCGTTGGGTTAATTCGTCAGAAGAAATGGATGAGATATCCGTCATGATCGCATCGGATCAGTAAAGCAAGTTCAGCCGATGGACTCCCCCTTTGCCAAACCAAAGTGGTTAGCCTGCCAAGATCGCTGCTAACTCCTAGGCTTGGAGGGTTGGCCCAGATCGCCTCCAAACCTAACACAAATATGGAGTTCGCTGCGCTTGTTGAGCCGATCTGGAATCCTAGATTTGCGATATTTCTGCAAACTTTACCGAAACTTCACCGAAGTTCTCGAAACATTCCTCAATGGCAATGGTCTTGGCAGGAATAGATTTGCGTGAATAGATCAGGTGCGACAGATCAGGTGCGACAGATCAGGTGCGACAGATCAAGTGCGACAGTAAATTACACTTCCATTCAAAATGACACCCCCTATGGCGAAACCTGTCGTCTATTGCTCAATCATGCTGCTTTTAACCGGCTGGATGGGATCGCTGCCCCTGGCGATGGCTCAGTCTCCGAGTCCGATGGCTGCACCCGCTGAATCCGGGATGGTAATGCCAACAACTACCGAAGTTCTAGAGCAAAGTTGGGTCGCCTATCGCCAGCGGTTCATTCAGGCAGACGGACGGGTCATTGACTGGGAACAAGACGCCCGAACGGTTTCAGAAGGGCAAGCCTACGCGATGCTGCGGGCAGTCTTTGCAGATGATCCGGCGACCTTCAGCCAAACGCTGAAATGGGCAGAAGACAATCTTCAGCGGCGCGGGGAAACCAACCAACCAACCGACTCGCTTTGGGCTTGGAAATGGGGACAAACTGCCCAAGGAAGCTGGGAAATCTTAGATGCCAACTTCGCCAGCGATGCAGATTTAGATGCAGCCACAGCTCTGATTTTGGCAAGTCGGCGCTGGCATCGATCAGAATATCTCGATCTAGCTCGCACCAAACTCAAAGACCTTTGGGAGCAATCGACCGTTACGGCGTCACCAACCGGACAACCGCGACGCTACTTTTTGCCAGGGCCGATCGCTGCCTTTCAGCCCCAGCCGCCGATTGCCTACCTGAATCCGTCCTATCTCGCCCCTTACGCCTTTCGGCTGTTTGCCCAAGTTGATCCAGAACGAGACTGGTTAAGCTTGGTGGAGAGCAGCTATGAAGTGCTGGAAAAGTCTACTCAGCTTTCTGCGGTCAACCTGCCGAGCGATTGGGTGGCGATTAACCTCACCACTGGAGCATTTCAATCGCCTCCGATTCGTACCCGACTCCGC
Source organism: Cyanobacteria bacterium RM1_2_2 (assembly GCA_012033495.1). GTDB lineage: Bacteria > Cyanobacteriota > Cyanobacteriia > Elainellales > Elainellaceae > Elainella. The sequence goes on along the minus strand of JAAUQT010000031.1, from coordinate 3,954 downwards.
AGCACCTACAGTTTTGATGCCTATCGCGTTTGGTGGCGAATTGCGCTGGATGCCGTCTGGTTTGATGAACCGAGGGCAACAACTTTTCTGCAAAACCACATCGGACATCTGCAAACCCTGTGGCAAACTCGCCAAGCTATCCCCGCCCGGATCAATTTGCGTGGGTTTGCGACGGCTCGCTATGAAGCCACCAGCCAGTACGCCATGCTGTATCCTGCCTTTCAGTTGGTCAACCCCCCTATTGCTGAAGAAATGTGGCAGCAAAAACTTTTGCCCGCTTACAAAGATGGCATTTGGGACAACGATTCTGCCTACTACGTCCAGAATTTGGCTTGGTTGGGGCTGTTTCCCCCTGATGCAGTGCAGGAATGGGTGAGGGGAAGATGATGATAAAGCGCTTGCATTTGATCTTCCTCTAGGGCGCGCCATTAATAGACAATAGACGGTCAATGGATGGTCAACCGTTGAGGGCATCTGCCTGACCGCGCCCGTTGTCTAAAACAGGCTAGGGGCTGTTACTCTGCCATCATTAGGATTCTGGCTGAAAGGGATCACAGCCCCTAGCTCCCCTTAAAAAAGGCTACGGTGTACACACAGGTTGAAAATCTCCCTTAACCTCTTCGTGAGGCTACGATGTACACACAACTCCTCTCAGCCCCCTAAATTCCCTACCCGTAGGGGACTTTGAAGACACAATCGGCTTGGAGAAGTCCCCCAGAACAGAGGATTTAGGGGACGAAAAAGTCTGCAACGAAGCGAATCTCAACGGGTGTGGACACGGTAGCTTCGTCAGGGGAGAACTGTTCGCGAAGCGTGGTCAAAGCGACAAAGAGAACTTAATTTGCTCAGCGTGCCCCCAAAACGCTTCGAGATTGTAGAATTCGCGTTCTTGCGGCATAAAAATGTGAGCAATCACATCGCCATAATCGATCAAAACCCAGTTTCCTTCCGCCTGTCCCTCAATTCGCAGGGGTAGCTGCTGCCAATCAGTTTCAACTTTTTCCTCGATCGATCGGGCAATAGCACGAACTTGAACGCTAGAGAAGCCAGTAATCACGACGAAGTAGTCAGCTAAATAAGAAACATCTGCCACTCGCAAAAGTGTGATGTTGATTCCCTTACGATCATCTGCGGCTTGAGCGACCGTCAAGGCAAGGTTATAGCTGTCTTCGTCAGTTCTGCCAGATTCAAAAGCTCCAGATTCAAGAGCCGAGGTTGCAGAATGGAAGGCGTTGGAAGAAAGCGGGATAAAGTTTGACATTCAGAAGGGGTTTCTCCTTAATCGTTAGTGGCAGGTAATTTGGCAAGCGTTAATTTGGCAAGCATTACAGGCATTGGGTGCAGCAAGCATCGGAGCCTCGTTATCTGATTCATGGTTACGCTACTCATTACTCCGTTATTCATCGATTCATCAACCTCCAGCGAAACAAAATTTTGAACAAACTCTATAAAGGAACTGACAGCCATCTCAATCCGCTATCTTGGTAGGATCTTGTTTGCATTAGCAGATAAATATGGCTTGGCTGAGCCTTGACTTAACGGATAGTGACGCACAAACCAGTTGCGGGTTGCCACTGCCCGTGGATGGATTAGCCGCCCTGTTTCGATTAAATGCCTCAGCGTATAGTCGCAGGTCATCCAAACGGCTTGCTGCAAATGCTGTTGGCTCAGTTGACGCAACCCTTCCAGTGCAGGCGTGCTGCCCCGTCCCGGCTCTAAGCTGTCTGCCAGAAAAACCACACAGCTTAAAGCGCTCATGCCCGGCTGACCCAACGTATGATTTGCAATCGCCGCCAAAATCTCTGGATCGTGCACATCAAAGGTTTGCTGCGCCACAATCGCCCCCACATCGGCATGCAAAAGATGCGGATTGAGTTCATCTACTTGCTCCAAAGGCAGGGCTGCCGCTTGAGCCATTTGCAAAAGAACCTGAGGCTTAAAATATTTTGCTAGATCGTGCATCAACCCAGCCTGAGCAGCTTTGCTTTGATCAAGGTTGTGTAAAGCAGCCAGATCGACTGCCATCTGCTCTACTCGCAGCACATGCTTGACCCGCGACTCAGGCACATTGCTTGCTAGCCAGTTCAGCACCTGTTGGCGCAATGTTGCAGAATCACCCATGCAGTGTCGTAATTGAAAGCTGTCGAATATCAAGGTCGATCGCTGTCATATTCAATTCATTACCATTGCAAATTGGAAGATCGAAACACTGAGACAAAGCGGAAATTTTCAAACTCTTTCTTTGTGCCTCCTATTCTAGATCATCCTGACAAAGTGCTTGGGTCAGCAGCAAAAATTGTAAAACTAATGCGGGAGGCAAGTTTAAACCGGACTGTTACGTTCCACTCTCGCATCCCGCTTTTAAGGCTCACTTGGTTCTAATCCACCTACTTAACTTGGGCAGCAACTTCCTGCTGTTCTACGCTCTGAGGCTTGGCTTGAATCAACTCCACTTTGTAGCCATTTGGATCTTCCACAAACGCGATCACCGTTGAGCCGTGCTTCATTGGCCCCGGTTCGCGCACCACCTTACCACCCCGCTCCCTAATCAGATCGCAGGTTTGGTAAATGTTATCGACACCGATTGCGATATGCCCGTAAGCATCGCCCAAGTTGTAGTGGTCAGTGCCCCAGTTATAGGTCAACTCCAAAACCGTGTTGTCTGCTTCGTCGCCGTAACCGACAAAAGCCAGCGTAAATTCTCCGCCAGGATAATCTTTCTGACGCAAGAGCTTCATCCCCAAGACATCGCAATAGAACTTCAGCGATTCTTCCAAATTGCCCACGCGCAGCATTGTGTGTAATAAACGCATCGTGTTCTCCTGTCGCTTTGTTTGTCTCTATTTTGAAGGAAATTCTTGCATCTTGACCAAAGTGCAAGGGGTAGTGCAAGCAGACTTCAATCTCAAAGCAACTCAGCCTCGTGAGTGGTTATAGAGGCGCTAGGAATGGCGCTAAGTCGTTCTGGTTAAGCAGTGATCGGTAATTTTTGCCATAGACTGGATAACTTTGCCAGTCTGCTCCAATAGAGCGGATGGGATGCCGCCGTAATTTGACGCTGTTTTACCCCTCATCTAACCCGCCTAATGGTCGCCGCTTATGATTAGACTAGACTAGCAATGTTGTCATGGAGCAGTTGCTATGCAAGTCAAAGACCTGACAATCGATGAATTGAAAACTCTGATTCGAGAAACTGTCATGGAGGCTTTAGAGGCACTTTTACCAGATCCAGATGAAGGTGCAACGGTTAGAGAGGATTTCAAACAAGAACTGTTGGAGATTCGGAAGCGCAGAGCGTTAGGATCTCGGAGTATTCCAGCAGAAGAGGTGATGGAAAGATTAGGATTGGGCGATAGATGAGCTATTCGGCTGAATATGAGCCAGAAGCTCTTGCTGATTTAGAGAGGCTGACTCAGATCGTTCGTGAACGGGTCATTATCAAGATTGCTTGGCTGGCTAAAAACTTCGACCAAATTACACCGCAGGCTTTAACGGCTGATCTATCAGGTTTCTTTAAGCTCAGAGTTGGAGATTACAGAGTCATTTATTGAATTTAGCCGTGAAGATGAAGTAATTTTTATTACTCTAATCCGGCATCGAAGCAAAGTTTACGGCTAATTCAGCCCTTCTACCTTGGGCTTCGATCTTCGTGGTGACTTTAAGCAGCAGTGACCTTACACAACTCAGACGGAACCCTGCAAAGCAGAGAGTCAACAAAAGCGACGCTGTTGATCACCGAATTCATGACGCTCGAAAGATAGTTGCTTCTGGTCAATTGACATTTCAGTAGATTTCACCTAGAGTGTCGCCTCTGCTCTAAATTTTTGAAACCTCCGTGCAAGGCTTCCTGAATCTCAACAAACCCGCCGGACTCACCTCTCACGACTGCGTAGCGCAACTGCGGCGACTGTTACGCCTCAAGCGAGTTGGGCATGGTGGCACGCTTGACCCTGC
>JAAUQT010000030.1 GCA_012033495.1 Cyanobacteria bacterium RM1_2_2 | reverse complement strand
GGCCCGCTGGCCGCCGAGCAGTTCTTGAACAAGCCGAGACGGTAGTCCACCGCGTCATTGCCGGCGCCGCTGATGAGAACGGCCGAGTAGTGCTTGCGGTTTATCGGCCGCAATTCGTGCGTGAATTGTTTGGCGTACTTGCCGAAAACGTATTGCTCCAGTTTTGCCCCGTTGTACCCGAGCATCTGGATGTTCCTGAAAGGATCCTTGAGCCTCGGATGCTCCGCAAGCGCTTGCAGGATGTTGTTCTTCGGATACCAGAACCAGGAATCGCCAATGGCCAGCAGCGATGCGAATTCACCGGGAATCCAATCCTCTTTTGGTTGATAGATGTGCATTGTGAAACCTCCGTAGTTGTAACAGGCATTAACGCATGCCTACCCGTTGTTGTTGTTGTTGTTATTGTTATTGTTGTTGTTATTGCTGCTGCGCTGATCGTCCTTCTTCCGCGTTGCCGCCTCGGCAGCGGCGATGCCGATGGCTACAGTGTGGTCATGCAGCCGGATGGCAAGATCGTAGTGGTCGGTCAGGCAAACAGTGACTTTGCAATTGTTCGCTATGAGGGTGATTCGCCAGCTTCACCTGTGATTACCGCTATTGCAGATGACAGTGCAACTCCCGGTGATGGCGTCACCAATGACAGCACGTTGACCATTAGCGGAACGGCTGTTGCGAACAGTTCGGTTGAAGTATTCCGGAATGGTAGCTCGATTGGCACAACAACGGCAAATGCAGCGGGGAATTGGTCATTAGCGACAACGCTGCCTGCCGACGGTGCATATGCGCTCACTGCTATGGCTACTGTCACCGGAAGTGGAATAAGTCCAATATCTGCGGCTTATAACGTTACTCTCGATTCAACCATTGCTGTGCCCCTCATTAGCGCCATTAGCAGCGATAGCGGCAGTCCGACCGACCGGATTACTAACGACGCGACGCTGATCCTGAACGGCACAGCCGAAGCCAATAGCACCGTCCAAATTCTACGGGATGGAACACCTGTCGGCACCACCACGACCGATTCAGTAGGCAACTGGACGTTTGATTACACGTCCGTTCCCCTTGCCAACGGAACCTATACTTTCACTGCTACTGCCACCGACGCCGCCGGAAATAGCAACACCTCGGACGCATTCAATGTCACGATCGATCGAGTGGCTCCTGTGGCTCCTGTGATCACCAACATCAGTGACGACAGTGCGACGGCAGGCGACCGCATCACCAACGACACGACGCTGATCCTGAATGGTACAGCCGAAGCGAATAGCCTGATCCAGGTGTTTCAGAATGGGGCTGCGGTGGGCTTTGCAACCGCAAATTCGGCGGGCGATTGGACGTTTGACTACACCAGCACAACGTTGACGGATGGCGTATATGCCTTTACTGCTACAGCTACCGATGTTGCAGCCAATACCAGCCCAGCTTCTGCGGCATTTAACGTCACAATTGACGCCACGGCTCCGGCTGCTCCGGCTGTCACCACGTTCAGCACAGATAGCGGCATCATTGGCGACCGGATTACCAATGACGGCACGCTGATCCTGTCTGGTACGGCCGCAGCCAACAGCGTGATCCAGGTGTTGCGAGATGGGGTTCCCCTCAGCACCACCACCACCGCCAACAGCAGCGGCGTTTGGACGTATAACGGTACCGCGACTGACTTGTCTGATGGCACTTATGCCTTTACTGCCACCGCGACCGATGCGGCAGGGAATACGAGTGCTGCTTCACTAGCGCTGAACATAACAGTAGACAAAACTGCGCCTGTCGCACCAACAGTTGCAAGTATTACGACAGATACAGGGATTAGTACAACCGACGGCATCACGAGCGACAATACGCTGATCATCAACGGAACTGCTGAAGCGAACAGCACGGTGCAAGTTTTGCGGAACGGGACTGCCATCGGCACAGCTACAGCAGATGCGGCGGGCAACTGGTCATTTGATGCCACCGCAGTTCCGTTAGCCAATGGGAACTATGCCTTCACCGCCAGAGCCACCGATGCCGCAGGAAATACCAGCATCGCGTCTGCGCCCTTTAATGTCACGATTGACCGCACGGCTCCGGCTGCGCCCGTCATTAACAGCCTCACCACAGACAGCGGACTGGCTGGCGACCGCATCACCAACGACACCACGCTGGTCTTAGCAGGTACAGCCGAAGCCGATAGTACGGTTGCCATTTTCCAGAACGGCGGTTTTGTCACTACAACCACCACAAATGGTTCCGGCAACTGGACATTCGACTACACAGGCACAACGCTTGCAAACGGCGTCTACAATTTGTTGCCACTGCTATGGATGCGGCAGGTAACACCAGCGCTGATTCGGCCACCTTCACCGTCAGAATCGATGCCACTGCCCCCGCTGCGCCTTTCATCACAGGTTTCAGCACCGACACAGGCAGCCCCGATCGCCTCACCAAAGACAATACGCTGGTCTTGACTGGCACGGCTGAAGCGAACACCGTGGTGGAAATTCTCAGCAACGGTACATCTATCGGTACAACGACCGCCAACGCTTCCGGCAATTGGACATTCGATTACACGAGCACAACGCTACCCGATAATGTTTATAACTTCACTGCTACCGCCAGAGATGTGGCAGGCAACATTAGCGCCCCTTCTGCCCAGTTCACCATTACGGTTGATACGACTCCTCCCGCTGCGCCCGTCATTTCCACCCTCTCCACGAATACGGGCAACCCTGCTGACACGATCACCAGAGACAACACGCTGATTCTAGGCGGCACGGCCGAAGCGTTTAGCAGCGTAGAACTTTTTCAGAATGGCTTTTCGATCGGACTCACCACCGCAGACGCCAGCGGGAACTGGAGTTTCAATCACACTGGCACGCCCCTCGCCGATGCCACTTACAATTTCACCGCTAGAGCCACCGACGCGACGAACAACGTCAGCCCGCTATCGGCAGTCTTTGCGGTGACGATCGACACGCTGGCTCCTACGGCTCCCGTCCTGACGGCCATTAGCGATGACAGTGCTGCCCCAACCGATCGCATTACCAGAGACAACACGCTGATCCTCACTGGCACTGCGGAGGCAAACAGCACAGTCGAAGTGCTGCTCAACGGCGCTGCGATCGGCACAGCCCTCACAGATGCCTCCGGCAACTGGTCATTCAACTACATCAGTACGCCCTTAGCAGATGGTTTGCAAGCCTTCACGGCCAGAGCCATCGATATTGCGGGCAATACTAGCGTTGCTTCTGCGGCATTTAATGTCACGATCGATACGGTTGCTCCAAATCCACCTACCATCACTGCTTTAAGCAACAATACAGGCAACCCTTCTGATCAGATCACCCAAGACACCACGCTGATTCTCACTGGCACTGCCGAAGCCAACAGCACAGTGACGTTGTTCCGAGATGGGGTGGAAATCGGCACAGCTACAGCAAATGGAGTCGGCAACTGGGTGTTTGACTATACCGGAACCTCACTCACCGATGGCACTTACGCCTTCACAGCAACCGCCACCGACACCGCAGGCAACATTAGCGCTACTTCTGCGGCACTGGATATCATCATTGACACCACGCCACCTGCTCCGCCCGTTGTGACTGCTATTAGCGACGACACGGGTAGCTTAGCGGATGACGGCATCACCAACGACAACACGCTCGTCATCAGCGGCACAGCCGAAGCCAACAGTACCGTGCAAGTGCTGCTAGATGGAGTGGTGATTGGCACAGCGCTGACTGACGCACTCGGCGATTGGAGCTTTGACTACACCGCCACCATCATTGAGAGCGGCGCTCATACCATCACTGCTATAGCCACTGATGTTGCAGGCAATACGGGAGCGGCTTCTGCGGCATTTGCCCTCACCATTGATGCTGCTGCCCCCAATGCACCCGCGATTACTGCCGTTAGCGATAACACAGGTGAATCGACCGATCGCATCACAGGAGACAATACGCTGATCATTAGCGGTACTGCCGCAGCGAACAGTGAAGTAGAAGTATTTCTGAACGGGGCTGCGATTGGGATAACAACTGCGGATGGCAGCGGTGACTGGTCGTTTGACTACACCAGCGTCCCTCTAGCCGATGACACCTATACCCTGACTGCCACTGCCACCGATGCCGCCGGAAACACCAGCCCTGCCTCTGCTGCGTTTACTGTCACCGTTGACACAACCGCTCCCCAATCGCCAATCATTACTGCGATTGAGGCAGACAATCAGGTCTTAGGTGACGGCATCACCAATGACAATACGCTGATCATTAGCGGCACTGCTGAAGCGAACAGTCGCGTGCAAGTCTTGCGAGACGGCGGGGTGATTGGAACGGTGACGACTGATGCCACAGGCAACTGGACGTTTGATTACACAGGCACTGTTTTAGCCGACAACACCTATGCGTTCACCGCAATTGCCACCGATGCCGCCGGAAATGCCAGCCCTCCTGCTGTGGCATTCACTGTCACCATTGACATCGTTGCTCCGAATGCACCGACCGTGAGCGGCATTAGCACCGATAGCAACCTGCCAACCGACAATGTTACAAACGACAACACGCTCATTATCAGTGGCACTGCCGATGCCGACAGCACTATCGAAGTGCAGCAGAATGGCGTTGCGGTCGGTACCACCACCACTGATGCTGCTGGCAACTGGTTGTTTAACTACACTGCCACCACCATAGCTGACGGCAGCTATGGGTTTACAGCAGTGACCATCGACACCGCAGGCAACAGAAGTGCCGCTTCAACAGCGTTCAATGTTACGGTTGATATTATGGCTCCGGCGGCTCCAGTGATTACTGCCATCAGCGATGACACGGGCACACCGGGCGATCAGATCACTAACGACAATACCCTCAGTGTCAGTGGTACAGCCGAAGCGAACTCAACGATTCAGGTCTACCGAGACAGCACGTTGCTTGGCAGCACCACCACCGATGCCGCCGGAAACTGGCTATTCGACTACACCGCCATTTCGCTTGCCAGCGGCAGCTACAGCTTTACTGCCACTGCTACCGATGTGGCAGGCAATATTAGCGCTAGTTCAGTGGGCTTTAGCGTCACGATTGACGTTACGCCTCCGGTGGCTCCAGTCTTCACCGGCATCACTGACGACAGCGGCGCACCTGCCGACGGTATCACCCAAGACAATACGCTGATCATCAACGGCACTGCCGAAGCCAACAGCACAGTTAATCTATCGCTCGATGGTGTGGCTCTCGGAACTGCCACCACCGATGCAGCAGGCAACTGGTCGTTTGACTATACCGCAACTGCCATTCCCGACGGCCCGCACACTTTCTCTGCCACGGCGACCGATTTTGTCGGCAATGTCGGCCCAGCAGCCACCTTTGACGTGGTGATCGACACGGTTCCCCCTGCAACTCCCACGTTTACGCAAGTCAATGAAGATAGCGGCACGGTTGGCGATCAGATCACAAACGATGCCACTTTGATTCTGGGAGGCACAGCCGAAGCCAGCAGCACGGTTGAGCTACGGCGAGGCGGAATCGTCATCGGCACAGCGGTTGCTGATGGTTTGGGCGACTGGTTATTCGACTACACCAGCACTGCTTTAATGGATGGCACTTACGAATTTACTGCTACGGTCGCTGATGCAGTGGGTAACAGGGCGACCAGTGCGGTCTTTGGCGTGACGATCGACACTACCGCGCCGACGGTATTCCTCAGTTCTGATGCGCCTGTGGAAGTCAATGCACCGTTCACGGCAACGGCTCAGTTTGACGAAAAAGTGATTGGATTTGATGCTACCGATCTGGTGATCGAGAACGCTACTGTGAGCAATTTTGTCGCCACTTCTGATACGACCTACAGTTTCCTGGTGACTCCGATTAGCAATGGTGTTGTCACCGTTGATTTAGCCGCCGCAACCGTACAGGACAGGGCTGCTAACTTCAACCTGGCAGCACCACAACTCAGCCGCATCTATGATGTGCTGCCACCCGCCACGCCGCCCGCTCCCTCAATAGCAATTGGCGACGACACCGGAGTTTCCAGCACAGATCGACTCACTAAGGACAACACCCCGACGCTGGTCGGCACAGCCGAAGCAGGCAGTACGATCTCCCTATTGATCGGCACGACGATCCTGGGAACCACCGTCACTGATGCTTCAGGAAACTGGCGCTTTACCCCAGCGACTCCCCTGGCAGACGGCAGCTACAGTATCGGGGTGACGGCAACGGACCGCTTAGGGAACATCAGTGCGGCTTCAACGCTCCTATCGCTGCAAATTGACACCAAACCTGCCGCCGGAGTCATTGTCGAAATTAGCCCAACTGCTCGTGACAGCAGCGTGGACGACGCCCTCGACACCATCACCCTTCGGTTCAGTGAACCGGTATCAAACTTCAGTCTGGTAGACCTCAAACTCACCCTTGATGACCAATCGATCGAACTGGCTGGGGCAACGCTGACCACAACAGACAACATCACCTGGACGCTGAGCAATTTGCAATCCTTGGCAACCCTCGAAGGTGAATTCAAACTGACGCTTACCAAAGGCAACATCATCGATCAGGCAGGAAACTCGCTCGATGACGATGCTGAGCAGACTTGGCTCGTCGGACGAACTGGTCTGGCTTTCCCTGAAATTAGCTTCAAAGGTGGCAAGCCTGGAGTGAAACGCAAGGGCAGCGATCGTTCAGACACTTTGCGGGGCACTTGGTTAAATGATGTTCTGCAAGGGATGGGCGGAGACGACGTTCTGATCAGTGGCGCAGCAGATTTCAGCTTCGGGCGCGATCGCTTGGTTGGCGGCGTAGGAAATGATCGCCTGATCAGTGGGAGTGGCAGAGATCGCTTAGAAGGCGGTAGCGGAGACGACATTCTGGATGGCGGTAAATCAGACGATTTGCTGTTAGGCGGTTCGGGAAATGATCGCCTGTTGGGTCGAAGAAATCACGATATTCTGGTGGGTGGCAGCGGCAACGACACGCTTACAGGTGGAGCAGGCAAAGATACGTTTGTCTTCAATTCTCCTCTAGACGCCACTGACACCATTACCGATTTTGAAGTCAACAAAGACCTGATCGACCTGCGCGCAATTTTTGCCAAATCTGAATTCAGCGGCACAACGCCATTTGCCCGATTCCATCAGTTCATCGAATTGGTAGAGCAAGGGTCGGATACAGAAATTCGGATCGATGCAGATGGGAACGGTAGTCGTAACGATCTCGTGACGCTGGCAGTCATCCAGAATGTTTCTGTGAGTGCGGTAAAAGCAAGCAATTTTGTGATTGTTTGATAGATTGTTGGTGAATGAACGACTGGGGGTGAAACAATTTGCCCCCAGATTTTTAGCCAGCAATGGCTAAATTTACCACTTGATTGAGGTTGTCAATCAACTATACACCAACTCAATTTAAATTCAATCCATAAACTGTACGGAGGGGTTTTGCAGATCAATGGGCATCCGGCAATCGATTTGACGCAAAACCTGCCCCTCCCCACGATCGACCTGATTGAATTCCCATTCCTTACAGCCCGAAAGATCGAAGGAATAGCTGCGTCACGTAATAGGTTTCTCCGTCACGCCAAACGCCAATTCCAGTTTCACGATACTGTGAGCGTAGGATATTCTCACGGTGTCCAGGGCTATCCATCCATCCTTCCACTGCTGCATTCACGGGCTGCGGAATATTGGTGCTTTTAAACAAATTTTCGCCTACCATCCTGTACATAATTCCAGCGGCTTGGACTCGTTGAGCCGGAGTGTCTCCAGTTGGACTGGTGTGGCTAAAGAAATCTTGCTCTGCCATCTGTTGGCTATAGCGACGGGCCACCTCTGCCAGCTTCGCGTTTGCTTGAAGTTCAGTTAAGCCTTGCTCTTGCCGAATTTCATTGATGCGCTGGCGAATCTGCTCTTCCATCTGGGCAGTTTGGGGAGACTGAACCGGAAAGGATGGGCGAGTCGGTGAATCAATGCTAGGTTGCAGGATAGGCAAACGCTCACTCCACTCCGTCCATTCAGGCGGGATTGCCTCACAGCTAGCCATCAACAGAGCTAAAATAGCTCCTGCCCAGCATTTGCCCCATACTCTACTGAAATTAGATCTCGTTACCTTCAACTGTGTTTTTCCCATTCCTCGATCGTAACCACATTTGTTCATTTGATGTGAACTGAGACTTCATCAATTCCTTCTTCACTCTGGCAAGGCGGGCGTAGATTTGCATCTCTCGGAATGTTGATTTATATCATCACGCATCTTTTCGCAACGCTGTAATATCCCATGCACCATCGACATAGTGAACTAAGTCTTGATCGTCTGCCTGCAATAGCTGGGACAAATCATCTGCTAGCTGACGGGTTCGCGCCACTAGCACGGTTTCATCGCCTTCCATGTGTGCCATTTCGTGTAAAACTTCCTCGTCGTGGCGTTTGAAAATGCGAGCGGCCCGATGTGCCTTGTAAGAGCGAACGCCTAGCAGCTTTAGCGCTTCTACTCCCATCTCTAGGGCTGAGCCGAAGGTTTCCCGGTGAATCACGTCTGCGCCTTGGCGAATCAGTTCGTAGGCATGACGGCGATCGTGAGCGCGAGCCAGGATTTTCAGATGGGGAAAATGCTTGTGGGCCAGCTTCACCATTTCGACGGCTTTCTCCCGGTCATCGATTGCAATCACGAGCAGTCTAGCCCGCCGCGCACCGGCCGCATGGAGCAGATCGAGCCGAGAAGCATCTCCGTAAAAGATTTTCCAGCCAAATCGCCGCAGCAAATCGATCTGTGTAGGGCTGTGTTCGAGCAGCGTAGCCCGACAGCCGTTAGCAATCAGCAACCGTCCAACAATTTGCCCAAATCGCCCGAATCCAGCAATAATGACTGGATTTTCGTTATCGTCGATTTGATCGGCTTCCCGTTCGGCTTCGGTTTCAGTGAAGCGGGGCTGCACCAATCGGTCATTCACAATCATCAGCAGCGGGGTTAAAACCATCGACAGCGCCACAGTCGCCACTAACGGTTCAGCAATGCTAGATGCCAAGATCTGGTTTTGAGTCGCAAAGGAAAAGAGCACAAAGGCAAATTCGCCACCCTGCGCCAAGGCAAAGGCAAACAGCAAACTCTGGCTCAACTCCATGCGAAAGAACCGACCCAGCCCGAACAGCACGGCGAACTTGACGGCAACTAATCCGAGTACCAATCCGAGAATCACGAACGGTTGCTGAATCAGTAAATTAAAGTTGATGCTGGCTCCCACCGAAATGAAAAACAAGCCCAATAGCAACCCCTTAAACGGATCGATATCGCTTTCCAGTTCGTGACGGTATTCATTATCTGCCAGCACCACACCTGCCACAAACGTTCCTAGCGCAGGCGACAAGCCAACTTTTTGCATGGCCAAAGCGATGCCGATCACTAAAAGTAGAGCCGTTGCCGTAAAAATTTCTCGCAGGCGGGTGGCTGCAATGAGTCGGAAAATCGGACGCATCAGAAACCGTCCAGCGACGATAATGCCACCTACGGTTCCCATCACCAACAGGGCTTGTTGCCAGCCGGGGAGGGCGTTCTGGGTTGGTTCTGCCGCAATCATCAAGCCGTTAGATGCCAGCATCACGGTTGTGTTTCCTTTGAGGGCTAACAGGGGCAAGAGCGCCAAAATTGGGATCACCGCGATATCTTGAAACAGCAGCACTGAAAAAGCCGACTGTCCCGCTTCGGTTTTCGCCAATCCCTTCTCGTTCAGGGTTTGCAGCACAATTGCCGTTGACGACATCGCCAAAATTAAGCCCACAGCTAGCGCAGTTTGCCACGGCACGTTAAGCAATAAGCCAAGCGCCACCGTCGCCCCGGCAGTGACGGCAACTTGCAATCCGCCCAGTCCCAAAATTGGGAGTCGTAACCGCCACAGCAGCGAGGGTTGGAGTTCTAACCCGACCAGAAAAAGCATCATCACCACGCCAAATTCGGCAAAGTGCATGACATCTTCTCCCTCTTGCCCGACAAAGCGCAACCCAAACGGCCCAATGATGACGCCAGCGATGAGATAACCCAAAACGGAACCTAGCCCCAACCGATTCGAGATCGGCACTGACAAAACCGCAGCTAATAGATAAATGAATGCTTGAAAGAAGAACCCTTCGTTATGCATTGTGTGCCACCTCTGATTGCTGAATCACTTGCTGCAAGTCCTGATTCAAAGTTTTACACTGCCGCAGAACTTCCCAATTTACGGTGTCATCACGCAAAGCCATAATTGCGGCTCGGTAGTCTTGCAAATGCGGGATAATTTGCTCGTGTTCTCGGAGTCGATGAGTACCATACACCACAAAGGGCGGTAGATATTCCATACCGCAGAGGTGAGCAGTTTGCTCGAAGGGCAGCAGCAGTTCTCGAATAGCGAAGCGGTTATGGCCTGCTCGGCAGTATGCCTGCTCGCCGCCGCCAGTGGTAATCGCGGAAAGAAACTTTTTGCCCCGCAGCGCGGTTTCCGGGTGTCCGTAGGCAAAATCATACTCCAACACGAGGTCTTGCCACTCTTTCAAAATAGCAGGACTGCTATACCAATAAAACGGGTGATGGAACACAATAATGTCATGAGATAGGAGGAGATCCTGCTCAAATTTCACGTTGATATGAAAGTCAGGATAGGCTTCGTAAAGATCATGAACCGTGACAGCCTCTAATCCTTTGATGGCTTCAATTAAATGCCGATTGATCCTCGACTTTTCTAGGGCAGGGTGAGCAAATAGAATTAAGATGCGGTTGGGATTGCTCATAGGGGTGAATTCGCAGCATTTAGGTGAGATCCTTAAACACTTGCATTAGGACGGAGGTGTCCTCAGCGTTGTGACTAGGGCTATCCTACCAAGTTCACGCCTCGATTGCGACTTGTCCCACCGGAGCCGCAATACACGCCAAAATATATCCAGCATCCTGCTCACTTTGATCTAAGGCATCCGGTTCAGATTCATACTTCACTTCACCCGACAGTTTGCGTTTCTTGCAAGCCCCGCAGACTCCTTGCTTACAGCTACTCCGAATTTTGACGCCTGCCTGCTCTGCCAGTTCCAAAATTGAGGCTGAGCCATCTGCTGCAATTTCTTTTTCCGATTGAGCAAAAATCACTTTCGTTGTATTTGCAGCCGTTGGAGTTGATGCCGCTACCGCCATGATGGGAGCCGATGCACTGGAAGCCGAACTGGGAGCCGAACTGGGAGCCGATGCACTGGGAGCCGATGCACTGGAAGCTGCCTTCTGTTTCGGTGCGCCGAAGCTCTCTTCGTAATAGTTTTGCATCGGGAAGTTTAGCCCTGCCAACAAAGATTTTGTGCCCTGCATAAAGCCTTCTGGGCCGCAGACATAAATCGTGCGTTCTCGCCAATCTGGAGCGATGGTTTGCAGCATGGTTGCTGTTAATCGTCCCGTCAAACCAAGCCACGGTTGCCCCAATTCAGCGCGAGTGATGCTGACTGCCAGACGGAAATTGGCTAAACGAGTTGCCATCATTTCCAGTTCTTGCCGAAAGATCAGATCGCGGGGCGTGCGGGCGCAGTGGAAAAACACCAGATCTGAGTCTGCAACCCGGTCAGCTATCCAGCGTGACATGGACATCATAGGCGTGATGCCGCTTCCAGCGGAGATCAGCAGCAGTTTGGCAGGCAGATTGGGCAGGCAGGTGAATTTTCCGAAGGGGCCGTTAAGTTTAATAGGATCGCCAACGTTCAGATGGTCGTGCAGCCAGTTAGAGACCAAGCCGCTCGGAACGTTCGGGATCTCAGTTGGGGCTGCCACCCGCTTCACGGTGATTTCGAGCGTATGGGGGCGGGAAGGCGTCGAAGATATCGAGTAGGAACGAGACACCTCTTCACCGTCAATTTTGAGGTCTAGCGTCACAAACTGTCCCGGTTTGTAGTCAAACTGCACAGGCGGCTCAGCAGCGAAGGTAAACGTCTTCACATCAGGGGTTTCATCAACAATTCGCACACAGCGAACGCATAGCTCACCTTTTGTCCATTGTCGTTCTCCGGCAATTCTCTTCCAAACCGAGGTTTCTCCGCCCGATGATTCCGCTTCGATTCCTTCAACTAACAAGACAAAATCTCCGATTTGAATCAAGTCACCGATTTTCAAAGCATGGCTTTGGTTTGCCTGAATTGTACTATTATTGATTCTTGATCCGTTGGCGCTGCCTAAATCAGTATAGTGATATGCTGTTTGCTCAAACTTAATTTGGCTATGCACTCGGCTTACATCAAGGCTGTCTAAAACTAAATGACAGCTAGAGGCTCGTCCGATTGAGCATTCGTGGTGAGACATTGTTTCAGGAGCGAGTGATATTTCCTGAAGATCGCCGTTTTGATAGTTGAAGACTTTGAGTTTCAGCATGATGGATGATGGTTTTTAAGGATGAATGAACGAGAAGAAGATGACCAACGCTACGAACAACGTTATGAATTAGGGTCGCGCCATCGAGTCGTCTGATCTGAAGTGTCAGAAGGCTTATTTTGCTGATCGCGGTGGTTCAATGATGCAGAATCAACGCGAGTAGCATCAGGATCAGATGGCTCAGCCTGATTGACGCTAGAAGGACTGCGTGTAAATGAATCTAGTTTTGGCAAGTCTACGTCCTGCCTGAACGGTCTATGAATGGTTGGCTCTAAAGTTGAAGGAGTTGAACGATTAGCAGAATGATCAGTCGAACGTCTACCTAAACGACCATCTAAACGATTAGCAGAAGGACGATAGACCGTTGTAGCTGAATCAGAAGAATGCAAGAACTCAAACAAAAGAGGCTCTTCAGCCTGTAATTTCTCTAAGATTTGCCAATGAACCGCCTCCGAAATTTCTAGCTTCTGTCGCAAGGATTCAAACATGCTCAGGCTTTTGGCTGGCGTCATACTTTTCTGCTCCAACGCTTCTCGCAGCACCCCTCGGTAGACCTGAAGGCGATAGTCCTGTGAATAGCTCGGCAGCACCTTTGCCAAAGCATAAAGCTCATCTGGTTTGAGGTCGTGCAGGGCGCGCCCTTCTAGTAACTGAGAGAAATCAACTTCAAGTCTGCTCAACTGCTGGCGCAAGAGATTGGCGTCTCGTTCGCGGTGATAGCGCTGCAAGCTGCGATGCCATGTTTTCACTAGCCACAAGCTGCTGACAACGACTGCAAACCAACTCAGTAATTGCTGTAGAAATAAAGGCAAATAGCCTAACGTCGGGCGGACTCCCATAAAAAATAGCAGGTTGAAGCAAATAAAAGTGGTGACAGCAAACAGACGGCTTTGCAACTGTTCAGGGCTAATCGGAGAGTGGGCGCGTCTGTTCCGTCGCTTAATTTGCTTTTCTGCCCAAAGTCCGATCGCGTAGGTTGCACCAGAGCAGGCGGTTAGAGTGAAGGGAACTGCTAGCAGTTTGGGAATGGGAATTGCAACACCGTTGAGATAAAATCCAGGACGTAAAAGAGTAGCAAGTTGATTCGTTTCGTTCCAAACCCCTGCCGACAGAAAATTCCAATTGCCTGAATATAGCCAGAAGTATAAATAGAATCCAATAATCAAGCCTACATAAGCGTAGTAGAGCATTCTGCGCTCTGGTTGTTTGATGTTATCCCAATAGGCTGCTTCTGCGTCAATATCGATGCAGGACATCGTGCAAGCAACACAGGCAGATTTCTCCCGTCCTCGGTCGATCGTGCGACACATCGATTGGGTAATGGTTTTAGGGGGAGCCGTATGAGCATGGCTTCCTAACAGTCCGCCTGGCTCGCTGTAAACTATCTGCACCGGAGCCATAGGGCAAAAATATTGACACCAGGTTTTGCCATCGTAAAGGAAACCAACTGTGATCGCGGCAAGGATAGTCAATAGTAGAAAAATGCCTAGAAGAACGCGATCAGAATTAACGAGTAGAAGCCTGATGTTTAAGCCAATGAATAATAAAACGAACTGAAACGATAGCGCATTTTGGCCCAACCAAGACTGTTCGTCAATCACTCGTTTGCGTTGCCATTCCAAAGCGCGGGGAATTTGAGAGAGAAAGGATAGCGGACAGATGCGCCGCCATGCCTCATGGCCAAGCACAAATAAAATCATGATGGTTAGCGGCAGAACCATCCCCCAGAAAATTCTTGCTCCCATGGGGTAGGCAGCCAGCGGCAGGCATTCACCCTGAAATTGGAAGCAACCTTCAGCGCTAGAGGCGGCAAATTGTTGTCCTGGTTGGGTTAGATGACTTGAAACTGGATCGTAGAACAGAGATAAAATCAGCAGTCCCCAGCCAAGGGTGAAACCCCAGCGGATCAGACGCATAGACTGCTCTGGAATTTTCGCAAACATCAATCAATCCTCTTAGATGCGGTTTCGCTTTCTTAGATTAGATCGCCTCTCTCAGGGGCGCGGCCAGAAAATGTCGGGAAAAGTCGTCCATTCTGCCCAAAAAAGGTCAGATCAAATGACGGTCGGCAACACCTAACCTTTTCTGACTTTTTCAGACTGACGCCATCGAAGAACTCTCTTAGGCTAAGTGTTGTGAGTGAGTTGCGGTTCGTAAGTTTCCACAACTCCTTCGATGAATCAGGCGTGGGTTCGAGCAGGTTGCCTTTATCTCTGTTAAATAGCCCCCACAGTTGATAGCCCCCGCAACTGAAGAGATACCTGTAAAACACAGTAAGGCTCTTCTGCTTGAACCTTTCTTTTCTAAGCTTGTCAAGTTTTTGATAGCGGTCAAACTCTACACAATTTACTGAATTCAAATACAGGAGAAATCAAAATGGCTAAAGCACCTAAGAAACTGATTGGAACCAACGACGTCGATCTCTTTCCCGGTACTAACAAAGACGACATCTATTTTGGACAAGGTGGTGATGATATTCTCAAAGGTCTAGATGGAGATGATAACTGTAACGGTGGAACTGGAAAAGATTTAGTTGATGGCGGAAGAGGTAACGATACGGTGAATGGTGGAGCCGGAGACGATACCCTCAACGGCGGTGACGGAAACGATACCATTACGGGTGCTGCTGGAAAAGATAAAATTTCTGGTGGTAACGGAGATGATACAGTTGATGGCGGCTCAGGTGACGATAACATTTCAGGTAATGCTGGAAATGATAACTTGAGCGGCGGCTCTGGAAACGATCGGCTGAGGGGTAACAGCGGCAATGATGTGATTGCTGGCAACACCGGAAACGATCGAATGTTGGGTGGATCTGGCGACGATCTATTGATTTGGAATAACGGTGATGGCAACGATGCGATCAGCGGTAATGACGGACGAGATACCGTTTTAGTGAATGGTTCTGGACTCCAAGGCGATAACTTTGTGCTTGGCAAAAATGCCCAAAATAAAGCCTTTTTCGAGCGCACTGGACTGGATGGACAGGCAGTTGACTTGTTTAATCTGGTCGTTGATACCTCCGAAGTCTTTAACGTAGTTGGCGGTGGCGGTAATGATACATTCACCGTCAAAGACCTGACAGGAGCCGGAGTAGAACTCATTCAGTTTGATGGTGGAGAAGGCAAC
This sequence comes from Cyanobacteria bacterium RM1_2_2, assembly GCA_012033495.1. Classification (GTDB taxonomy): domain Bacteria; phylum Cyanobacteriota; class Cyanobacteriia; order Elainellales; family Elainellaceae; genus Elainella. The sequence goes on along the minus strand of JAAUQT010000030.1, from coordinate 21,404 downwards.
GATAGCTTAAACGCACAAGAAACCGCCATCCAAATTAGCGCTCAGGGTGGGGCTGGCGATGACACACTGATCGGCAGTTCTGCCAATGATACGCTCGACGGTGGCGATGGCAACGATGTTGTGGTTGGTGCGAAAGGTGATGACCGCATGATTGGCGGCGCAGGCGATGACGTTCTAGCATGGGCAGACGGTGACGGGAACGACATCATGAGCGGTAATGACGGTCGGGATACTATCGCAGTTCAAGGTGCACTCGCAAAAGGCGATAACTTTGTGCTCGGCAAAAACGCAGCAGGCAAAGCCTTCTTTGAACGAAACGGACTAGATGGACAGCCTGTAAACGCGACTAATGGCGGCTTCACCCTCACCGTAGACACTTCTGAAGTGTTTAATGTTCTGGGAGAAGGCGGCAACGATACCTTTGTGATCAACGATTTGGCTAACACCGGAGTGGAAGTGATCCAGTTCGCGGGTGGCGAAGGCAACGACAGTGTGGATGCCAGCAAATCAAGCACTCGTCTGATTGCGGATGGCGGTGCAGGAGATGACATCCTTACGGGTGGCACAGGCACAATCACTGTAACCAATGCCAACAACATTGCAGTGACAACGGGCGACACGATGACAGGTGGACTGGGCAAAGATCAGTTCCGCTTCCTCAACGATCCGTTTGCGAATGGCAACCCTGCCCAAAACCTGAACCAGCCCGATGTTGTGACTGACTTTGAGCAAGGGCAAGCTAAAGACCAGCTTGTGTTTGGCGGACAAGCGTTCGGCTTGAACGAGCTTAAATTCCTCAAAGGCGACGTGAAACAACTCTCTGGAGACAGCAACCTGCTGATTCTGGAAGGTGAGTTTGCCAACGCTGGGCTGGCTGCTGCTGCCATCCGCGACAATAACAACATCACAGCCGGGCGCGGTGTGTTTGTCTACTTCAACAACACTCTCGGTTTCAGCCGAGCCGTGTTCTCTACCGACCTAGCCAACGGTGGCCCGTTCAGTGTGCAAGCCAACATGACGAATCTGGGGTCATCCGCCCTTCAGGCGAACTTTGTGAAGGAAAACTTTGCACTCGCCTAATTGCCAGTAGGAACGGCAGCTACCGTGTACACACCTGTTGAAGATCCCCCTGCCCTGCTTCTAAAAAGGGAGGAACCAAGCCAAAACTGGATAGAAGTTCCCCTTTTTCTACAGGGGATTGAGGGGGATCAGACAGGGCTTTGAATTGCACACTGCAAAATGGGCGTACACGGTAGCCCTTCTGTCTTCCGTCTTGTGTCTTCTGTCTTCCTCTCCCTTCTTCTCTCTCCCTTCACTAGCTCTCCCATGAAAAAGCAACCTCTTCCCCCCGATTACCGAGATAACGAACCAACCCTCGTGGCTCAAAAACGACTCTCTCTGTTTAGTGATGCCGCCATGGTTCTAGGGTTACTGAGCGCCGGATTTATTTTAGGCAGTTTGCTCCAATTTTCGCCTCAAATGAAATCCACGTCTAAGGTGAAACCAGAAGCACAAACCTGCGATCTGCCGGTTGAAGTGTCGGGTTCGAGCCAACCGATGGCGGCTAAAGTTTCGCTGTCAAAATGTGAAGCTGATGGCGGCTGGCAGCAAGTCAAAGTTGAAAACTACATTGGGCGTTTTGGTGCAGCTTGGTGGGTTGCCTTAACGCCCGATGGCAACACGTTAGCGACCGTTAGCGGCAATGCAGTTGAGATTCGGAATCTACTTACTCAGCAAACGGTGCATACCTTACAAGGACACGCGGATATTATTCATGCGATTGCGATTAGTCCAGATGGTAAAATCTTGGCAACTGGCAGCGCGGATAAGAAAATAATGCTGTGGAATATTCAAACTGGTAAGTTGATCAATACACTTGTGGGACATGCAGGTGTACTTTGGTCGCTTTCCTTCCATCCTGATGGCAAAACGCTGGCCAGCGGCGGCGGTGATAGCACAATTCGGTTGTGGGATGTGCAGACAGGTCAACTCATTCGCACTCTATCTGGACACAAAGATCGGCTGTTTCCGGTTGTGTTTAGTCCCGATGGTAAAACGCTGGCCAGCGGCAGTAAGGACAAAACGATTAAGCTATGGGACTGGCAGACGGGTAAGCTCCTACGCACTTTCTTAGGACACACGGATACTGTGAGAACGCTGGTTTTTGATCCTGCCGGAGAACGACTTGCGAGCGGCAGTTGGGATAGCAGCATCAAAATTTGGGACATTCAGACGGGTGAAGAACTGAATCACTTTACAGGTCATGTCAATAATGTGGTTTCGGTGGCGTTTAGTCCCGATGGTAAAACGCTGGCTAGTGGCGGCATCGATCAGACCCTTAAACTATGGGATTTGGATCAGGAAACCCTGCTGGCAACATTCCAAGGACATCTCGATTGGATTTTATCCGTTAGCTTTAGCCCAGATGGCAGCAAACTGGTCAGCGGGAGCCGCGATGGTGTGATTGCAGTGTGGAGTCAGTGAATTCTAATATTTCTTTTGTCGCTTATCTCATCACTTATCTCATCACTTAATTGATTCATAAATATCAATTTTTTATCAGTTTATTGTTCGCTTCAACCTATCAAAACTCGGCAGCAGCCGTTCTTTGAATTACACAGCAGCGTTTATTCTATACCTCCATAGGAGACCCAGTGGTGATAGCCGTGAGTCAGTCTCATCCTTCCTCAAATCAGTTTAATCCCTGGATCGGTCGGTTGATTGGTCATCCTGAACGCTATCGGCTTGATCAACGGTTGGGCAGCGGTGGCATGGGCGAAGTGTTTCTAGCAACCGACACTCGATTGGGTAAGCCTGTTGCCCTCAAGCTCCTGAAAGAATCTTTAGCCGTTGCCGCAGATTTTGATCTGAAAGAACGGTTTGAACGAGAGTGTTCCATTTGTGCGGCGCTTAAAAGTCCTCATATTGTTCAGGTGAGTGACTATGGAGTCACTGCTGAAGGATATCCTTTTTATGTGATGGAATATCTCCAAGGGCAAACACTCGCCGAGATTCTTGCTGTTCAACCGCGCCTGACAATTGAGCGTACCTGCAACATTATGAATCAAGTCTGCGCTGGCTTACAGCTAGCCCATGACGGCATCACGCTTTGGACAGGCGAATCGACCTCTGGACAACGCATTAAAGTAGTTCACCGCGACCTGAAACCTGCCAATATTTTTCTGACCCCCACTGCTTTAGGAGAGTTGGTAAAAGTCATTGATTTTGGCATCGCTAAAATTCACTCGCTGCAAGCGGAGTATGCTACAACGACCAGCGTTTTTTTAGGCACTTGTCGCTATGCCCCACCAGAGCAGTTTGATCGCGGGGGTGAAGTTGACGAACGCTCAGATATTTACAGCCTTGGCGTGATGCTTTACGAAATGCTGACGGGCGTTGACCCCTTTGGGCTGAAGACCCAACAGCAGCGAATCAGTAATGATGCTTGGCTGACGGCTCATGCTTTGAAAGCCGTGCTGCCCTTCCGCTCGCAGCCCAACTGTGAACACCTGCCGCCCGAACTCGAAGCCGTTGTGATGCAGTGTTTGGAGAAAAAGCCAGCCCATCGCTTTGCCTCTGTTGCTGATCTGAGTCAAGCACTACAAGCTGCTGCTAAGCCTTTCATAGGGACAACACCGGATTCAGCAACATCTGCCCCGCCGCTTGAAGCAACCCGTCAGCATCGTGAGCCTGTCTATCATTCCAATACGCCCAATCCCAGCAATGCTCCTACCATTTTGCCCACGGCTCTCGAAACTGTGGCTCGGTCTGCTGTGCCCAAGTCTACCCTCAAGCCTGCACCCAAGTCTGCACCCAAATCTGCACCCAAGTCCAATTCGCCCTTTCTGCGGCTACTGATTGGCGGCGGCGCTTGCTTGTCGGTTGCGATTGGGGTTTACCTATTGCCGCGCTGGTTGCCTTTCTCGTTGCCTTTCTCGTTGCCTGACAACCCGATTGCCGCCCTCACCAGCGACCGTCAGTTTGGCGACCGTCAGTTTGCTCTCGCAGAAACCCTATCAGGCAGCACAGGTTCGGTTTGGTCAGCGGTTTTGAACCCAACCGATCAAACTTTAATTAGCGCCGGAGAAGACAAAGCTGCGAGCCTATACCCGATCAAAATTTGGGATCTACAAACTCAGCAAGTGACCCAAACGCTAGAACAGCATACCAATATTGTGCGTTCGCTCAGCGTCAGTGAAACCAATATTCTGGCTAGCGGCAGTGACGATAGCACGATCAAAATTTGGGATTTATCCACCCGCAAACTGCTGCAAACCCTAAACGGACATTCTGCCCCAGTCTGGTCGGTAATGCTGGCTGCGGATGGACAAACGCTGGTGAGTGGCAGCACCGATAAAACCGTCAGAGTTTGGGATTTGCGAACAGGCAGTAGTCGTCTTCTGACCGGGCATTCACAGACGGTTTACTCGGTGGCTCTGAGTTCGGATGGCAAAACGATTGCCAGCGGCAGTGAAGATAAAACGATCAAACTTTGGGATGTAGCAACCGGGGAGTTGATCCGAACATTAGGGGAACCCGGCGGACACCGAGAGCCAGTTAGAGCCGTTGCGTTCAGTTCAGATGGCAAACATTTGGCAAGCGCTGGCTGGGATGGATTTGTCAAGCTGTGGAATGCAGAAACGGGACAACTGCTGCAAACCTATGAAGGGCATACCGATCGGGTGGTTTCAGTGGCTTTTGTCGGTCACGACATGATTGTCAGCGGCAGTGATGACAAAACGATCAGAACGTGGGATGTCCAAACCGGGCAAGCTGTGCAAACCCTGCCAGCCCACTCTGACTGGGTTCTGTCGGTGTCACCCAACCCTGCCGATGCCACGCTTGTTAGCAGCAGCAGCGATACGACCGTCAAAATCTGGCGGTAAACTTGTCACCCAATTGCTGCTCTCAGCATCGACCCATAACTTAAATTTGCTGTTACAACAACCATTCAGTACCCCTCTTAATTTTCTGATCAGCATTGTTTACGAAAAGCACTTTTTGCTTCAAGGATTGCTTCAAGCGTTTTGTGAGCAAAAAGCAGGTTGGCATTATGCTAGATGTAACCACTGCCCTGTCAAATTTTAGTCAAGGTAGTGGTTTTTGCGTCCGAGGAATCTTCACATAGCATTCCCATACAGCATAAGCTGACAAAAATGATGTTCAAAATTTCACGTGTATCGATTGCTTTCAGCATCCTTATCTTTTTGACTATCCTGATTATCTTAAATCCGTTCATTAGCACTGCTAATTCTTCAGAACGTGTGAACGCCTTCGATTCCTCTACTTTGTTCGAGCAGGTTTGGCAGACGGTGAACGATCACTTCTATGATCCTGATTTCAACGGTGTAAATTGGTCAGCACTCCGAGAAGAATATCAGCCTCAAGTCGGGCAATCCCCCACCCGCGAGGCGGCAGCGGCTGTTATCAATACCATGCTAGCGGAACTTGACACCTCGCATACTCGCCTCTATCTGCCTGAAGAACCTGCCTACTATCAACTGTTGGGCATTTTCCAGCCCAGACTGCCCGACTTGCAAGAACAGCTAGAACCCTTCTTTCCAGAGGGCAAAATCACCTATCGCGGCGTCGGCATTTTCACTCAAACGCTGGATGGAAAGGTGTTTGTCAGCGGTGTTTTAGAGGGAAGTCCTGTCGCAGAAGCAGGTTTGCGAGTCGGCGATCAGATTGTTAGTGTGGCGGGTCGGCCGTTTCATCCAATTGATTCGTTTGCGGAAGCTGATCAAGTTGAGGTGGTGATCCAGCGTACTGCTGCGGAAGACAGCCAACAAACGCTGACGGTGGCGCCGAAATTATTTGATGCAACAACGATGTTTTTGGATGCCCAAACTGCCAGCGTGGAAGTGATTGAACGGCAGAATCACCGAATTGGCTACATGCACCTCTGGTCGTATGCAGGCGATCAGTATCAGCAAAAGCTAGAAGAGGAGCTACTCTACGGTCGGCTGAAGGATGTCGATGCGTTTGTTTTAGATTTGCGGGGCGGCTGGGGCGGGGCATCTCCGACGGTGCTGAACTTCTTTACCGGACGCGGGCCCAGTGTTACTAGCATCTTACCGCGTCAAGGGGTTCGGGAAACGACTCAATCGCACTGGAATAAGCCTGTAGTGATGCTGGTGAATCAAGAGAGCCGTAGCGCTAAGGAGATTCTGGCTTATGCGTTTCAGCAATACCAAATTGGCGTGGTGGTCGGCTCCCAAACCGCAGGCGCAGTGGTTGCCGGTCGCCCATTCTTGATGCCAGATGGGAGTGCGCTGTATGTGGCGGTGGCGGATGTTTTAGTAGACGAAACCCAGCGCTTAGAAGGACGTGGCATCACCCCCGATATTCAGGTTCCATTCAGCTTGCCCTACGCGGAGGGAGCCGATCCGCAAAAGGAACAGGCGATCAAAACGGCATGGGAATCGTTACAGAAATAATCCTCAACGCTGTTCAATCTAGAGCAAGATGCTGTAAGATTTAGTGCCTCATTGATTCGTTTGTACTGTTTTGTTTGTACTGTTTTGTTTGTACTGTTTGCTTTTTTTTACTGTCGCAGGAGCCAACTTTGACGCACTTGGAACAGCCGCCAGCGCCGCTGCAATCCCCGACGCTACGCCCCTATCAAACGAAGCTGATTAAAGACCTCTACATCAAGCTAGGGCAAGGCTATCGACAGGTGGCGATCATTGCTGGAACTGGAGCAGGCAAAACCGTGATTGGCGGCAAAATTTGTGCTGATACGGCTGCGCGTGGGTTGCGGCTCATGTTTCTGGTGCATCTCGATGTGTTAGTGGGGCAAACCTACAAAAAAATGCAGGCGTTTGGCTTGCGCTGCGGATTCATCAAAGCAGGATGGCGAGAAGACCCAGATGCCCCGATCCAGATTGCCAGCATCCAAACGATGGAAAAGCGAACGTGGTGGCGCGAATTTCCAGCCAATGTGGTGTTTTTTGATGAAGGTCATACTACGGTTTTTAGCCAAATTGGGCAGGACATTATCTACGAAACGCATCCGAAAGCCGTGCATCTCGCCATGACCGCTACTCCGTATCGGTTGGGACGCGAGCAGTTGGGCGATCACATGCAAACCTTTGTGGCGTCGCCGATTCCGGCAGAACTCCAGCGCATGGGTTATTTAGCCCCGATGCAGTATTACGGCGTGCCGACCGATTCGCAAATTAATTTGGACAGCGTCCGTACCGTTGCCGGAGACTTTGATGAGCGCGATTTGAAGAACGCCTGCGACCGACCAGAACTGGTGCAGCGGATCGTCGAAGAGTGGCATCGGTTGACGCCCGGTAAACGCACGATTGCCTTTTGCGTCGATGTGGAACACGCCCGCCACGTTGCCGAAGCCTTCCGTGCCTCTGGCGTCAGCGCGGATGTGGTGGATGGCAGTACGCCGATCAAGGAGCGCCATCGGCTCTACAGTGAGCTAGGAGCCGGCCATTTGCTAGTGCTCACGTCTTGCAATGTGATCAGCATTGGCTTTGATGAACCGAGCGTGGAAGTGGGGCTGCTGTTGCGTCCGACTCAGTCGCGGGCGTTGCACTATCAGCAGGTCGGTCGTCTGCTCAGAATTTCTCCTGCAACGGGCAAAACCTGCGGCATCGTTTTGGATCAAGCCAATAACCTGAAGCGGCTGGGCTTCCCAGAAGATATTAAGGACTATCATCTACCAACGAGCCGCGAGCCGGGCGTCAGTGAGGCTGCTCCGACTAAGCAATGCCCCGACTGCAATCGTCTGGTTTGGGGATTTGTGATGACCTGTCCCGGATGTCGGCATACCTGGGAAACGGAGCCGCAGATTCACACCGCAGATTTGGTGGAAGTTTACAGCGAAGAACTGCTGCGCCAAATTGAACGCCGCAAAATGTACGAGTTTTTTAGGCAGCAACGCCAACAAACTTATCAGGAAGGATCGGCTCCCAACTGGTCGAAGCATGTGTTTTACCGGAAGTTTAGCTGCTTTCCAGAAACCGACTGGTGCTTAGGCTCAATTTTTGGCGACGCGCCAACGCTGGAAGATAAGTATGCCTACCGCGATTATTTAGTCTGTACGGCTCAACGGCACGGCAAACCGCTGGCTTGGGTGATTGAAGAATTTCAGCAAGAATTTGGGTTTGATAGCTGGCAAACGGCTTTTGCTGATGGGCCGCAGGGTTCATCCTGACCCCTATCGGATGTTTCCTGGCAATCTCCTAAAGGGTGTTCCAAGGTCATTGCTAAGAGAAGATCTCTCTCTGGGTTGGGGCAGGTTTTGCCAAAGCCTCTGCGCCAAGCCAACAGTTTTATTAAGGACTGACGCCCTTGAAGCTGGAAATTTCCATCTTCACCCCCCTTTTCAAGGAGTGAACTTCTAAAGCCCCCTTTTTGTGGATGCGAAGCGGCTTCCCGCAGGGTAGGGAGTTGGGAGATCTCTTCTGCGTAAGTCCTGTATTGCTAATTGATTGCTAAACCTGCCCGTACAGCTATTTTGTTTTTGGAAAATCTTCTAAGATTTATTTCTATTTTGCTGCCGTTAAGGGATTTTTTTCAGTACACTTTGAACGACCCTACTATATTTAGCGTGTAGTCCTATGAGAGCCTATCTCCCTGGCGTTATTGTCCTATCCTTGCTGATGGCAGAAGGGATTATGCCCGTTGCAAGAGCGGAAAATTTGCAGCACACTCAGCAACTGATTGCCACAAACAACTGTTCTGGTTGCGATCTAAACAAAGCGGGACTCGTCTATGCCGACTTAATTGGGGCAGATTTATCGGCAGCCAGCTTAATTCAGGCCAATCTGAGCCATACAGATTTATCGAGTGCCAACCTTCAAGGAGCAAAGCTGAACGGAGCAACGCTGTTTGGGGCAGATTTGTCGGGCGCAGATTTGTCGGGCGCGAATCTGCAAGGGGCTGATCTCCGGGGTGCCAACTTGACAGGCGCTAATTTTGAGAACGCGGTGATCGAGGGAACCAATTTTTTGGGCGCAGTCGGCATCCCTGCTGAAATCGCTACCGTCGATAACTATTACCGTTGGGGGATGGAAGAGGCAGAGCGAGAAAATTTTAGAGGCGCGATCAACTACTACAACCAAGCGCTGAGTATGGAGCCAGATTTTGCCCATGCTTACTTGGCTCGCAGCATTGCCCGGTTTCGGTTGGGTGAGCATATGGGCGCACTGGAAGACGCTCAGTATGCCGATCAGCTTTATTTAGAGCAGAGCAACGAACGCGGGCATTTGGTGGCTTCGCAGTTTTCTGACAGTATCCTCACGGCGCAGGAACTTTATGAAAAGCGGCAGCGCGGGGGCAGAAGTGGGGGCGCGAGCGGCAATATTTTGAATGTTTTGGGTGGCTTGGCTGGCATGGCGTTTCAAGTGCTGAAATATATGTCTTTCTGAAATATATGCCTTTCTGGGGTCTTTGCTGACTCGCGCCCGCTAGGCTGGGCTGGTGTTTAGAAATTGATCAAGCCTCCAGGAATCATGGAGTCATAAATTCTATCTTTGAGATTGGTAATAGAATATGAAGAACCTGATCAAAAAAAATACGCCTTGCTAGCTTTGCTGACTCAAATTCGAGAAATTGTTGCCCGCTGGTGGTCGGACTTCACCCTGCAAACCCGACTGATGGCAGCGGCTACGTTGGTCGTTTCTCTCATCATGAGCGGTCTCACCTTTTGGGCTGTCAATACCATTCAGCAGGATGTTCGCCTCAACGACACTCGGTTTGGGCGAGATTTGGGGCTGCTGCTGGCGGCAAATGTGGCTCCTCTGGTCAATGAAGACAACCGCACCGAGCTTGCCCGCTTTTCCCACAGTTTTTATAGCAGCACGTCGAGCATTCGCTACATGCTCTATGCCGATGAGGAAGGCAGTATTTTCCTCGGAATTCCTTTTTCTGAATCAGAAGTGCAAAACTCGCTGACGATTCGGCGACGGATGCAGCTACCCGACAACTTCTCGGAACATGCCGATCTGCCATGGTGCGTCAGCATCTCACGCCCGATGGAGAAGTTACCGATGTGTTTGTGCCGCTCAACCACGATGGTAAATATCTGGGGGTGCTGGCCATCGGCATTAATCCCAATCCGACTGTCGTTACGTCTTCTCATCTGACCCGTGATGTCACGATCGCTGTTTTCATCTCGATCTGGGCCATGGTGATTTTAGGCGCAGTGTTCAATGCCCTAATGATTACCAAACCGATCAAAGAATTGCTGCTGGGCGTCAAGAATATTGCCGCAGGGAATTTCAAACAGCGGATCGATCTGCCGCTGGGCGGAGAGTTGGGCGAGCTAATTCTCAATTTCAATGAAATGGCCGAGCGGCTGGAAAGCTACGACGAGCAGAACATTGAAGAACTGACCGCCGAAAAAGCCAAGCTGGAAACCTTGATGTCTACGATTGCCGATGGGGCAGTTCTGCTCGACACCAACATGCGGGTGATTTTGACTAACCCAACGGCTCAACGGATTTTTGGCTGGGATGCCCATCAAGTCGATGGACAAAATATTCTCTACGTTTTGCCCGATTCAGTCAAAATTGAACTGACTCGTCCGCTGTATCAACTGGCGTCTGGACAGCCACCCCATGAACTGAAAGACGGCGCCGAGTTTCGGATCACCATTCCTGAACCAACCAATCGCACGGTGCGAATTTTGCTCACAACGGTGTTGGATCAATACCGAGAAAGCGTCAAAGGAATCGCCATCACTGTCCAAGACATTACCCGCGAGGTGGAACTCAACGAAGCCAAAAGCCAGTTCATCAGCAACGTTTCCCATGAGTTGCGGACGCCGTTGTTTAATATCAAATCTTTTATCGAAACGCTGCACGAGTATGGCGATAGTTTGTCGGAGCTAGAAAAGCGCGAATTTTTGGAAACTGCTAACCGAGAAACCGACCGTTTGGCTCGCCTCGTCAACGATGTGCTTGATTTGTCGCGCTTAGAATCGAATAAGCGCTATCAGTTTGATGCGGTTGAAATTACGCAGCCGATTGAGCAAACCTTACGCACCCATCAGTTGAATGCTAGAGATAAAGGCATTGAACTGATTCAAGACATTGAGCCAAACTTGCCGCCTGTCCGGGGTAACTACGACCTACTGCTGCAAGTGTTCACCAATTTGATGGGCAACGGGCTGAAGTTCACCTCACCGGGCGGCAAGGTGGCAATTCGGGCTTATCGTTTGGAACCGGAACCCGTTGATGGGCCCTGCCATGTGCGGGTGGAAGTCTCTGATACGGGCATTGGCATCGATCCTGAAGATCAAAAAGCCATTTTCGATCGATTTTTCCGCGTCGAGAATCGGGTGCATACCCTCGAAGGCACAGGTTTAGGACTCTCAATTGTGCGAAACATCATTGAGAAACACCAGAGCGAAGTGCATTTGGTCAGCGAAGTCGGCATTGGCACAACTTTTTGGTTCGACCTGACCGTGGTGCCGGAAAAATCAGCCTTGCCCGATCAGCCTGTCAGCCAGACTGCCCCAAGCAAACCCACCAGTGAATTGCCGGCCTCAACTTCGCCTTAAAGCAGAAACTGAGGAGAATTTGGGATGCCAGAGGATAGAGTGAACCCCTATACGCTGCTTCAGCAAGTCAAGGACAAACAAACTTTCATTCAATTTGTTCAAGCTTTAGCCCTGGAACGCGAACAAGCTGAAGCCATTGAACGTGAAGATCCTAATTATTACAGGGTGAATGGCGCATTAGGCTGGGAAAATGGAGACATTGCGAGTTTTCTTTGGGCAGCACTGGAATACTTTAAAACCCGTCCCTTAGATGAGCAAGAGGCTCCGCTCAGTTGGGCAATGTTTGCAGAGTTTCTGTATTTTGGCAAGCTGTATGAGTAGCTTTTGGCAAGAAGGCAGAAGGCAGAAGGCAGAAGGTAGAAGGTAGAAGGCAGAAGGTAGAGGTTTGCAGCCGTTCGGCTTGCCTTATGCGTGATGCCTATAGCGACAGCTTCTAGCAGGCTGGTCATCATCGGTCACAGCACCAACAGCGAAGGTGAGTGATTGGCATCAGTGAGCCTAAACAGCCCAACTTTAACCAACCACTCACCTTGCTAAGGAAATGATAGAAGTGAACGGACAACCAATCTGAACCTACTTCAACCAGCCCAAAGTTCGCCTAGGGCATTGGGTGAAATAGCAGATCAGGGAAAAACCGATTGAACTCGATCAAAATACCAGCGGTGACAAACAGCCAAGCCATCAGCAGCACTGGCGCGGTAGAAAGATACTTCAGCAAATATTGCATAGACCGTGAACTCCAGAATCAAAGAAATCGGTAATCAGACCAACCCTTAGCGAGGCGAAACCGGAATTTCGCTATCCTTCGCCGTCAGTTCACCCGTGGTCAACTCTTTAAGAGCTGCCAGCGGCCAAGCAAAGCCCGACAGCATAAATTTGACGGCACGGGGCACATCAATGATGATTTCCTTCATTTCAGGATCTTTTTCCTTATGAACCGATTGCAGATAAGCCCGACCGACCCAGCCGATCCAGCCTGCAATGTAGAGGAACAGGATGCTGGGGATCAGGAACTCACCCGCATGACTCAGACGACCATCCACCACAAGATGGGGAAGACCTTCTGGCCCGCACAAAACTTGGGAGTTGGCGTAATTTTTAAACCGCTCTTTCGCTTGGGGTGTTTTGGCATTCGCTGCACGCTGCAAAAACGCTTTCGATTCACCACAGGGGGTTAAACCTGCCACATCCGCAGACGCAGGGGCTGCAACCGCAACCCACAGGAAGAGAACAAGCACTAGAGCAAACAATTTTCGCATGGAATTGTTTCCCTTTATTTACATTTACAAAGTTCAAAAATTCTGTACAAAACGTTAAGTAATTTGCACAAAAAAATTGGGCTGTGAGAGCAATCATACCCCCAAGGTCAGCACTCTAAAGTTAAGCTCTTAAAAGAAGTTTACTTAAATCGAACAAAGGTCAAACAAGGGTCAAAAGCTAGAGGCTGTCATCCATTCCAGCTAAGGAATGGAAATTGTAATCAGTTCGATCGTGGGTAGGGCAGGTTTTGTGGTCAAATCCATTGCCGGATGCCCATTGATCGGTTAAACCCGCCCGTACAGGTTACGGATTGATTCAATCCACGATCCTAAAACTCTGACCTTGGCAAGGCGACAGCCCCTAGCCTGTTTTAGGAAACGGGCGCGATCCGGCGGATGCGGCAAGCATTTGACCCTGAATAGATGACGCACCCTAGCCCTATTCACCTATCTATCTATCCACTCATCCACCTATCTACTCATCCACTTCCCCATGTCCACCGTACTTGCAATCGAAACAAGCTGTGATGAAACGGCCGCCGCCATTGTCCGAGATCGACAAATCTTGAGCAATGTGGTGTCTTCTCAAATTCAGGTGCATCAGCCCTATGGCGGCGTTGTGCCGGAAGTGGCGTCGCGGCATCATGTCGAAACGGTGAACTGGGCAATCGAGCAGGCGTTGCAGCAGGCAGGCTTAACCTGGTCAGAAATTGATGGAATAGCGGCGACCTGTGCCCCCGGACTTGTGGGCGCTCTGCTGGTGGGGCTAACGGCAGGCAAAACCCTGGCTCTGCTGCATCAAAAGCCATTTCTGGGCATTCATCACCTAGAAGGGCACATTTACGCCTCTTATTTGAGTCAGCCTGACTTGGAGCCGCCTTTTCTGTGTTTGCTGGTGTCGGGCGGGCACACGAGCCTGATTCACGTCAAAGACTGCGGCGTTTACGAAACCTTGGGGCAAACCCGCGACGATGCCGCCGGAGAAGCATTTGATAAAGTGGCGCGACTGCTGAATTTAGGCTATCCAGGCGGGCCGGTGATCGATCGGCTCGCTCAAACGGGCAACCCCAAAGCTTTCGCGCTACCTGAAGGCAAAATCTCCCTGCCAGAAGGCGGCTATCATCCCTATGATGCCAGCTTCAGCGGACTCAAAACAGCGGTGCTGCGCCTCACTCAAGCTCTACCCGCCGATGCCATTCCTGTTCCCGACCTTGCGGCCAGCTTTCAAGCGGCCGTTGCCCAAGCGCTGACCAAACGCACGATCGCCTGTGCAATTAATCACGGACTGTCAACGATTGCCGTCGGGGGAGGGGTGGCGGCTAACAGCGGCTTACGGCAGCATCTCCAAACGGCTGCGGCAGAGAAGGGACTACGAGTGTTGTTTCCGCCCCTCAAGTTTTGTACCGACAACGCTGCCATGATTGCCTGCGCTGCTGCCGAACACCTAAATCGCGGGCACGAGTCGCCGTTAACTCTAGGAGTGCAGTCGAGAATGTCGCTAGCAGCCGTGATGCAGCTTTACCAGCAGTCAAATCAGCCGCCGCTCGCGGATCAAAATCCAGCCTTTTCCTGAACTTGCCAGCCCTACAGCCGATTGCATCCCTCAGCTTGAGTTGATATGGTGAGTACAAATAAATGACACTAACGATTGCAGAACTGTACGAGCGGGTGGGTGAAACCTCAGCGCAGACATTTTGGAGCAACGAATCGGGTATTCACTTTAGGACTGACGCCCTTGGAGTTTGACCTCTCGATCCCCCCTAGCCCCTTTTTGTAGATGCGAAGCGGCTTCCCGCAGGGTTGGGGGATCTCCTCTGCGTAACCCCTAAACTGAAATCAAATTTTTAAGAACCTATTTCTGTGATTGACTCTCTTGCCCGCTCTGCTGTTTTATGGTCGTGGATGAAATTTACTGGCTCGACCAGATTCAATCGTCTCAGCGCAGTGCAGTTGGCGACAAGGCATTCTACCTGAGCCTGTTGGTGCAACGAGGATTTCCAACATTTCCGGGGTTTGTCATTCCTGTTTCCACCTTCCAAGATTTTTTGGCCCGAGTGAATTGGTCAGGGCAAATGTTTGCTGATTTGCCGCACTCGTCCCTTTATGTAGACACCAACAACCCGCGCCAGCTTCAAGCGGTGGCTCAGGAGATCCGGCAGGCAATTTTGGAGACACCGCTGCCAGATGCGCTTCTAGACCGCCTACAGCGTCAGATTCAGCCGTGGCACCCCGCAGCCGTGATTTTGCGCCCGTCGTTTTGCTTGCAGTCTGGGCTAGATCCGACCGTGAGCAGCAGAACAACGGGGCTGTTTCAGTCACAAATATGCCGCCTTGAACGAGGGACGTTAGCGCAAGGGTTGAAACAAATTTGGGCAGAGCTATTTCGAGCCAGAAGCTTGTTTTACTGGCAGCATTTAGGCATTCAGCTTCAGCACATTCAGTTTGCGGTGTTGGTGCAGCCCATTGACTCGGTGCTGGCAGCAGGTGAACTGCTCGTGAATAAAGAGTCTCTACAGGTTCAGGCAGTTTGGGGGTTGGGCTATGGGCTGCAAGGAGATAATATCGCCGATCGCTATTCCCTTAACTTGCAGTCAGGTGGGCAGCAGCAGCAGGTCGGACGAAAAACCCACGCTTATCAAATTGCTGCGGCTTCCATTGCTGCCTCTAAATTCAGCCATCATTCAGCTTTATCAACTTGGCTCACCAGCGCCCAGCCTTGTCTTAGCCTCAACCTCGTGGAAGCGGATCGGCAGGCTCAGCCCGTTTTGACGACCGAACAATTCCAGCAGCTTGCCCAGCTAGGACGGCAGATCCAAACCGAGTTGAACCTGCCACTCAAACTCGCATGGACGTTGGCTCGCTCAACCGACGACGCCACTCAGTCTCTGCCAGTGTTTCATTTCACCCAACTCACACCGCTGTTTGGCTCAGCCACGCAAGTTGGCTCAGCCACGCAAGTTCTTCCCCCGACCGAAATCAGCGTCACTAGAACACCTCTTCTAGCCAATGCCGCCCATCTTCAGACTGGCTTAGCTGCTGCTCCAGGACGAGCCGTTGCTGCTGCTTGGCTACTCGATCAAAACGCTGACCTCTCTACGGTGCCTGCCGGAGTCATTGTGGTAGCTTCAGGGGTGACTCCAGAGCAAGTCATCGGACTCCGCCAAGCCGCAGGGCTAATTACGGAACAAGGCGGCATGACGAGCCATGCGGCAATTTTGGCACGAGAGTTGGGGATTCCTGCCATCGTCGGCGTTGCTCAAATTACGCGGCTGATCCAAACCGGCGACCCCATTGCAATTGATGGCGATCATGGGACTGTCTACTATGGTGACACCCTCCATCACTGGCAGTCAGTAGAAACAGCACCTTCTGTGCCGCCAGAAATTAAGCGACCCAACAGTTCCCGCAAAGCGCTGCTACTGGTGACTTTAAGCCAGCCTACTCGATTAGCACAGATTGCTGCGGCTCCCCTTAATGGCATCGGGTTACTGCGGTCGGAACTGCTGTTGCTGGAACTATTTGGGCAGACTCATCCCTTAAGCTGGCTCAAATCTGACTATAGAAGCGCAGCCACACAAATCAGCGAGCGGATTCTGCCGTTTGTCAGAGCTTTTACACCGCGTCCTGTATTTTACCGATCCCTAGATTTGCGCTCGCACGAATTTGCAGGAGAACCTGTTGAATCTAAGTCAAATACTATGCTGGGGGTACGCGGCAGCTTCAGCTATCAGGTTGATCCAAGCTGGTTCCAAACTGAGCTAGCCGCGCTGAAACAATTGCAGCAGCAGGGCTATCACAATTTGCGGCTTGTCTTACCGTTTGTGCGCACGGTCGAAGAATTTATTTTTGTCGGCAGCAAGTTCAAGAGGCAGGCTTGACTGAAGATCCAGAATTCCAGCTTTGGATCATGGCAGAAGTGCCTTCGGTGCTGATGTTGCTTTCTGACTATGTGGCAGCCGGAGTGCAGGGAATCACAATTGGCACAAATGATCTCACCCAACTGCTGTTAGGAGTTGACCGCGATCATCCTCGCATGGCGGCAGCATTTAATCCCTATCATCCTGCGGTTGTCCGGGCTATTCAGCAGCTTGTTCAAACGGCTCGACAGCTTGACATTTCTTGTAACATTTGCGGACAAGCGCTCAACCGCCACCCTGATTTTGTTCGTCGCTTAATTGAGTGGGGCATCACCGCCATTTCAGTAGAACCCAACGAATGGGAGGCAGTTGACCAAATATTGCTGTAGGGGCGAAGCATTCAGACAGAATTTAGCTAGGGGCAGAAATTATGTACCGAATGTTTTGCCCTCAACCGGTTTTTGAAAAATCATCACATGCTGCTGCGGTAGGAAATTTTGGGTTTCTTGCCAGACCAGCCCCACCGTCTGCATTTCTTTACGAACTTGTCGTTGCGTCATTTTGTGCAGCCCTTTGATCAGCACCAGCGGATTTTCGCCCCGATATTCAACCAACACGACTCTGCCGCCAGGTTTCAGCGCTTTCAGGATCCCTTGCATCATCTCTTGCGGATAGGCGAACTCGTGATAAGCATCCACCATCAGCGCCAAATCGACTGTGCTTTCTGGCAGACCTGGATCAGTTTCGCTGCCCAAAACAGGTTCCAGGTTTTCGGTCTGGTTTTCCTGCTTCAAAAAGTTGAGAATGTCGATCATTTCAGGCTGAACGTCTACTGCAAACACTTTGCCCTGCGGAACCCGGCGGCTTATCCGAAAACTAAAATAACCTGTGCCTGCCCCCACATCAGCAACGACATCAGTCGGGGTCAGATTTAATGCATCAATCACTGTGTTGGGCTGTTCTTCCAGGCTGCGGCTGGGTCGTTCTAGCCACATTGCCCCTTCATGCCCCATCACTTGAGCGATCTCGCGCCCTAAATAAAACTTGCCGATGCCATCTGGGTTGTGGAATGAGCGCTGCTGATAGGGTGCAGTTGAGGTTTCGCTCAGAACTGAGGGCTGGCAACTCGTCAGCAGCAGCCCCATTAAACTAAAACTGATCAGCGTCAAGAAAATGGATAAGTGTTTCATAGGAATTTTTGGGAAAGGGGTGGAGGGTGTGATGGCTCATCGACCTATCTAACGCGACATGAAACCTCCAGTTTTTCAGTTTACTCACTGCTCAGTAGAAGCAATCTGCCATTTTGGGTTTGGCGTGAGCGCCCAGCGGCTCGTGTCGTCTCGCGGAACGCCGAACAGGGGCTTCAATTCGGCATTGCTCTCAAATTTCAGAACCGTGATTCTGTCTTGAGGTGTATCGTATTGCTTATCGAATGGCTTGGCTAATGGAATGAGTTTAAATGCGATTACAGTGTTTGTTGCGCTTGCCGATGGGAAGGAAGCACCCCTCATTCCCTTCTACACGGCTTTATTTGATCAAAAGCCAGCGGTTAACATTCCCCAGGTTTATGCAGAATTTCACTTGACAGGGCTGCGGCTGGGCATTTTTCAGCCCAAAGCAGATCAGCAAAATCAGTTTACCGGCGCGGCGGGCAGCATGAGCCTGTGTGTAGAAGTCAGTTCGCTGGAGGTAGCCATTGCACACTTGAAAGCGATAGGGCATTCTCCTGCTAGTGCCATCATGACGGCTTCTCACGGTCAAGAAGTTTATCTCTATGATCCGGTCGGAAACCGCCTAATTTTGCACGAAAATGCTTGAATCGAGAGAAAGGTCATCTCGTGGCTGGCAAAACCAGCGATACTTAGTAACGTAATGTAAAGGTAGAGACACTCATGGTTCAGTCAGGTTTTTCCTATCTTGTTGCTTTGTTGCTAACCGGATTGATTGGGTTGAGTGCGGCGCTGCCGGTTGCCGCTGCCCCCCGGTCGATTGCTCCTACGATTGCTCCTGTGACTGCTCCTGCCTCTTTGTCTACTACATTCTCTCCTGCACCTATCATTAAAATCGCCATGGGAAGTAAACCGTTGTTTTCGTTTTCGGGTAAACAGCCGACCAATTTGGGAGTCAAAGCAGGAAAGCTAACAGCTTGTCCAAATACCCCAAACTGCGTGTGTAGTCAGGCGGCTAGTGCTGATGCTGAACACTACATTGCCCCCATTGCCTACAAGTTGCCCCCTGCTGATGCAATGGCTAAGCTAAAGTCGGTGATTGAAAGTATGGATCGAACCAAGATTATCAGCGAGACAGGCGACTACCTCTATGCCGAATTTACCAGCGCTCTGATGGGCTATGTGGATGACGTCGAGTTTTACCTCGATTCCAGCACGCCGGGACAATTTCAGGTGCGGTCTGCTTCTCGTTTAGGTCAATCCGATTTGGGCGTCAACCGCAAGCGAGTCGAAGCAATTCGAGCCAAGCTAGCCGAAGCAGAAAGTTAGGCTCTGCTTCTTAGAGGAGGTCTAGAAACGGTTTTCTAGGTTTCAAGCTCCTGCTGATCTCCCTAGCCCCTTTAAAAAAGCTGCCAGATCATTCATGAACGCAAGATCCCTGGAATCTTTGAGATTTTGGGGATCTAAATGGCTAAATTTCACAACCTATATCTTTCACAACCTACATCAAGGTTAATCTCCTACCCTTTGCTGCTCAATCGCTGATAAACGGCAGCCAGCGCCATCTGATCGCCCACATTACCGGGAAACAGCACCACGGGTAGGTCAGGAAATTGCGGATGGTCGGTAGGGGTGCGCACGGCTGAAACTCCCGGCAGAATTTGCCCTAACAGGCGAGCGGCGGTGAGTGCCAGCCCGGTGCTGAGGGTATCGTTGGAAGTAATTCCACCTTTGCTAATCAAAAAACCAATGTCGGTAGGCAATCCCTGCACGATGTCCATCAGCAGCGTCGAGACCGCCACACCAAAGTCGAGACGAGTTTGGACATTCTCAAAGGTAAGCTCTTGCCGACTGGTGAAAACCACGGGCGTTTTGCCTGCTCTATGCGCTGTACGCACCCGATTGAGCGTTTGTTGCAAAAGCTGGGAGCGCTGAGCCGCCGAGTCTTCTAGCAGATGCACCACATCGACTTCAATGGCTTCAATGCCTTCAGTTTTCAGCAACTCTTCAAGCTGTTCGGTAGTTTTCCTAACGTGCGACCCGACAATGATGGCTCCAGGTTGTCCGTTGCGGGTGTAGCGAGCCATCGCTTCAGGAGCCACAGGCTGAGGTGGCAAGGCGGCTAAAGCGGTCAACAGACTGGCGGCACTGCGGAACAGAAACCGCTTACCCTGACTCGATGCTGTCAGCACATCTGCTGCAAACTGGTTCAGATCGATTTGCGTTTCTGCATCAACGACCCCACACTGATTGTCGTGTAGTTGCATTAAACGCGGTAACACTCCGGCCCGAATGTCGGCTAACAAAAACCGCTCCACCTGATCGGCAGTAATCCGTCCCTGCGTTTTCTCTTCTACGTAATCGGGCAAATAGCTGTGCTGATAGCCAAACACCGAATCTCGCGCAAATTCAGTTTCGTGAACGGGCGTCGGCACACCGTTGATGACTAGGTAATGAATGCTATCTCGTGTGAAGCGCCCCCCTTCAAAAAAAGCAGGGGTGAGAAAGTGAGCGTCAAACGAACCCAACACGGCAGCAATTGCGTCTGTCTCTACCGGATAGTGACCGCGTAGCGTCGAATCAGAACGGCTCACCACCAAAAAATCCTGAATGCCTTCTGCCTCAATTGCCTGCTTTAAGTTCTGGCACACTTGCTGCATCGTCGCCAATGCCCTTTCTGGCGTCATCGCTCGTGTGTTGGTCAACACAAAGAAAATCGGAGATGGATCGGCTAGCCCTAACCGTAGGGTTGCTACGTCCCACTTCATCAATAGCAGGCAGCTATGAACAGTTTGCGAGCCAGTTGGATCATCATCCAAAACGATAATCTTGGGTTTTGAGGTCATTGAAGCGCATGTTAGAAGCAGACGGCATCAACATTATAGAAGGATGAGGTCAACCAAAATGCTGAACCGTCGAAATGCGGTGTTGCTTGCTGCAAAAGTCTACTAACTCCGCTCAACCTGCCTCGACGCTGGGGCGCGTTATCCATTCAGGGTCAAACGCTGGCCGCATCCGCTTGAGCGCGCCTGCCTCCAAAACAGACTAGGGGCTGTCAATCATCTATTTGTGGGTAAAGACGCTTGAGCCGAATACGAGCATCTGCTGTTGTGAATTGCCAATCCACTGACTTTTGTGATTGATTCCGTTGCTGATACCAAGCAGTTGTTTCTTGCTCTAACGTTTCTCGGTCTGGAATTCGCCTGTCTAAGCATTGTCGAGTCAATGCCGATAGCTCGTTTTCAGCGATATTGAGCCAACTTCCATGCTTCGGTGTGTGATGAATGTCCAAACGAGTGGCTAAGCGACGGGCGGTTGCTGGGGGAAACGCTTCATACAAGGAGGCAACTCAATGAATGTTTAACTGGTCAGACACTAAAATCACGTCAGTTCGGGATAAGAGAGGGGCAAAGCAGATAGGCTGAAAGTAGTGATTTCTCATCCATCTACTGCCCCATGTTTAGTTTAGAAGACCTGTTCTGCTCCGTCGATGACTTTTGCCGCACCTTTGAACCTCAATGGGAACGTCAACTGCTTGGCAATGGGCTGCAACGTCGAAAGCGTTCACGAAGCCTCTGCTTGAGCGAGATTA